>JBGQLL010000159.1:0-7529 GCA_041500065.1 Pseudolabrys sp.
AAACAGCATGCCAGCGTGGTCGGGATTGCAGCGAACGACGTCGATCGACATTGCCGCTGCGCTTGCGAGCGATCTGATTGCGAGCTTGCCGATGCAGGCCCAGCGCAATGTCTAAGCTGGCTCCCGAATGGCCAAATCAGGTCGCCAGCGCGTTTGAAGGTGCCTGCCGAGATGAACTCGACGCGCCAAAACCCGGCAACGTCCACGTGTTCGCCGATGGCCACCGTTTGGACGTAAAGGATTTTGAACGAAGCGCCGCGGCGGCTGCGGGCCCGCTCGCCGCAACCGGACAAAGGGTGGGGGCACGAATTTTCGGTGCCGTCAAAGCGACTGCGGCAGCGGTCAAGACCAATACAAACCTCGGTATTATTTTACTTTGCGCGCCTCTCGCGGCTGCGGCGGAGACTAAGTCATCCGACCTGCGGCGTTCGCTTTCGAAGGCACTAAGAGCTCTTGATAGGGATGATGCCGAGCTTGCCTTTCAGGCCATCGTACGCGCATCGCCAGCCGGCTTGGGAAGGGCTGAACGCCACGATGTATTTGCGCCCGCTACAACCAGCCTCCGCGAGGCCATGGCCGAGGCAGCGGACCGCGATCGCGTTGCCCAACAGTATGTGACGGACTTTGCGGATGTTTTTGAGCGGGGCGAGCCTTTGCTCGTCGCCACGCTTGCAAGATCGGCAGATCGGCGGCTGGCGACACTCGTCACTTACCTCGACTTCCTCTCGGCATTTCCGGATAGTCATATCGTCCGCAAGCACGGTCCAACTGTCGCCGGCAAGACTCGCGAACAGGCGGGACCCCTAGCTGCATTGGTGCGGAAGGCCAGCCGGCTGGAGGATGTTTTGGCAGCCGTTCTTGCCTGGGATGCGGAACTGAAAAAAGCGGACATCAATCCCGGTACCAGTGCTGACCTCACGGTAGCAACGCTTTTCGCGCATCGGCTACGGAACATCTTGCCGAGGGCACGCAACGGTGATTGACTTCACTCTGCCGCTATCTGGCTAACCGGTCCGGGTTTCGGATGCTGACAACAAGGATAGCCGTTCCGCCGACCACTTCATGATTGGGTCGGTGAAGGTGCAATGTTTCCTTGGGAGGAGATGGCGATGGCAAAAGTTAGCGGACTATGCGTTGGTGAATCACTCGTCGGCGAAGGCAATGAGGTCGCGCACATTGATCTCATTATGGGGCCGCGCGGAAGCGCCGCAGAAACGGCGTTTGCAAATTGCCTGACGAACAACAAGGACGGTTTCACATCGCTGCTTGCGTTGGTGGCGCCGAACCTAATGTGTAAGCCCGCGACGGTGCTGTTTAATAAGGTCACTATCAAAGGCGCCAAACAAGCGGTGCAAATGTTCGGGCCAGCTCAGCATGCGGTTGCCAAGGCCGTGGCAGACAGCGTGGCAGAAGGGGTTATCCCGCAGGATGAGGCCGACAATCTGTTTATGTGTGTCGGCGTTTTCATTCATTGGGAGGCGGCGGACGACAAGAAAATCCAAGACTATAATTACCGTGCCACTAAGGAAGCCATCGCTCGCGCGGTTGCTGGCGAGCCAAAGGCCGCCGAGGTGGTCGCCAAGCGCGATCAAGTCAAGCATCCTTTCGCCGCATAGGTGACAAAGAGGTGAACGATTCTGCGGAATTGGAAAGTCTCGTTCTCGATCTAATTGGATGTCGCTCTATAATGATTAGAGCAGGGAGCTACCTTGTACAGCTCCCTGTTTGATCGATTTTGCTAGCTCGTGAATGTCCGCGGTCGTGATTCGTCCATTGTGCAAGCTGGACGCGACCAATGCACCCGCTATGCCCGCGTTCGCGAGGGCCCGCAGGTCGCGAGCATCGCGTACGCCTCCTGCCGCATAAATTGACCGTTCCTCGGCTGCCGCCTTTATGGTGCCGAGTCGTTCCAAGTCTGGTCCCGATTGGCTGCCAACTCGATCTAGTGTCATTACGATCACTCGCTGTGGCCAGCAGTCGGCTTGCGTTAGTAGCGTCGAGGGGCCTTGGAATTCGCCCTCGCGAAAATCGAGCGACAGCACAAAGCGAGGGTCTTCGGAAAAGCGACAAACGATAGCCGTGTCGGCTTGCGTCTCGCTGCCGAGGACTAAATGACCAAGGCCTTGCTGCAGCCACGTCGTGGCGGTGTCGAGGTCGGCGATACCGTTGTCGAGCCAGAAAGTAACTTGCGGAAACGCTTGCCTCACTCTCACGATGGCGGCGTGGTTGCTTCCGCTGCCACCGATGGCGTCAAGGTCGGCAATATAGAAGGTGGCGAATGGGTAGATTGACATGACCCCGGCCACCACGTCGATCGGATCGCTAGTACGCGCAAAGGGCGTCTGGATCGGGCGGTAGAGTTCGCGCCGCCCCATTCGCGCGTGAACCACTATTCCGTCCTTAAGGTCAATGACTGGAATGATTTCCATACTGACTCCCGACCTGACGACCGATATTGCGAGTTTAAAATCGTGCGTTTAATTCACTGAGGATATATTCCAGTTTAACGGAGGGTGCGATGGCGGTAGTAGGCTGGGATATCGGCGGCGCACATCTGAAAGCGGCGCGCTCCGAAGGTGGCCGCATCGTTGCGGCAGTTCAGGTCGCCGCGCCGTTACGGCTCGGGCTTGAGCGCCTGACTCAATCCTTTGCTGAGGTTAAGGCGCTGATCGGCTCAGCCGACTGCCAAGTAGTCACGATGACCGGCGAATTGGCAGACACTTTCTCGTCGCGAGCGGAGGGCGTTGCGAGCCTTACCGCGGCGGCCGTGCGCGAACTGGCACCCAGCCATGTCATGGTCTATGCCGGCCGCGCCGGTTTTGTGGCCCCCGCGGATGCAGCCAAGCATGTCACCGATATTGCATCCGCCAATTGGTTTGCCAGTGCCTCGGTTGTCAGTAAATGGATCGGTTCATCTTTATTCATGGACATGGGCTCGACGACGACAGATATCGTCCCAATCGTCAAAGGTGTCGTCGCTGCGTGCGGCTACACCGATGCCGAGCGACTTGCCAATGGTGAACTTGTCTATACCGGATTGGTTCGCAGCTTTCTCATGGCCACCGCCAACCGAGTGCCTTTCGCGGGAGGCTGGACCGAAATGATCCACGAAAACTTCGCTAACATGGCCGATGTACATCGAATTCTCGGCAGCCTTCCGGATGGAGCGGATCAGATGGCGAGTGCCGACGGCCGTGCCAAGACCGCGGTTGCGTCGCTGGCGCGGCTGGCGCGCATCGTTGGACGCGATGTTGATGATGCCGATACGTCCGCGTGGACAGCATTGGCGCAATTTTTTGTCGAAGCTCAGATTCGCGCCGTTACGGACGGTGGTATGGTGGTGCTGTCGCGAGGCCGGCTGCCGGCAAACGCGCCGGTCGTCGTCGCCGGCATCGGTGCCGGCTTACTGCGAGAGGTGGCGCGGCGCCTTTCCCGCGACTGCATCGATTTCGATGCCTTTGTCGACACAGCGCCGGGCGTCCGCGCGGCCGTTTCGTCAGTCGCGCCGGCCGCAGCAGTCGCGATACTCGGGTCCTTGGCCTATGGCGACGCTGCTAGCGTGCCCACTAAGCAGCACGAAGACGCGGAAGCGTCAGCTTAATCGTGGAACTGTGAGACGCAGCGAGCAGTTGTCACCTTGCCGATTGGGCGCTATCATGCGCGACACAATCGAAAAATCGGAGGAAAGTCTCATGGTTTGGACGACTCCTACTCTCGTGGAAATCTGCATCGGCCTTGAGATCAATGGCTACTTGCCCGCCGAGTTCTGATATTCCAACTCACGTTAGATAAATATGAGAGCGAACGGCGTGCACTGGCGCAAAGAACGCCAATTGCACGCCGTTTTTTTCTCGCCGGAAAGGGAAGTGTCACGTCGGCAAGCACATTGATGCCGACCTGCGATGGATCGGCGTCAGAATGTGGCGCGAATGCCGGCATAGGCCGCTAGCGGCATGCCCGGAACAGAAGTCCGAGGATCGTTGAAAGTGAGAAACGAAATGCCCTGCGTATCGAAGAATGTTCCGGCCGCGTAGTAGCGTTGGTTGAAGAGATTTTGCACGAGGCCGAAAACCTCCACATTCTTGTTGATCTTGTAAGAGGTGTGCATATTGACGACCCAATAGGCCGGCACTTTCGGATTTTGGTTTGATTGATCGCCAATCAAATATTGACTGCCGACGGCATTTAGATCGGCGCCCACGGTCCAGGGTTGTGTGATTGAATATTCGAAGCCGACTTTAAAGCGTTGCTGTGGAATCCCCGGAATTTTGTCGCCGGGTACAACGAAGAGATTTCCATCAGCATCGGCGGCCGGATTTTGCGGGGAAGACAAAGTTAGTGGTGTTTGGAAGGTCGCGTCGACAAACGCGTAGTTGGCATAGGCGCTCCAGCGGTCTTCCTTGTACGTTAAGCCAGCCTCAATGCCTTGCCGCCTCGTCTTCGCTGCGTTCTGGAAAAATCCAAAGCCGCTGATCTCACTCGCAACGTTGATAATGTCATCCTTGCTGATCGTCCTATAGGCCCCAATATTCCATTTCAGCTTCTGGCCGAACTCGGTGCCGCGCAGGCCAGCTTCGTAGGTATAAGAGACCACCTGCTTGAGCGGAGGATCGGAAATCAGAAAGGTGTCGATCAAGCAAGGATGCGTCGGGTCGGAACACCCGAGTTCGAGGGGGGTAGGAGCGCGATTTGCCTGCGAGTAACCGGCATAGGCTGTTACGTTCGGCATGATCTTGTAGGTCAGTCCGATTACAGGATTTAAGTGTGAAAAGCGATTGTCACTATCGAGTCGTGTGCCGAGCGTATCGTCGAGCTTGATCTGGGCAACGTTGAAGCGGGCACCCGCTGTCACAGACAAGTTCGAATTTATATCGATCGTGTCTGTCGCATAGATGCCCGTATAAGTACTTCTCGTATGCAAATTCACCGGCGAAAGATCCGCGGCCGGCTGCTGGATCAATACGCCGGTCCCGGTGACGAACAAGTTCGAGTCGATTGTCCCTAGTTCGCTGTTGCCGGCGAAACGAACAAGGCCGTGATCAATACTGGCCCCGAAGACGAAATGGTTGTCGTGATTTAACATCTTAGCCGTGCTTGTTGCTTGCAGCGCTCCTCCGAAGGTATTGGCGCTTGTCCAGGTGCGGTCAATCTGGCCAAGATTGGATCCAAAGACATCGGGCACTTGGGTGCCCGCAAAGTTCAGAAGAGGCGTCGCATCATCGCCGAAGCAAAGCACCCCGGGCACTGCACAAGGCTGCGCATCCGTCGTGTTGCCATCGACGTGACTTTGCCGGAAACCACGATAATAGGCGTTGGCCTGGAGCAAAACCGTGTCGCTTGGATTGTAATTCGCCGAGGCCTGCAGAAAGACAAGCTGGTTGTGCGTGTTTTGAGGCCAGGTATAGACGCTTGACCATCTCTGATTGAGCATCTCCACCGGCGTCGCGGCAACCGAGCCAAGCCTGTTGTCCGCGCCCGTAAAGGAAAGATGGAATTCGGTCTGGTCGCCGCGGGCACCCAGGTCGAGATACATGCGGCGCAATTGCGATGACGACGAGAAGTCACGCCAACCGGCCTCATTCACCGCATCGGCCGTGATGTAACCCGACAAGTTTCCTTTCTGGCCGCCAGCCTGGGCAGAAGCTCCGACTCTTCCATATGAACCTCCCCTTAATTCGGCCTGCGTACCCTGATAATTGAAACCGTTCTTCATTTCGATGGAAATTGCGCCGCCCAGGGCGTTAAGGCCATAGACCGGATTGTTCGGTGTCAGCGTCATGCGATTGACCGCCATTTCAGGGATAAGGTCCCAGTTGACCGTGTCGCCGAACGTTTCATTGATGCGCGCTCCATTCTGATAGACCGCAAGACCCTGTGGCGTGCCGGGCACGGGCGACGCTGTGAAGCCACGATAGTCAATGTTTGGCTGGAACGGATTACCGGTTTGGTCGCTGCGCGACACGCCCGGTAATGCCCTGATCATGGCGTCTACCAAACTCGGCGATATTGCGTGGTCGAAATCGGAGGATGGTATCGTCTGGACATTCGCAGGAATCTTGCTGCGATCAAGCTCTGAGCCCGGAATAGGCGTGATGCCTATGACCTCAATTGGCGGCAAGGTGACGGGTTGCTGCGCGGATGCGCGTGCCGCGATCGCTACGATCGCGCTGGCTCCGGCGATAAAAGCGACTATGAGTTTACAAACGCGGTACCTGACGCCCACTATCTAACGCCCCAGCTTGCTGCACAGCCTGAGCACATTGCAAAGGCTACCGAGCGCGCAAATCGACAGCAAGAGGTGGTGCTCTCAAAGCATTGAACAGACGCAGGAAGCTCACACAGGAAAGAGAACCGAGAGAGGTCAAATCAAATGATGAAATCTAGGCGAGAAGTCGTCATGAGCATTTCAGTTGCGCTCGCTTTGTGTACCTACGGAGAGGTCACCTTCGCGAGGTCACGCCGCGATCCACTGTACGGACTCGACACCGACAACGATGGGACCGTTGATCTCGAAGAGGCGAAAAAGGCGGCGTCAGCCTTATTTGATCGCCTCGATCGTGATCACGACGGAACCCTTGATCGTCGGGAGCTTCGCGGTCATCTGTCGGCGAGGGAACTGGACGATGCCGATCCGGATCACGACGGGACGTTGACAAAAAACGAATACCTTGCAGTCGTTGAAAAGCGCTTCAATGCCGCAAATCCGGATCGCGATGGAACGCTGGACTCCAAGGAATTAAAGACAAAGGCTGGCCGGGCTTTGCTTAGACTATTGAGATGAAGCGACATTTGCGGGAACGGAATGAGGCGCCGGAATTGGCACCGGATTGGCACCAGCGCGATAGGCCGGCTAGTTAAGCTCTGGGCCAATGTGCGCTTTTGACCCAAAGCATATGAGCGCACGTCACAAGCGCCCATACACCTGCCCCTTCAAGCGGGTAAGTCGAGCCAGTACGATGGCTTGTTGTAGGAGGCACTAATGCCGACAAGAAAGAAAGCCAAGGGAAAGACCAAGACCAAGGCAAAGCGCAAGAAACCCAAGGTCGCCAAGGTGACCACCCGCAGAAAGACCGCGACGGCCAAAAAAAAGCCAGCGAAGAAGGCGCAGATTCGGCGCTCATCACCCAAGAAAGTCACGCCGACCACGAACGCCGCGGTCAAACCGACGCCCAGCCTGCCCGCGCAATCCGCTCCGCCGGGGGAGCGCATCGGCGTCGTGACCCACTACTCCACCAACCTGTCAGTCGCGACCCTGCGGCTCGAATCCGGCACGCTGCGGGTTGGCGACGTGATCCACATCGGCGGACACACCACCGATTTCAGCCAAAGGGTTGAGTCTCTCGAGGTTAATCATGCGCCGGCGACCGAAGTGGGACCGAACGATGATTTCGGCCTAAGGTGGTCGGGCACGTGCGCGAGCACGACGTCGTGTACAAAGTGCGGCCGTAGCGCCACTTTGATCACGCCCGCCGAGATCATCATTGCGGTTAGATGGTCAATAGATGGGAGGCGACGATGAGCATGAAGAC
>JBGQLL010000160.1:0-7473 GCA_041500065.1 Pseudolabrys sp.
CATGCCGGTGGGCCACTGGTCGAACGGTCCGACCTGGCTTGCGGCAAAGGCCGGCGTATTGTGGTCTTTGCCAAACCACGACGTGGCGTAGCCGTTCTCAAGCAGGATGCGCCCGATCGTTGCCTTGTCCCGGTCGATGATGCTGTTGTAGCCGGGGAATCCGGTCGACTGCTCGGAGATCACGCCAAAGCCTGCCGAGTGGTGGTTGCGCCCGGTGATCAGCGCGGCGCGGGTCGGCGAGCACAGCGCGGTGGAGAACATGCGATTGTAGCGCAGGCCATCGTTCGCGATGCGGTCCATGGTCGGCGTCGGAATGACACCGCCGAAGGTGCTCGGCACGCCGAAGCCGGCGTCGTCGGTGATGATCAAGAGCACGTTCGGTGCGCCTTTCGGCGGCACGACTCTGGGCGCCCACCATGGCTTCGACTGCAGCGCGTCATCCTTGATCACGCCGCCGAACTTCGGGTCAGGCGGCGGAAGTTGCTTTCCATCGATCGCGATCGTCGCGCTGGGCGATCCCGGGACGCCCGACGTCCCTTGGGCCAGGGCCGAGACCGTTGCCCATACGATCAGGCTGAAAGCGGTGGCGACGATCGCAAGTTGCTTCATGGCAAACTCCCATAAACTTCGCTGCAAATAGCACTCCGACCGAGGCCTGCACTGCTTCTAGTAACAAGGCGGATAGGGGTAGTAGCCGCAGGCGGGGCGGGCATACGCTCCATAGGCAGCTGCCGCGCCGTAGGCTGCTGCTGCACCAACGGTGGCTGCACCGGCGTAGTATGCGCCGCGATAAGCGGTGCGCCGGGCAACTCCAGCATAAGACATCGGTGTCAGCGGCCGGCCGATGATGTCGATGAATACAGCAGCAGCGCCGTCTGCTCCATTGAGATCGCCTTCGAGGACATCGACATCAAACGTCAACTTGTCGCCCTCAAGCTTGGGCGACTTCAACACCACAACGGCGTCCTTGACGCCTGATCCATCCTTGGTGAAACCAGAAACCGTGGCGTTCGGAGGATCCTTGGCGAAGTTGTCGCTGCCTTTGTCCCAATCCTCCACGATGTGCGCGGTGGTATCGTGGCCGGCGGCGCGCACGGGCCGATCGGCAAACACGATCGAGGTTGGCGCGATGCCATTCAAAACCAACTTACCGCCCTGCAGACTGGCTCCACGTGCATTGAAAACGATGAGGGAAGGCACAACTTCCGTTTTGGACTGGCCAATCGTCTTTTGAAGCGGGACGTGCGGAGGCGTAGCGGTCGGCGATTGTGCAAGTCCGGATCGAGGGAGCCAAACAATCGCAGCGATTGTAATTGTTGCCACAGCGATGACGATTTTTTGCATCTTCGGACTCCCTTTTTTTCAGTAGTGCTGATTGCTAGTTTGGTGCCTTAACTGCGCTTTGACCTAGATCAAATCGCCTGCTCGCCGCTAGAACCAGCAGGTTATTTCATCTCAATACCAAGACGCGCGCGCTCGTCTTTGAGCACGACGGCGATAGCATCGATACTGCGTTCGGTGCGTCTAAACTCTGTGCAAAGCGTATCCATTAAACGCCGGGCATCGGCGGGGATCGAGTTGGACCAAGGACCAACTTGTTTGACGACGTAAGCCAGTTTTGGCTCGATCGTGGCGGAGACCCTTTTGTTTCAAAGATGGTCGCGCAAATTAAATGACAATAAGGGTTAGGTAAGCCGGCGGAGGAACTCCCGGGCGTCTTTCTGTGGCCGGCGGTTGCGCTTCACGCCGTTCTCTCGATCCTTCTCGGTCGCGCCTGGCTCGCCACGAGATAAAGGGAGTTGGCGAACTGACACCGCATCACGGCGGTATGGGCAACGGTGGCACGGGATGGAGTGCCGAGCGAGGAATAGACGATAGCTGTGCTGCCGGTTCGGGCGGAGCGGGGGGCGGGACGGAGGCCGCCCGAGCTTGAGGCGGAGGTGGCCGCACAGCTGAGCGTTTAGGCCTGATGCTCGGCTCGGTCGCCTGCAATTTAGCGATATTCTGGGCCATCTGGTCTTGTTTGGCGGCAAGTTGTTCTTGCTTGGCCGCGAGCTGCTCAAGCTGTTTTTGAGCAGCCGTTAGCTTCTCCAGGCCGCGCCGCACGGAGATGAGGTCTTGCGTCATTGCCTCAAGCTGCTTCACCAATTCAGGAGATGGTGCAGGCGCAGAAGTCGCGGCGGGCACAGCGGGCGCTGTCGCTGTTTGTGTGACAGGCCCTGACTGCTGAAGTGCCACATCCGATTTAGGCACCTGACGGGCAGGGACGGGGTCCGGCGGCACCGCCGCGATGTCGGGTTCATTGGGCGGCTTCGCGGTCCAGACACTGTGCGATTGCCAGGCAAACGCGACTCCGAGTCCGATCAGGGCCGCCACGAAACAGCCAGCGAGCGTGCGGACTGTTCGCCTTCTGGTCGACGGCCTGCCGTTTGCGAAGTGATCGCTTTCGAATCCGGCGGGGCGAGGCGACACGCTGATTGACGGTTCAACTGCACGCAGTTCGCCAGATACTTTAGGTTCTTCGTGAACAGTCCCGATCCGCGTTTCCGAAGAGGCGCGTTCTTTGACGGCCAAATCACTCGCCAGGGCCTCGAGCTTGCTCATCAACTCAAAAGTTGTTGCGGAGGGGGCTTGCGCGGTCGCAAGCGCAGGCGCCAGTCGCGGCGCTTCGTTTTGTGCGGACAGTTGCACGGCCGGGGCCGGGCAGGATTCCTCGGCTGCAACGTCGATAAGTTGCGGCGATATCGTCGCCGAAACGCCCCCGTCATCAGGATCGCGCGTTGGCTCGGCCGGCCAGGCCTTCACGGCAGTCGGCCCGGGCGCAATGGCGAGAGTATCGCCTATTTGCCGTTGATCCTTGAGTGCGCTCTGCAGGGAATCCATTGGCACTCCAAACTCAAAACCATTGAGAGAGCGGCCGGTCGCTCGGCGGTATCGAAAACAGGCCAGCATGGTGTGACAGGAGGAAGGCGGGACGGCAGCAAGCGCGTGGCATTGTCTTGGCCAAATTGGCCGTTCCGCATCATTGGGCGTGGCGGCATCGACATTTATAGAGCCCGCATGTGCTGACTGGCTTTATCCCGCCAGCGTGTGTCGCGCGTCCCAGCAAAAATCCCTCTGTGTGAGCCAGTTCATACGGGGTCATCCGCACTCTCGATACAACGCACGGCACGGACGTCGTGCTCAACCTCGGCAACGAGGTGGGCGTAACGCCAGCCTTTCCGTCAAACGAATGGAGAGCATCATGCTGCGAACCTTCAAGAATTGGCCCAATACAACGGTCGCCGTGATCGGCGCCGGGGTTCTGTCTGTCGTATTTCTGGTGAGCATCGCGACCTCGCCGGGCGCGCACCGGACTGACGTGTCTATCGGTTCATCACAGCGGAATGAGCCGGTGACGGTCGGTGCCATACCGCAGTCCGGCCTGCGAGAGGAGCAGTACATCGACTACACGGTAATTTTCCCGCAGAATTTACAGTGAGCTCCGGCCAGCTGCCGGCTGTTTACGTAACAGCCGGCAGCAAACGAGCATGCCGCCATGTCCGCCAAACGGACATGAGACGAACCATTAGTCGATCATGGTATTCAGAAACCGAAGCCGATCGTCGCACTTACGCTAGGATGATGGCCGAGATCACGCGACGAGCGCGCGTCGTTCCTGCCACCAGCTCGCGATGCGTGCTTGCGGATTATCGACGGAAGCGTCTGATGGACATTGCACTTGTTCCAACGCCGCCGACGCGTGACGAACTGACAGTGTATCAAGTCTTGGATGATCTCGGGGATCTGGGGCCCATGTGGCGCGAGATCGCTGAGGCTAGTGCCAACGAGCAGGCGATCATCGACGACATCCTGAGCGGACAGTATGTGCGCCCGCTGCGTGTTGTGGCGTTCAATACCGATGACGGCTGGGCACGAGATGTGACCGGTGAGATTGCTGCAAAGTTGCTCGATGCCGCCGGCACGCAAGGGCGCTCGCTCGGGGCAGCGGCGTGGGAATTCATTGAGCGGGCGACTGCTGCCGCATCGCATTGACATCCGGCGGCGCAATAAAACGGTCGACTGGTACCGTTAGCTCACAATTCTGGTAACGCGCTCTGGTTTAGCGTTTCAGCCGACTCGGATAGCAGAAGCGGATGCTACCGATCCGTTGGATTTTCTCAGGAGGCGGCGCGCTGCTCGCCATCGCAGTTCTTGCTCTGGCGTTCACAGCGCCGGAGCGACCGCGCACACGGATGCCAAATGCCGAGACGCTGCGCAGCACGTTTATCGAGTTGGGTGAGCGTCCGGAATGGCGTCAGTTTGTCATTCTTAGCGCGATTGAGCGGCGCGCTGATGAATTGAGCAGGTTGCGCGAGCTGCCGGACACCCCGGTTCGCACCGACGACGTATCGACTGCGCCCGAGATCGCAGGGCTGGTCGCGCACCGAAACGATCCGGCAGACGCTGATGAGACGGAGATGAACATGCAGGCACCGGCCGCAATCGTCCCGGCCGACATTGGCGAATCCCTCGCGATCGAATTTCCGGTCGCTGCTGCGGATGAAGACACGTCAGCGCCCAAGACACAGCAGCAGGTCAAGTCGCACAATCATAACCGCGTCAAAGGCGTGCAGCATGTGCGCCGCCGCGTGAGAGTGTTGGCCAGCGGGCAACCGTTTCCGTTCGGCACGGGAATCGGGCAGGGACCGGGGGTCAACACCAACAATTACTTTGGTGATCAGGCCTGGCAGACAAAGTCGCCTAACGCCAGCACCTACTGAAAACGATCCAGCGTTCCATCGGGACATCTCGCACATGTTTCGCTCATATCCACTTTTGTAGTCAGTCAGCTCATCCATCTGGAAAAGGAACCCGATCATCACGTCATCGCCGTGGATGCTCATGAATGAGTCAACTCATGAGTGTGCGGTAGCACTGCACTACGAAATGCGCATTGAAATAAATTACCGGTTAGCGGTGGGCTGATCAGCCGGGACAAAGTCGCGCAGAATTCGTGTTGCGCAACCTCACCGCACTACCGTCAAGTTTTCAGCATGTGCACAGATGAGCATGCGTGGCCGTTTGTCAAATTTGCAACGCACTGCGGCCCCATTTTTTTCCTACCAATCGGCGCGCTGATTCAGACTTCTGCCGAGCACGACTGCGAATGCCGACGGAGAAACTCATGCAACAACACCGACCAACATTGGTCCCGGCTATATTCGCTCTTCTTTTTTTAGCAGTTTCGTGCGCGGCCTCGGCGCGGGCCGTGCATGCCGCCGAGTGTCTCGCCAAGCCGAACGCGCCGGCGCCGCAGGGCGAGCACTGGTACTATCGGACCAATCGCGCCACCATGCGTCAGTGCTGGTATCTCGGACCGGAAGGCAGCGGCGGTCAGAAGGACGCAACGCAAGCCTCTGAACAGCCTGCGTCAGACGCACCCGCACAGATGGCTGCGCCACAAAGCGCACGCCGGCCGACCGCGCAACAAAGTGCACAGCAACCAAAGACGCCAGAGCCGACGGCCGCACCCGCGGCGACTGAAGCAAACGTTTCCCCAGCGGTGGCTCCGCTGCCTTGGCCCGAGGCGTCTAAATTGCCTTTTGTGCCGCCGGCGACGCCGGGACCGATAGTCGTCGAGCGGCCGCAATCAGTCGAGGCGGTCGACCCCGCGCCGACGCCACCGAGTCATCCTGTCGAGGAGTCGCAGCCCGCTGTTCAGCCGCCTGCACACACGCGATCTTCGCCCGCCGCCGCGCCGGTGCACACCGCGGGCGATTCCGATCACACCTTAGCGCTCGCGACAATCGCGCTCATAGCGCTTGTTATTTCCGGCTCTGTGTTTCACGCCACGCGCTGGGTGGATCGCCGCAAGGCTCGCAATCGCCAGCAGCTAGAATGGCCGCGCTCATCGACTTTTAGCACGCCCTATCCGCAGACTCCTGTCGATCTCGATCCAGTAACAGAATCAAGACACCCACCGCGGCCACCGAAGCCTTTCGACCAGACAGAGAGGCTTGCTCAGGATTTACAGAAAATCCTGAATGAGTTGCGAACGAAGCATAACGTTTTGCAACCCGGGCCAAGCAGCTTGCCGCGTTCGAATCGGCCGCCGGTCGCTGCTGCAACTCGATCAGATGTCAGCGCCAGCAGAGGCGATGATGTCGTTGAACTGTCGCATCGCGAAGGTGACACCAGAGAATTCAGCCGTGTGAAAGGTTTTTGAAACCTAGCGGTGAGGTGGCGGAAACGCGGCGTCCAGCGATTGAAGCTCCTGCGGTGTCAGCGTCAGCGAGAGCGCGACGGCGTTCTCCTTGACATGGGCCACCGAACCGGATTCGGGAATGGCAATGACCTTACCGTTGCGGATGGTCCAGGCCAGCGCAACAGCGGCTGCCGAGCAACCGTGCGCTGCCCCGATACGTGCGAGCGTGGGATCACGCAGCAGGCTCGCACCGGTGCCGCCAAGCGGAGAATAAGCCATCACCGGCATGCCGTGCTGCTCGCACCATGGCAGCAGGTCACGCTCTATGCCGCGGTCACCGAGGCTGTACGGGAGTTGATTGGTCGCGCAGCGATCGCCTTTCGGAATACGGAACAGGCCCTCCATGTCGCTGACCTTGAAATTGGACACGCCCCAGGCGCGAATTTTCCCCGCCGAGCGCAGACTTTCAAACGCGGCCACAACGCTGGGGACGTTGGTGACCCCGTTTGGCCAGTGCAGCAGATAGAGGTCGAGATGATCAGTCCCGAGACGCTTGAGACTCCCCTCGCAAGCGCGCACGACTCCGTTGCCCGCCACATGAGTCTGCCAGACCTTGGAGACCAGGAACACGCGGTCGCGCTGACCAGCGATCGCGCGGCCGATGAATTCCTCGGAGCCGTAGATTTCCGCCGTGTCGATCAGCGTCATTCCGAGCGAAAGGCCCGTGCGTACCGCCTCTTCCTCGGCAGCCTGAGGGTGTTTCCCTTTTCCGAGACCAGCAGAACCCTGGCCCAATGCCGAAGCAACAGTGCCGTCGCGAAACTTTACCGTGCGCGCTGCACCGTCTGAAGCCGCGCCAGGGGTCGCGTCGAGAACAGCTGCACCTGTCGGGATCGCCAACGAACCAAGCGCCACGCACAGTTCGCTGAATTCACGCCGGTTCAGCAATCTCATGTTTTTACTCGTCATGCGATTTCGACCACCACGCCAAACGTTCTCGGCCGCGACATGGTTCAGTCGGTGGCTCCACGCGGCTGATGGCCGAGGATGAAGGCTGTGGCTGCGTAGTCAAGACCCAAAGTGGACATCGAGCGCACGGCTTCACGCGTTCGTGTCATCGACACGTCAATGGTGCGGATAGACTTGAACTACACATCTCGGCGTTGAGCGGTGTTGGCAGCGACCGAACAAGGGAAATGACAATATGAAATGGCTCCCCAGAATTTTAGCAGCAGTTGTGGCATGTGCCATGGTGGCACTCCCTCACATAACCGCCGCTCAGATGG
>JBGQLL010000161.1:0-7459 GCA_041500065.1 Pseudolabrys sp.
CGTGATCGAGACAACCAAGCCCGGCATGGGGCACAGGACCTGCTTTCCGGTATCGGCGAGCTTCTTTACCGGCATCAGCCGTGCGTAGCCGGCTTCCCGCTCGGTATAGACAAAAGCTTTGGTCTCAATGCCCCGATAGGTTAGTGCAAAGCCGTTGGCGACGGTCCGTATTTGCACTGCGATCGGATGACTGTCGATCGTACCGTTCCAGACCAGATCGCCCGGCTTCCAGTTCGAACGCAATTCTCGTACGGCTGCCTTGGTCCGTTTGAAGCGCACATCGATAACATCATTATCACGCCTGACTTCAAGCTTGATTTCACGCCCGCTAAGCCAGACGGCGCGCTGGCTTTCGCGCGTGACACTCCGGCCACTCAATTGCCCCGAGATGCGTCGCTTGCGCTCGCCCTGCACATGATCGATTGCGGCGGCAACGGCCGCCAGCACGTCTGCGGGTTCCCCATCAGGCGCGTGAGCGTGAAATCCGTTCGGAAATTCCTCGGCGATGAAACCAGTGGAGAGCTTACCGGCCTGCCAGCGCGGATGCGCCATCAATGCGGCAAGAAACGGAATATTGTGTCGAATGCCATCGACCACGAATAAATCGAGTGCATCACTTTGTGCGGCAATGGCCGCATTGCGCGTCGGCGCATGCGTCACCAGCTTGGCAATCATCGGGTCGTAGTAGATCGAGATTTCGCCCCCTTCATAAACGCCGGTGTCGTTGCGCACGGTGACGCCATTGGCGCTCCCCTCCTCCGGCGGCCGATAGCGCGTCAATCGTCCGGTCGAGGGAAGAAAATTTCGGTACGGATCCTCTGCATAGATGCGACTTTCGATTGCCCACCCGTTGAGCTTCACGTCGCCCTGCTTGATCGAAAGTTTTTCGCCGGCCGCAACACGGATCATCTGTTCAACCAGATCAATGCCGGCGACGAGCTCTGTCACCGGATGTTCGACCTGCAACCGCGTATTCATCTCAAGGAAGTAAAAGCTCTTATCTTGCCCGGCGACAAATTCGACTGTACCGGCACTGTCGTAGCCCACGGCTTTGGCCAGGGCGACCGCCTGTTCGCCCATTTTCTTGCGCGTCGCTGCGTCGAGCAGCGGCGATGGAGCCTCCTCAATCACCTTCTGATTGCGCCGCTGGATCGAGCATTCACGTTCGCCGAGATAGATAACGTTGCCGTGTTTATCTCCAAGAACCTGAATTTCGATGTGACGGGGGTCGGTGATGAATTTCTCGATGAAGACGCGCTCGTCGCCAAATGAGGACTTGGCCTCTGAACGGGCCCGCGCGAAGCCTTCCGAAACTTGCGACTTGCTGTGCGCAATACGCATTCCCTTTCCACCGCCGCCGGCGCTCGCCTTGATCATGACCGGGTAGCCAATCTCCTCCGCGATCTTGATCGCCTCGACTTCATTTTCGATTACGCCAAGATGGCCGGGGACAGTTGAAACCCTGGCGGCTGCGGCCGCCTTTTTGGATTCGATCTTGTCGCCCATCGCGGCAATGGCTTTTGGATTTGGGCCGATGAAAACGATACCGGCTGCCGCCAATGCCTTTGCAAAGGCTTCTCGCTCGGACAGAAAGCCGTAGCCGGGATGCACGGCTTGGGCGCCGCTTTGCTTGCAAGCCGCCACGATTTTGTCGATCACCAGGTAGCTTTCGGCCGCAGGTGACGGCCCAATGGCGATGGCAGTATCGGCCATCTCCACGTGCAGAGCATCTCTATCGGCTTCCGAATAGACGGCAACCGTTTCGATTCCCATTTTGTGCGCGGTCTTGATGATCCGGCAGGCGATTTCGCCGCGATTGGCGATCAGGATACGCTTGAACATGCCGTGTCAGAGGCCCCAGGTGCCGGCCTTTTGAATTGCGGCGTTATCGCGGAAAAGTCAATCGCACCCTAAGACGCAGCCAGGCTGAGCGTAAGCCATAGCGTTATCCCGCCAGCCGCGAAGCAGGCCGCCGTTATCCCTGCAAGATAGAGCGCAAAACGGCTGCTTCCGATAACTATCCCGATCATCAGCTTGCTCAGCATATTGGTCGCAACCGCCGCCAAAATCGCGAACGCCACGTTCTGCATCGACAAGGTCTGCGGCGCGAGCCTCGCCATCGAAACCGTAATAGCGTCGACATCGGCAAGTCCCATGGCGGCGGCGCCGACGATCACGCCAGTCGCGCCCACGCGCTCGCTGATCACCCGACCAGCAACAACAATAATGCCGAGGAAAATGGCAAATCCGATGACCGACCAAAAGCCAAATGGATTCCGAAATGCGGATCGATGAGTAAGCTTGTTGCGTGCGGTTCGGCTTTGCAACGGCAGGAGGCTGAGTGCAATAGCGACCACGGTGGCAGCGAGCAGTGCGGGTGCAGCAAGCGACAGCAGCGTGCTTTGCAGCACGGCGATAATCGCGATCACACGCAGGAATGAAACCGCAGTTGCGAGAGCCACACCGCCAGCGAGCAGAGCCGGGGTGGCTTCGCCAGCAGCCGCATGTCGTGCATTGGTAATGGTAACGGCGGTCGAAGATGCGAGACCTCCGGCAGCGCCCGCCACCAGAATTCCCTGACGGGCGCCAAGCACGCGCACGCCAACATAGCCAACAAAGGAAACGCCGGCGAGCACGATCGCGATCAGCCAAATGTCGCGCGGGTTGACTCCGCCGAATGGCCCAATCGCCTTGTCGGGCACGATCGGTAACACAATGAAAGTCATCGCAAGCAACACCACGGCCGAGCGCAGCTCGGGCCAGGTAATGCGCGCAACCCAACCATGGATTTCTTCACGCGCAGCCAAAATACCGGCCGTCACGACCGCGACCGCCGCCGCTACGCGCATATCTCCAATCAGCGAATAAGCACCAAGTGCAAATGTAAGGATGGCGGCGATGGCCGTGGTTGCCGAGAAATGGCCGGTTGCCCGATTTTCCTCGCGGCAGAAAATGGCAATGACCGCTGCAAACGCTGCAAATCCTGCGCCGAGTACGAACCCGGCACCGGTCTCGGCGACTTGACTCAGAGCTGCAGCCACCGCACCGAGCAGGCTCGACACGGCGAACGTGCGGATGCCTGCCGCCCGCGCCCCGCTTTGCATTTTGCGTGTGTGCCAGCCGCGCTCGAGCCCGATCAGGAGCCCAATCCCGAGGGCAACAGCAAACCGCGACAGAAGACTCTGCAAATCCATAAGCCGCCCGCATTGTCCGGGAAAATGGCCGCGGATAACCGGCAACTGTTACAATACTGTCTTATAGCGAGGGTATCTACCGCAGCATGACAAACAAATAAGATTGGAGACTAACAATGTCATTCCGCGCAAGGCTGTTCTCTGCCGCGTGTGCCGCCATTTTTCTGCAAATCGTGCCCGCCGGCGCGCAAAACCAACGCAACCTGATTCTTTTCGTGCCCGAGATGGCTTGCGCCCTCTTTCGGTAACGGCAGAAACAGCGCCCGCCCTCGCCGCCGTGCGCGACAACGGCGTGAATTTTGTCAATCCGCATTCCCTTTTCCCAACCTTCACAACGGCCAATGCCTCAGGGATGGCAACCGGGCACTTTCTCGGAGACACCGGTGCTTTCAGCAACACCATCTACACCGCCTATCCGGTGCCGACTGCCGGCGGCAGCGTGACACCGTTCATCGAGAACGATCCGATCTTGGGCGACATCGACGCGCACTTCTCTGGCAATTTCGTCGATGAAGATTCAATTCTCTTCATCGCACGCAACCAGGGCCTGAGTACCGCGGCCATCGGAAAACTTGGCCCAACCCTGATGTTCGATCACACCGAGCGCACGGGCGAGGCAACGGTCATCATTGACGACTCCACCGGCAGCAAGCAGGGCATCCCCCTGTCGCAGGCGATGCAGGACGCTTTGAAAGCATCCGGTTTGCCGCTAGTCGCCCCCTCACGCAAGGACACGCCCGGCGACAACGCCAACGCGGGAGACTTTTCGAAACCGGGCACTCTGGTCGCCAATGTTGTCCAACAGAAATATTTTGCCGACGTCGCCGCTAATGTAGTGCTGCCAATGTTCAAGGCACGCAACAAACCGTTCGTACTGGTTTTCTGGTCCCGTGACCCGGACGGCACCCAACACAACCAGGGTGACAGCCACCTGAAAGTCACTCCGGGTATCAACGGACCGACTTCTATCGCTTCCATCAAAAATGCGGATGACAATCTCGCGCAACTGCGTAAGGCGCTGGACGAGCTCGGACTTGCCGCAACCACCGATATCGTCGTTGCCGCCGACCACGGCTTCTCGACGATTTCCAAGGAGAGCAATACCAGTGCGGCCGCGCAGGCGAACTATGCGGACGTCCCAACCGGCCTGCTGCCGCCTGGCTTCGTTGCCATCGACCTGGCCAAGGCGCTCGGGCTCCCGTTGAACGATCCGGATGACAAAAACGCCGCCGTCACCGCCGGCAAGTATCCCAAGCGAGGCAATGGGCTCATCGGTAGCAATCCGGAGAAGCCCGAAGTCGTCGTTGCCGCTAACGGTGGGTCAGACCTCGTCTACGTTCCGAACAAGGATGCCGCCCTCACCGGCAAGGTGATCGATGCCCTGCTGGCTCAGGATTATGTCAGCGGATTGTTCGTCGACAGCGATATCGGGAGCTTTCCAGGCACGCTGCCGCTCTCCGCTATCAATATGCAGGGCATGGCACGCACACCGCGGCCTGCGATCGTGATCAATTTCCGCTCCTACGCAACCGATTGCGGGCGTCCGGTGATGTGCTCCGTGAACATTGCCGATACCACCCTGCAGCAGGGCCAAGGCATGCATGGGAGTTTCAGCCGCGCCGACACAATGAATTTCATGGCGGCGATTGGTCCCAGCTTTAAAAGCGGATTTGTCGATGAAGCCCCGGTCAGCAATGCCGACATCGGGAAGACCATTGCTCATGCCCTCGGACTCAAGATTCCATTCAAGGGCTCATTGCAGGGCCGCATTTTGGCGGAAGCATTGCCAGGTGGCGCTGGCCCGACCGTCGAAAACTGGGCCGAACGCAGTATTCCGAGCGAAAATGGGCTCGCGACTATTCTGACCGGCCAGCGTGTAAGCCAAATACGATACTTCGATGCGGCCGGCTTTCCGGGCCGTACCGTAGGATTAGAGGAACGTAAGGCGGCCAGCCGCTGAACCCTCATGGCCGGGTGGAAAAAAGCTTTTCCGCCCGGCGCCTTAGCACCAAAACTTTGTTCTACGCCGCGCGCACTCCGCGGCCTATCGATGCTGCTGACCCGTTTCCCTATTCCTCGATGACGCAGGCCACTATATTAGGTGCAGACGAGTAACTGTTTTCAGTGGAGGTTGGTCATGACGTTGGCGATTGGCGATACCGCACCCGATTTTGAGGCCGAAACAACGGAAGGAAAAATCCGATTTCACGACTGGTTGGGAAATTCCTGGGGCATTTTGTTCTCGCATCCCAAGGATTTCACCCCGGTCTGCACGACCGAGCTCGGTACCATGGCCCGGCTCAAACCGGAATTTGACAAACGCAATGCAAAAATTATCGGCCTGTCAGTCGATCCGGTCGACAACCACAAGAGGTGGGCGGCTGACATCAAGGACGTAGTCGGCTTTGCACCCAACTACCCGATGGTCGGGGACACGGACCTGAAAATCTCCAAAGCCTACGGCATGTTGCCGGCAAGCACCTCCGGCACTTCAGAAGGGCGCACGCCAGCGGACAATCAGACCGTTCGCAACGTCTTCATCATTGGCCCCGACAAGAAGATCAAGCTGATCCTGGTCTATCCGATGACGACGGGTCGCAATTTCGATGAAGTGTTGCGCGTGCTCGACTCCCTGCAGCTGACGGCCAAGCACCGTGTTTCGACGCCGGCGAACTGGAAACAGGGCGAAGACGTGATCATCGCAGGCTCGGTCAGTGACGAAGAAGCCAAGAAAATTTGGCCGCAGGGCTTCAAAGCGCCGCGGCCTTACATCCGGATTGTGCCGCAGCCGCGCGGCTAACATACCCGCAAGATTGCGTACGATGGGCGCGGGCGATAACGTCCGCGCCCTTGCTATTCTGGAGCATTTGCAATGAATGAAGCGGCCCAAACGCAACCGCCTTTTGCCAAATTTCTCGGCCTCAAGATTACTCACGTTTCGCCTCAACGCGTGACCGCCGAGCTCGTTGCACGCGATGACCTCAACAACCGCTTCGGCATCATGCATGGGGGTGCCCTTATGGCCCTTGCCGACAATCTCGGGGGTACGGCGACCACTGCCAATCTCAAGCCCGGTCAATCCACCACGACAATTGAAAGCAAGACCAATTTTTTTGCTGCGGTGCCGATAGGCGACATTGCGAAAGCAGAATGCACGCCGCTCCATCGCGGCCGGACCACCATGGTCTGGCAAACGCGCATTACGCGCGGCGATGGGAAATTGTGCGCGTTGGTGACACAGACCCAGCTCGTCCTCGAGCGGGGAAATTAGCAATCATATGTCTTGTGGTTTTGGCGCACCGCGATTGGCCAGCACCACCCCGCCCGCGCAAATCACCATCCCCAGGATCGAAATGGCGTCCAGCCGTTCGCCAAACAAGATGAAGGCAAATAGCGCGGTCACGACCGGCACCAGATAGAACAGACTGGCGAAGCTGGTCGCCGCCGAACGCCGGATGAGCCAATACATCAACCCGATCGCCGCGATCGACAAAACCAGCACCAGCCACGCGATCGCGAAAATCAACTCGCCGCTCCAGTGAATCTCGCGTGTCTCAAATGCAAACGCGCCAAGGGCGAACAACACTCCGGCACCAATGTATTGAACGAGGTTGCCGGCGCGCCAGTCGATACTGCCGCAGTAACGTTTCTGATACAGGGTGCCGAGCGTAATACCGATAAGCGACAGGAAACTTGCGATCCAACCGAGGGTGGATCCCGCCAGCACGATCGTGCGGTCGTGCAATACAAGCATGACCCCGGCAAGGCCGAGCGCGAGGCCAAACCACTGGATCCGTGTCACCGTCTCACCCATGAAGCGATTGGCGATGGTCGAGGTCAGGATGGGTTGGAGACCCGGGATGAGTGCCGAAATGCCGGCCGGAACGCCCTGGCTGATGGCGATGAATACGCCGCCGAGATAAAGGCCATGGACGAGGGAGCCGGCAACCAGCGCATGCCGAACCTCGCGCGCGTCGGGTGCTCTCGCACGTCCGATGATTGCGATGGTGGCCATGATCACCACCACAAAGCCCATGCGGACCGCCAGGAACGTCAATGGCTCGATATACGGCAGCCCATATCGCGCGCCGATGAAGCCCGTGCTCCAGAGGAACACGAACAGTACAGGCGCAAGCGCAATCGCGAGTCGGCGCATTGAGGGTCTCGGCACGGAGGCTTGGATGCGGCGGGACGCGCGCCTATACCACTTTCCGCTTGCCCATGCCTTCCCCTCTTACCAGCATTCGTCCTATGCTAGGCTGCAC
>JBGQLL010000162.1:0-7452 GCA_041500065.1 Pseudolabrys sp.
ACCCTGCGTTTTCTGGCAGTCAACGAGGCGGCCGTCGCGCACTACGGGTATAGCCGCGCGAAATTCATGTCGATGACGGCAACCGAGCTGCGGCCCCCCGAGGACCGCGAGCGTTTCGCGGCGTTCCTGCACAGACTTTCCGACGATCAATTCACCGAAAAAATCGGCCAGCACCTGAAGGCTGACGGGACAATGATCGATGTCGCGGTGCATTCAAAAGCGCTGACCTATGAAGGACATGACGCGCGTCTGGCCGTTGTTCATGACATCACAAAAACCAAACTTGCCGAAGGCGAACTGCGC
This sequence comes from Pseudolabrys sp., assembly GCA_041500065.1. Lineage (GTDB taxonomy): Bacteria > Pseudomonadota > Alphaproteobacteria > Rhizobiales > Xanthobacteraceae > Pseudolabrys. The sequence goes on from JBGQLL010000162.1 coordinate 304, forward strand.
CGGACCAAGATATTCCTCGATGCCGTCATCGAGCATGTCCCCGTCCCCATTGTGGTGAGAGACCTGGATGGGTCGGGAAGGGACACACACGGAAACCGGTTCACATTGTTCAACCGGGCTTACGAAGAACTGACCGGCGCTTCCCGCAAGGATTTCATTGGGAAGACCGCGCACGAAATATTTCCGCAGTGGCGCGCCGAAATGATCGTGCGCTCCGACGAGGAAACGGTGTTATCGAACCGGATTGTCTGTACGCCGGAACATGAAATACCCACGGCCTACAAAGGGCCTCGTCGGGTGACGGCAAAAAAGACCGCCATCAGGGATGAAGATGGCCAGCCGAAATATATCCTGACGGTTCTTGACGACGTCACCGAGCGCCGGCGCGCGGAACAGGACATCTGGTATCTGGCGCACAATGATTCCCTGACGGGCCTCCCCAACCGGACCTCGCTTCTCGACTATCTTGCCGTAACGCTCGAAAAGGCTGCCAAAGACGATCAACAGTTCGCCGTCATGTGCCTTGACCTCGACCGGTTCAAGGAAGCGAACGACGTCTACGGGCATCTGGTCGGCGACGGGCTTCTGCGCGAAGCGGCGCACCGGCTGAAAATAGCCGCCGCAGGGGCTTATCTCGCACGTATTGGCGGCGACGAGTTTATCGCCGTATTGGTGAGCGGGAATCCCGAGGAGGCAGCGAGAGCAATCGGCGATCGCATGCTTGCGGCCTTTAAAGATAATTTCGAGATCGACGGTCACCAGCTGCAGGTCGGCTTGAGTGTCGGCATTGCGATGTTCCCCGCCGACGGCGCCGACGTGAAAACGCTGATTGCCAATGCGGATGCCGCGCTCTACCAGGCGAAAACGGAAGTCCGCGGTTCGGTGCGGTTTTTTGAGGAGAAGCTCGGCTCGCGCTTGCGGGAGCGGCGTGAATTGCAGACGGATCTACAGACAGCTCTCGACCAGGGCGACCTGTTGCTGCACTACCAGCCGCAGAAAACAATCGCGTTCGGTAAAGTCGTCGGATTTGAAGCGTTGGCCCGCTGGGACTGCGCCAAGCGCGGCATGGTCCCGCCTGACACCTTTATTCCGATTGCGGAGCAAAGCAGTTTCATTATTACGCTTGGCGAGCGAATCCTGCGCGAGGCCTGCCGCGAGGCGGCGACCTGGTCGAAGCCGCTCAGGGTTGCGGTCAATATCTCTCCCGTCCAATTTCATCACGGCGATTTGCCCAGCCTTGTCCATTCGATCCTGCTGGAAACCGGCCTGAAGCCCGACCGACTCGAACTGGAAATCACCGAAGGCGTCTTGATCGACGATTTCGCACGCGCGGTTTCAGTCCTGCGCAAGCTCAAGACGCTTGGCATTCATATCGCGCTGGATGATTTCGGGTCCGGATTCTCGTCGCTGTCGTATCTGCACGCATTCCCGTTCGAAAAAATCAAGATCGACCGCGTCTTCATCGGCGATCTCGAACACAATCATCATTCCATGGCGATCGTTCGTGCAATCATTACCCTTGGCCACAGCCTGAGCATTCCGGTCCTCGCCGAAGGTGTCGAGACCGAAACCCAGCTTGCGTTCCTGAAACAGGAAGGCTGCGATGAGGTGCAGGGATATCTCACCGGCAGACCCTTCCCGATCGAGAACTATGCTGACCTGATTGGCCGCGAGGTCCGTACGCCGCAAAACAAAGCGGTTGGGATGTAAGGCACAGCAGCGGCGCTCAAGACGACGTCAGCAGATCGATTTTTGTATTGGCTAAAATAAGCCGCTTGGCCAGGAGGACGGCAAGGTTGCGCACAATGCGCTCACCGATCTGCGGATGCTTCTCGCGAAATCCGGCATAGGCCTCAAGCGGCAGTTCAAAGCATTGCACGAGCGTGTCAGCCCACACATCCGCGGATCTGCGGTCTTCGAGCAGCGCCATCTCGCCGAACACCATGCCCGCAACAAGCGTCGCCAGACGCACGCCGTTCGGGATCTTGACGCTGACCATGCCGCTTTGCAGAAAAAACAAAGATGACGCGGGCTCTCCCGCCCTGACGATGCGTTGTCCCGCCTGAAATGTTCGCGGCTCCATAAGCGCCGCAAGCGCTTCAATCTCGCCATCCGTCAAACCCCCGAGCAATTGCTGCTCGGGCAACGTGGTCGGATCGTGCAGCCGGCCGTAACCGCCAAAAAGATAGATGATCTGGTCTTCGGCCCACTCGATGGCCTCATCGAGCACCGCAAACTTTCGCAGCTTCGAAGGGGGTTCCAGCAATTTGTTGATCGCGGCACCGAGCAATGATTGCGATTGTATGCCGCACAAGATCACGGTCGTGTTGACAGCGCTTAGCTCACTGAGACTTTCAGCGAGCAGTTGGCCGGCCGCTTTGGTAATTGTGGGCACGCGATGCAAGTCAAGAATGACGAACTGAGAATGCGGACGTTGCTGCACAAGCCGGCGTGACAGATATTCGATGACGCCAAATGTAAGTGCTCCTGTCAGCTCGTAGACGTGGCAATATTGGTGATGCTCGTCGAGAATTTTCTGCTCGTGGGGCTGGCGGTTTCGGCGCGAAGACACGCCGCCAATATCGTATTCAGCGACGATGCCGTTTCTGACGTCGCCGCTGCGGTTGAAAAGATGCAAATCGAAATGCGACGACAACGCCACGCACACCTTCAGGCCACGCACGCTGTTACCGTGGCTATCGAGCAGCGGCGCATAGGTACCCAGGCCAAGTTGCGAGGGAAGTGCAGCGACGATACCGCCGCCAACGCCGCTCTTTGCCGGCAGGCCGACCCGGTAAATCCATTCGCCCGCATAGTCATACATGCCCGCGCTCGTCATCACGGACAAAGTGCGCGCGACGGCATAGGGGCTGATGACTTGCTCTCCACTGAGAGGATTTCGCCCCCGGTTGGCGAGTGTGGCCGCCATAACGGCGATGTCGCGCGCTGTCACCAAGACCGAACACTGGCGGAAATAGACATCCAGCACCGAATCGACATCGCCCTTTACAACGGCATAGTTGCGCAAAAGGTAGGCAATGGCACGATTGCGATCGCCGGTTGCACGCTCGGAGGCGAACACGGCCTCGTCGACGCTGAGGGTTCGGCCGGCAAATCGGCCCAGAGTTTCGAGGATGCGATCGAATGCACCGCTGCCTTCCACATCGTGGATGAGGCCCGAGCAGGCGATAGCACCCGCGTTGACCATCGGATTGAAGGGACGATTGTCCGTGCGCAGGCGGATCGAATTGAAGGCCTCGCCGCTCGGCTCGACCCCGATCAGGCTTTCGACCTTCTCGGCGCCGATGGTCTCGAGGGCCAGCGAGAAAACGAAGGCCTTGGAGATTGATTGTATCGTGAAAGGAACGGCGCTATCGCCGACCTCGTAGATGTACCCGTCGGTGGTGGCGACGCTGATACCGAAATGATCGGGATTGGCTTTGGCGAGCTCGGGAATGTAGTCGGCAACGGCTCCAGTACGATCGCCCGCAATTTCCGCATGACAGCGCTGCAGAAACCGGGACAAAGGCGGCCTGGCAGCGTCCTCGCCACGGAAAGCCGAACCGACCGGAGTTCTCGCGTCCATGTTCTTCGTCCCCAAAACATGAGACGAAGCAAGCCGCGTGCCGGAACGTCTGGACGCATTGACGCACACGGCGATCGCGGTCCCGGCAGGGCTCTCTACTGTGCGTTGCTAACGGCCGGGGCGAGCGTTCTCTCGCCTGGCCTTTCAAGCAAGCTTGCAAACGCACTCGGGTCGACGGCTGTTCGCACGATCATCGGCTCTTCGCGACCGCGAATTGCAATTTCCGTGCGCGTGAGCGTATCGGCCGAAACGCTGGCGGTCACAAATACCTCTTCCGAAACGATGGCCTTGCAATCAAGCGTCTTCGTCATGTCCTGGAGCCGCGCCGCCACGTTGACGGGATCGCCGAGTGCGGTGAAGACCGTGTGATCGCGAAAGCCGATGTCGCCGATGATGACGTCGCCGCCATGAATACCGAGGCCGTACTGGATCGGCTCCGGCAGATCGGATGCAAGCTGACGGTTCATGTGGTCAACATTGGCCGCGACGTTCGCGGCCGCTTGCAAGGCTTGGCGGCATGCCGTTGCCGGGTCCGCGTCGATTCCGAACAGCGCAAGGACGCCGTCGCCGACGAACTGGTTTGGCTGACCGCCCGCGTCGAGTGCCGCCTGCGAGCACGCGCCCAGGAAGCGATTGATGAGAAACACGACATCGAATGGCAACCTTGCTTCGGCGAGCCTGGTCGAGCCGCGCATGTCGACGAACATGCTGACGATGTAGCGCTCTTTGCCGATATTCATGCGGCGCCCTTTGCGCAGCAGATCGGCATTCATGCCCGGCGGCAGAAGTGGAATGACGGACACATCCGACTGCGGCCGCAGCTGGCAAGCAAGGCGGATCGAGGGGTTTGCGGAAACGCCGATGCGGTCCAGCACAAAGGCCTCGCGCCCCGAGGGCGGCGGCAGTGAAGCGCGGTCGCTCACGACGCGGACGCGACAGGTGGAGCAGCGGGCGCGGCCACCGCAGACGCTGGCATGCGGAATCTTATAGCGCAGGCTTGCTTCAAGAATACTTAGGCCCTTCGGCACGCGTACCTGCCGATCCGGGTAAGTAATTGTAAAAAGTCCACGTCGGCGTTCGCGCAGCGTGCGCGCCCCGCGTGCTGCGAAGACCAGGACGATTGCAGCTGCATAACCGATCGGAAAGTAAAAGAGTGTGATGGTGTCGATGACCTGGCGCTGAGCAGCCGGAGTTCCCCTCAGATTTTTCTTGCGCCAGTCCGGATCCTGGCCGAGCTCAGCGACTTCGCGACCTCCATGATGCGCCCCAATCATCGCGAGCGGTGGCATAAGCACTGCAACAGCAAGAAGGATGGGCGCCGCCCAACTAAAGAACGACTTCAGTCGAAGCCAGAAATAGAGCCCGATGCACGCGTGTGTCCATGCAACAGTCAGCAATATGAACTGCACAGCAATCATGTGCGGCCGCAAGACCCAATAGGCGTACAGCGGCCCCGCGTAATTTGGCGGAGCAAGCCCATACAGCGCGCCGTTGAGCCGCACGGCGCCAAAATGACTGGCGAGCCACAGCGGAATACTCAGGCCGAGCACAAGCTGCGTGATTTCAATTGCGGTGTAGCGAAAATGTCGCCGCTGATAGAGCGCCCACAGACCGAGTGAGAAGTGAATACATGCGGCCGTGTAGAGCGTGTAGTTGACGACCGGAATTCGCCACCACCAGACGTGGAAACGCAGCCACGCCTCCATCGTTTCGTAGGAAATGTTGCCAAGTGCGTGATTGAAGAAATGCGAAAAGATGTAGGTGAACATGACGAGGCCGGTGGTGAGCCGGACCTGTCGGACACCAATGCCACGCAGCAATACCGGGAGCTTTACGCTGCGATCCACGCGCGGAGCGCGAACGTCAACGAAGGCAGGTGCCTGTGGCGTCACGGTGGACCATCATTGTGAATGCCATATCGCCGCGGCACTGTACGAAAATTAGCCGCGGCGTATCAAAAAAACATCGCAGTCAAAAATTGCCGAGCCCTGCGATTATCTCCATTCAGTGGTGCTGAGCGGGGCCAGCGGATTGATGTCCGTCGCAGGATGGTAGCTCACAAGGTTGGCAGTCCACGCGCCGAAGAGAACGAACGACGCAGTGACAGAAATGATGGCGGTACGGATCATGACGGTGCTCCCTTTATTTTTGCCCGGGGTTTCCCCGGTGCCGCCGGGGCATTCCGGCCCCGGCAAAGGTGAAACTAGGTGGGAGTCCGATCGGTTCCTGTGACCCGGGTCACAAAAGCGCGCTTTTTCGCCGGTTGCGCTGACCCAAGAAAAAAGCGGCCCGTGAGGGCCGCTTGAAGTTTGGAGGTTCAGTTCAAGAAACTCAGGGCCTGCCCCCGGGGTAGGGGCAGGCCGAAAGACGGTCAGGTGCTGGGGACTACGCTGACCGTCAGGCTGCCGGTGACAAGGGGGTGAACCACCGGTCGAGCCGAAATCGTGTCGTTGGGGTTATGGAACGTCCGGGCCAGGCCGGTAACCACAGATGCGCCCGCGAGGAACGTAGTGGCGATGGCGAGAATGATGGTTTTACGCATGTCCGTGGCCCTGAATGACGCGAGAGCAACTGCTCCCTACAGTCAAAACACTAGGGCGGCGGCTTGGCCGCGGATGTGACCCGCATCACATAAAGACGCTTTTTGCAGGAGGCCGCCAAACCAGCCCGAAACGGTCATATCGCCCGGTTTGCGGCCCGCAGTCGGCGGACCAACATGCCCATGACGTCAAGGGCAAAAGTCGGTGCCCGGCTCACCAGGGCCAGGAAATCCTTCTTCGAAATGGGTACCAGCGCGACGTCAGTTTTGGCGATGGCCGTGGCACTTCGGGGAGCGGAATCGATCAGCGCCATCTCGCCGAAAATGTCATTGGCCTCGAGAGTCGCCAGCAGACGATTACCCAGCTGAATGTCGACCTGTCCGCGCTGGATGACATAGAGCTCTTTGGCCGTTTCGCCTTCCTTGAAGATCGTTTCGCCCGGCTTGAGATACCACACCGGGATGTTGGATTCGGTGAGAAAGCTGAAGCCGACAACATCGTCCGACATGGGCTTGGCCCCTGCCCCGCAACGCAATACCCCCCACGATTGCACCGTATCCCCGACCCAAAAGCAATGAGCCTTCGCCATCAAACCCAACGATGCCGGGAAACCTAGAGTTTGAGCTCTTTTTCGAGCTTGGCCTTGCTCTCGATGCAATAATAACCCGACAGCCGGGTGATCAATTTCAGGCGCATCCACTCGTTGAGAATCCGGCTGACGTTTTCGCGCGCAATGCCGGCCATAGACGCAACGTCGCTTTGGCTCAATTTCTGGCGGATAACGACACGTCCACCACCTACTTCGTTGCCGAAGGCGTTGGCCAGATCGAGCAGCGCCCGGGCCACGCGACCTTTGACCGGCAGAAACGATCCGGCCGCGACGACCTGATCGGTATCGCGTAAGCGGGCGGCGAGCAGGCTGAGAAGATGTTTGTAGATCTCCGGATTCTTGTCGGCGAGCGCTTCGAATGCGGAGCGGCTGATGAAACTCAATTTGCACTCGCGCAACGCAGAGACCGAAGC
>JBGQLL010000163.1:0-7447 GCA_041500065.1 Pseudolabrys sp.
CTGGCTGAGCACGTGGATCTGCACCTCGCCGAAATTGCGCGCGAAAGCGACCTGCGTCGCCGGCGGCAAATCGACATCGCGGAACAGGATCAGTTCATAGTCGAGAAAGGCCTCATAAACCTTGGCGAACATCGCTGGCGACACGGCTTCCGCCAGCGTGATGCCCACAATCTCACAGCCGAGCACCGGATGCAGGGGCTTGACCTCGAACGGCCAATCGCGGATTGCGCGTTGCGATTTAGGCTGGGGTTGAGCCATGACAACCTCCCGGCAGCTATACGCCGCGGTGATTATGACAGCGCCCGCGTGTGCTTCCTAGGCCACCCTCTCGGCTGTGCCACGAGGCGCTGTTCCAATAGCGTATTCGCATCAAATCGGCCTGATTTTTCGCGTAAATTCAAAGGCAGTTTTCGGAATGCCTTCGCGGGCTTCCTATCTTAGCGTAGAGTTTCTGCGTCCATAACGGAACATATGAACTCGCGAGAGAGGAAACGTTGCCGCGATATAGGTAAAAAACAAAACAGGGGAGGATAACAATGGCCGAGCTCATAAGTGGGAAGTTGACGCGGCGCAGGCTGCTGAAAGCCGGGACCGCGATGACCGCACTGCCATTTCTCGGGATTGCGGTGCCCAGTGTGTTGGCGCAGGGCGTGTCGAAGTCGCCGAGCAAGGTGCTCGACTTCATGACCAACGCCGACGTCGCAAAGGCCGAGCAGGAAGGGCAGTTGGTATTCTACTGCCACGAAAATGAGCCCGGCACCGCCGGCATCATGGAGGGCTTCAACAAGGACTTCCCGAAGATCAAGACCAGCTACGTCCGTGCGCAGACCGGTGCGCTCTATAATAAGATTCTGTCGGAACGCTCAGCCGGACGTTTCGACGTCGATGTGATCCAGTTGTCCGACCTCGCTCCGGCTTTCGATTTCCAGAAAAAAAGCGGCTACGAGCATTACGTGTCGCCTGAATCATCGGCCTACAAGAAGGACCATCTCAGCGCGCCGAACGGCTATTTCTTCTGGACCGGCGTCGATCCTGCCGGCATTGCCTACAACAACGAGAAAGTCACGGCGTCCGACGCGCCGAAGGGCTGGAAGGACATCCTCGATCCGCGCTGGAAGGGCAAGATCAGCTGCAAGATCTCCGCGTCCGGTCTGCAGTTCGTGCAATGGTACATGCTGCGCAAGATTTACGGTGACGGCTTCTGGAAGGAATTCGCCAAGCTCCAACCGCACGCCTTCGATTCGCGCGTGCAATTGTTCGATCGCCTGTCCAAAGGCGACGACATGATCACTGCGATAGGCGAATATCCTGCCTATATTCTTTTCAAGAGTAAGGGCGCTAAGGTCGAATTCGTCGCGCCGCCGGACGGGCTGGTGGCGACACCGCTCGTCGTCGGCGCGGTCAACAAGGCACCGCATCCGGAAGCGTCCAAGCTGTTCGTTGACTGGGCAATGTCGAAGCGCGGTCAGGCATGGTATCAGACCAATCCGAATCTCTATTACGGTTCGGTGCGCACCGACGCGCCAGCAATGCCCACCGGCGTGAGGCTCAGCGATTTCAAGTTGCTCTATCCTTCCGACTGGGATGAGTACGCGTCGCAGAGCGCGATGTTCTTGAAGGAATGGAACGGCATGCTCGGCCTGTGACGGGGGCCGCCTGTGGGATCGATGGGGTCCTGGTTCTCTGCCCAGAAAATGGCCGGATATGGAGTCGCGGCGATTGCTGCGGTGCTCGTCCTCTATCCGGTTTACTTTCTGCTGCAGGCCGCCTTCGACGTCGGTGACCCGCAAGTTCGGCCACCGACCGCCTACGGCATCGACAACTTCAGCGGCCTGCTGCAATACCCGCAGATCATGCTCAACACGCTCACGGTGTCGCTTGCAGCAACCGTGATGGCCTTGGTGTTCGGCTCCGTGATGGCTTGGATCCTCACCCGCACCAACGTGCCGGGCCGCCGTGTGCTCGAGCAGCTCATGGTCGTGCCCTATTACCTGACGCCGCTGCTGGGCGCGCTGGCCTGGAGTTTGCTCGGTCAGCCAGAAAGCGGCTTCATCAATGGAATCTGGCGGGCGCTCGGCGGGCAGGGCCACCTCATTAACATCAATACATCGTACGGCATTGCATGGGTTATGGCGCTGTTCGAGGGCTCGGTCGCCTTCGTCATGATCGCGGCGCTGATGAAATCGATGGACCCCTCGCTCGAAGAGGCTTCGCAAGTCATTGGAGCGAGCCGCATTCGCACGATCACGCGCATAACCTTGCCGCTAGTTATACCCGGCATTCTCGGGGCCGCCATCTTCGTCTTTGCCGAAATGCTCGGTTCGTTTGCCGTCGCGCTCGTGCTTGGCCTGCCCAGCCGCTACTACGTCATCACCACGGCGATCTATCAGATGATCCAGCAATACCCGCCTAAGATCCAAGTGGCGGCGGCCATGGGCGCGTCGCTGTTCGCGGTGATGTTCGTCATGCTTTACGTGTATCGGCGAGTGGTGATGTCCGGAAGCTATGTGACGATCACGGGGAAAGCGTTCCGGCCGCGGGTATTCGACGTCGGACGGCTGCGATATGTGCTGCTTGGCGTCTGCCTGTTCTATCTATGTGCCGCCGTGATCCTGCCGTTGGCCACGCTGTTTTTCGCTTCGCTGCAGAAAATCGCCGTGATCTTCCCGACCGCCGAAAACTTTACCCTCGACAACTTTCGCACGGCCATGACGATGAATGCTGTGCGTTCGGCGCTCAGCAACAGTCTGCTGCTCGCTTTTGGCACCGCGACGATCGGCGTCGCACTGATGGGGCTTCTGGCCTGGCTGATTTACCGGTCACGGCTGCCCGGCAGCGGCTTGATCGAATATATTGTCATGTTTCCGCAAGCAGTGCCGCGCCTGGTATTCGCGTTTGGCCTGATGTGGGCTTGGGTGATTTTCCCGATCCCGATCTATGGCACTCTGTGGCTTTTGTTGATCGCCTATCTCACGGTATTTCTACCGCTCGGTGTGCGCACCATCGCTGGCGTCATGCTGCAGATCGACAAGAGTTTGGAGGAATGCGCGCAGATGTGCGGTGCCTCATGGGTGTTTCGGGTGCGTACGGTAACGATCCCTCTGCTCAGGCCGGGCCTGGTCGCCGCCTGGTTCCTGCTATTCATCGCAAGCGTGCGTGAGCTCGGCGCCTCGATCCTGCTGATGGGCCCGCATTCCAAGGTGATTACGCCCTCGATTGTCGAGTCTTGGTTCGGCACCAGTTCCGAACTGACCGCCACTTTGGCGTTGATCCAGACGTTGGTCGTGGCGCTTGCCATGATCGTACTCGTTGCCGTCACGCGCCGCGTCAGCGCGCAACCCCTCAATTAAGGAGTCAGGACACGCCCGCATGCCAGCGTCGCCCGTATTATCCTCGCCACCAATGCCGCATATCGAGGTCGAGGGCCTCGAACTCTATTACGGCAGCGTGCCGGCGGTGCGCGGGATCAACTTTAACGTCATGCCGGGCGAACAATTGACGCTGCTTGGACCGTCCGGTTGTGGCAAGACGACCACGCTGCGCGCGGTCGCCGGCCTGGAGCAGCCAACGGCCGGTGAAATTCGCATCGACGGAGTGCCGATGTTCTCGTCCGCTCGCAAGATCAACATTCCCGCCGAAAAGCGCGGCTTGTCGATGGTCTTCCAGTCCTACGCGATCTGGCCGCACATGACCGTGTTCGACAACGTCGCCTATGGGCTGCGCGTGCGCAAAGCCGGCGCGGCGGAAATCACGGAAAAAGTGGATCGCGCGCTCGACATGGTGCAGATGCGCGAATTCAGAGGCCGCCGCGCGTCGCAGCTCTCCGGCGGCCAGCAGCAACGTGTGGCGTTGGCGCGTGCGTTCGTGTTCCAGCCGTCGGTGTTGTTGTTCGACGAGCCGTTGTCGAATCTCGACGCCAAGCTTCGTGCCGACATGCGGATCGAGCTTCGCGACTTACAACATCGGCTCGGTATCACCTCGCTTTACGTCACCCATGATCTGGAGGAAGCGCTGGCGATGTCGGACCGGATCGTGGTGATGCGCGACGGGCTGGTCGAGCAGACTGGCACGCCCGATGAGATCTACAGTCTGCCGCGCAGCGAGTTCGTTGCCGACTTCATCGGCTCTGCCAATTTGATCCGTGGGCGTCACCGGCCTGATCTGGACAGCGATGGCCTGATGGCGCTGGAAACCGCGACCGGACAGCTCATCTACGGCATGGCTTATGGACGCACGGCCCGCCCTGAGATGACCGTCTCGGTGCGCACGGTGCACCTGCGAATTTCGCAGGAGCGGCCGGTGGGGGAGCTAAACGTGTGGCCGGTGAAAATTGAAAAGACAGTCTTCCAAGGCGATTTCAGTCAGGTGCACCTCTCTTGGGGAAATCAACGCCTTGTCGCCCGCTGCGCCGCGATGGAACCGATTGCAGCTGGCCTGGAGGTCTACATGGCGGTCGAGCCGCGGCGTGTCGTGTTGCTAGGCACAGAAAGCTCCCAGAAATAAGCGTATTGGCACAAAGCGGACGGCTGATTTCAAAATGCGTGGCCAAATCGGGCGCGGCGACCATTTTGAATCATGCCATTTCCGCCGATCAATAAATGCTTAAGGGTTTTGCGTAATCTTTATCGGATGCGCATGTCTATTTGGATTATTGGATTGCTCGCCCTGGCAAGCTCGCTTGATTCATCGCTTTATGGCGGGTTTTACACACGGGCCGCTATGAACATGTTCTACGACATGGCCCTGGGTATGAAACTCATCGGCTGAGCCGCCAAACGACGCCGAAGATGAAGGCGACCAGGATGAGGACCCAGAGCACCATATGGAACGCTCCGTATCCGCCATAACCCCAACTACCCATCATTCGGGAAAAAGGTTGAGCACTAGCCGGGACGGCAAAGGCGGCAACGAAGGTTGCGATGGTGGCCGCACTGACGGGATAATATGACTTGCGCATTGCTGTGCTCCCTTTAGTCGCCGCCGCACAAATTCATATAAATTTGCATTGTGACACTGACGTCAAGATTTGAGGTGGCTTCCCTTTGGGCCTTTTTACATTGGGAACGTCCCTGATGTCGGCATGACTTTCGAGCGACGAGAATATCTGGCGCGTAAAAAATACGGGCAAACGCCTAACGATCCAACGGAACTCTTCGTTGGCATATGTCAAATGACGAGTTGATCTCAAATATCGCGAGCATTGTTCCCTCGCAAGCGTGAACGACAGTCAACCCTTCGTGACCAGCGGCAGGTTTGTCTCGAGTGCGGTGTTCATTGTTTAGTGAACACAGAGAAGGGTTGCATGCGTAGGCTTCTAATCGCCCTAGCGATTTCGTTACTGCCCTCGATTGCTCTCGCGCACGGTCACGGCGGCGGTGGTGGCCATGGCGGTGGCGGCCACATGGGCGGTCACATGGGCGGCCACATGGGTGGTGGCTGGAGCAGCGGCGGCCGCATGGGTGGCGGCGGCTTTAGCAGCCGCGCCGCTGTCGGCACAGCTCGCGTCGGCAGCTGGAGCGGCGGTCGCGCGGTCGCGTGGAGTGGCGGCCGGTTCCACGGTCACGGCAGGTTTGTGCATCGCCACGGCCGAGTCTTCTTCGTCGGTGGCGGACCATGGTGGGTGGGCGCCTACGGCAATTGCTGGCAATGGGTACCGACGGTGTGGGGACCGCGTCGGGTCTGGGCCTGCGACTACTTCTAAGTAACACTCCGCTACCGCGCGGATTCTTTGTGACACTCGATACTCGCTCGCTGCTCGGGCGCGCAGACCTTGTGCGGCCGCGCGGTGAGGGAAGATTTTGCCAATGGTCAGATGCGGCCAATCAATGGCCGCTGTCGGAGCCAGAGCGGATATTGATGTCTAAAGCCGCCACACGCGCTTCATTTAGCGTTGACCTTCTGCGCAAGCCCAGCTGGATCCGGACGCCCATCAGCACGGCTATTCTTGCCCGTGTAACTAATGCGCCAGATCGTGCCGCCAGTGTCGTCAGCAACCAATAGCGACCCATCCTTCGCTACCGCGAGCGCAGCGGGCCGTCCCCATACTTCAGCTCGCTGTTCACCGGATACCCAAAACCCGGTAGCGAAATTCTCATAATAACCTTCAGGTCGCCCATCTTTGAACGGTACGCGAACCACCTTATAGCCAGTCGGGTCCGAGCGATTCCATGACCCTTTAAGCGCCACGAAAGCATGCCCCTTGTATTCAGGCGGGAACTGGTCGCCCACATAGAACACAAGGTCGAGCACCGACGAATGGGCCTCAAACAGCAGATCGGGAGTGATTGTGGCGTTTACCTTGTCGGGCGCACGATCGGCAAAGCCGGGCTGAGGGTGTTTGCCAATGTAGGCATAGGGCCAGCCATAGAAACCTCCCTTCTGCACTCGGGCCAAATAATCGGATGGGAGACGATCTCCAAGACCATCGCGCTCCTGTACCAAAGCATAGAGTTCACCGGTTTCCGGATGAAACGCGAGCGCGGTCGGATTGCGCATGCCTGATGCAAACGTTGTTTGATTGGAGCCATCCGCGTCGAACCGTTGGATGGTAGCCTTCGGTTCAGGTTCGACCCCTAGATTACCGGAGGAGCCGACGCCGACGAACAATGCGCCTGTCTTTGGATCGACCGCGAGATGACGGTTCTGGTGGCCCTGGACAATGCCGAACACGCCTTTCTTGGTGATCATCTGAGCGCCATAGGCTCCTGCCACCGGTTTGCGCTCGCTGGGCGGGACCTGGTCAACGCGTTTCGTCTCGCTCCTACCCGCGCGAAGTGCACCAATAATATGCGGCACGCTCCATATGCCGTCCTGGTCAGCCACCAAAACGTGATCGTTTTGCCAGGCGAGGCCGTAGGGCTTGTTGAGGTCCTCGACATGGCGGTCGATCCATGTGGCGTGACCGCTACCGTCGTCACGTAACAATGTGAGATAGCCCACGCTTTGCTCGACGACTAGAACGTCGCCATTTGGCAAAACGAGCAGGCGCCTCGGATTGACGAGGCCGGTCACAAACGGCGTCGCCGTAAAGCCGGGCGGCACCTCCGGTACCTGCCCGCTATAAGGAACGATGAGCGAGCGGTTGGTGACAATGGGCCCCGCCTTGGGTGCCGGCAGTTCGCCAGGGTCGATTTGAAAACGGCGGCCGATCTCATGTTGGGCTAGAAAATTCTGCGTTAGATTGCCTGAATTACTAGGAGCCTCTCCACGCGTGCCATTTTGCTGCGCATTTACAGCCGGCAACACAACCGCGCAAGAGGTCAAGGTGACAAGCATAATGAACGAAATTCTTAGATCTCTCATGGCTGCGCTCCGGTGTGCATGGGGCCGTGCATGGGGCCGACGAGGCTCTTATCCCATCATAAAACAACGATACAGATCGCTTGTTCACACCGAGGTGACCAATGACGATTTCAGTGCCTACTGAGAAAATTTTCTGTTCCTTTGA
>JBGQLL010000164.1:0-7427 GCA_041500065.1 Pseudolabrys sp.
GGGCTCAGGCCGGCATCGGCACCGGACCCATGTCCTTCGGCACCTTGTAGCCCTTCTGGACCGCCGGCCGCGCGGCGATGGTTTCGTACCATCGCCTCACGTTCGGATATTGCTTCATGTCGATCGTTTGCCATTCGAAGCGTGAAATCCAAGGCCAGATCGCGATGTCTGCGATGGAATATTGATCGGCGACAAACTCGCGGCCTTCGAGCCGGGTGTTGAGCACTTTGTAAAGGCGATGCGCTTCTTTCAGATAGCGCTCCTCGGCGTAGGGTGCCTTGCCCTTGTTGTACTTCACGAAGTGATGCACCTGGCCAAGCATCGGACCGGGACCACCCATTTGCCACATCAGCCATTCGATGACGCGATAGCGGCCTTCGCCGGATTTCGGCATCAGCTTGCCGGTCTTGTCCGCGAGATAGATCAGGATCGCACCTGACTCCATTAAAGCAATATTGTTCTCGCGATCGACGATCGCGGGGATGCGGTTGTTGGGCGCAATCTTGAGGAAGTCGGGTGCGAACTGTTCATCCTTGGAAATATCGATCGGATGCACGGTGTAGGGCAGGCCGAACTCTTCGAGGGCAATAGAAACCTTGCGGCCGTTGGGGGTCGTCCAAGTGTAGAGATCGATCACGTTTCGTGTCCTTGGCTTAGGTCGGAACTATGGGAACGTCCGAGGCGGGAGGGCGTTGACAGGCGAGGCTTATTAGCAGGAGGCGACCATGAAGCTCAATGTCCTCGCGTTCGCGCTTGCCGCGAGCGCAATTGTTGCGTTTGGCGCCAATGCACAGACGGTGATCGAAGAACGGCGTGACCCCGCCGTCGTCATCGAACGCGACCGTCCGGATACGTCGGTCACGATCGAGAAGCGTGACGGGTTCCCGGGCACAGAGAAAAAGACGATCACCAAGGAGACGACCGGTTCGGGTGATTGCTCTTCCAAGACCGTGCACAAGGAAGATGTCACCGGTTCAACGACGGTTCACAAGACGAATTGCGACTGATCCCGCACGCAACGGGATAAACGCAAGGGGCCGCGTCGTGACGCGGCCTTTTGCACGTCAGGCCGCTTTTTTCTCCATGTCGGCCTTCCACTGACCGAGCGCAGCAAGGCCATTCATCTTTGCGCGGTGCGAAAAAGCGCGCTGGGCGGCCGCGACGTTTTCCGTTTTCCCCTTCCAGGTCGTCTGCGGTGCGTGCTGAAGAGCGCGACCGTACGAGAAGGTCAGCTTCCACGGCAGATTTCCGATTCTGTTCATGGCGTCGAGATGGGCGGTCGCCTCCTCGTCACTTTGCCCACCGGAGAGGAATGCGATTCCGGGCACTGCGCCCGGCACGCAGTTCTTGAGCACCTTGACGGTTTTTTCAGCGACTTCCTCGACGCCGGCGCGTTTGCCGTTCTTCTTGCCGGAGATCACCATGTTGGGCTTGAGCACAATGCCTTCGAGTGCAACGCGCTGGAAATAAAGTTCCTCGAATTGGGTCTTCAGCACCAGTTCGGTCACCTGATAACAGCGATCGATGTCGTGATCGCCGTCCATGAGAACTTCAGGTTCGACGATCGGCACGATCTGGGCGGCCTGGCACAGTGCCGCATAGCGCGCGAGCGCATGCGCGTTGACCCGGATGCACGCGTAGCTCGGTATGCCCGCGCCAATGTCGATCACCGCGCGCCACTTCGCAAAGCGCGCGCCTTGTTCGTAGTACTTAGGCAGCCGGTCGGCGAGCCTGTCGAGACCGATGGTGACGACCTCGCCCGGGCAATTCGGCAATGGCTTGGTGCCTTCGTCCACCTTGATGCCCGGGATCGAGCCCGCCTTCTTGATGAGTTCGACCAGCGGCGTGCCGTCTTTGGCCTTCTGCCAGATTGTCTCGTCATAGAGGATGACGCCGGAAATATGCTTCATGCCTTCGGCAGAGCGGAACAGCATCTCGCGATAGTCGCGGCGGCTGTCTTCGGTCGACTCAACTCCAATGGCGTCAAAGCGCTTCTTGATAGTTCCGGACGATTCGTCTGCAGCCAGAATGCCCTTGCCGGGCGCGACCATGGCTTGTGCGACTTTGTTCAGTTCATCGAGCTTCATAGTTCCCTCCATCGCATCCATTCGTGTCCCGGACGCGGTGCAGCGCGAAGCGGTGCACCGCAGATCCGGGACCTTAAAATTTGCCCCCTTGCGATCCCGGGTCTGCAGCGCACCACTTCGTGCTGCGCTAAGCCCGGGATGACGGCGAACTAAAGTTCGCCGTCATTTTACTCTCAATACCTCAACGCCGGGCAAGGCCTTGCCCTCAAGCCACTCCAGAAAGGCGCCGCCAGCGGCTGAGACATAGGTGAGGCGTTCGGCGACGCCCGCGACATTGAGCGCAGCAACCGTATCGCCACCGCCCGCTATCGAGACAAGCTCACCGGCTTCGGTCAGTTCCGCAGCGGCTTCGGCAACTTCGACCGTTCCATTGTCAAAGGGTTCCATTTCGAAGGCGCCGAACGGACCGTTCCACACCAGTGTCTTGGCCCGGGCGAGTAACGAGACGACCAGATCGACACTGCGCGGGCCGATGTCGAGGATCATGTCGTTGGCGCCGACCTTGTCGGCATCGATAACGCGTGAAGGCGCATGCGCCTCGAACTTCTCCGCGACGACCACATCGACAGGCAGCACGATTTCGCGCTTCGTAGTTTTGGCCTTGTTCATGATTTCACGCGCGGTGGCAACAAGGTCGGCTTCCACGAGTGACTTGCCGACCTTCTTTCCTTGCGCGAGCAGGAATGTGTTGGCCATGGCGCCGCCGATGATCAGCGCGTTGACTTTGTCGAGAAGATTACCAAGCAATTCAAGCTTGGTCGAAATCTTGGCGCCGCCGACGATCGCTGCCAGCGGTCGCTCCGGATGTTCAAGCGCTTTTGTGAGAGCTTCAAGTTCGACCTGCATGGTGCGCCCTGCGTAGGCTGGCAGCTTGTGACCAAGGCCTTCGGTCGAGGCATGGGCGCGGTGTGCGGCCGAGAAGGCATCATTGACCCAAATGTCGCCCAGCTTGGCAAGCGCATCGACGAACGCGGGATCGTTCTTCTCTTCGCCGGCATGGAAACGTGTGTTTTCGAGGCACAGGATGTCGCCCGGCTTCATGGCGGCGACCGCACGCTCGGCCGGCGCGCCAATGCAATCGTCGGCGAACTTCACCGGCCGCTTGATGATGCGCGCGACTTCGGCTGCGACGGGCTTCAAGGATTGCTTTGGGTCGCGTCCCTTCGGGCGGCCGAAATGCGACAGCAGGATCACCTTGCCGCCCTTGTCCGCGATCTCGGTGATGGCGGGCGCGGCGCGCTCGATACGTGTTGCGTCCGTGACGACGCCGTTCTCCACCGGCACGTTAAGATCGACGCGCACCAAAACGCGCTTGCCTTTCACGTCGACGTGGTCGAGCGTTCGAAACGCACTCATGAGCCGCTCCAGCGCGCGATTGTCAGAGCAACTTGCCCATCGCGACCGCTGTGTCCGCCATGCGGTTCGAGAAGCCCCACTCGTTGTCGTACCAGGACATCACGCGCACCAGCGTGCCGTTCATGACCTTGGTCTGATCCATGTGGAAGGTGGACGAGTGCGGGTCGTGATTGAAATCGATAGAGACGTTGGGATCGTTGGTGTAGGCCAGAATTCCCTTGAGCTGCTGCTCCGACGCGCGCTTCACGGCGTCGTTGACCTCTTCCTTTGTCGTCTGCCTTTTTGCAACGATCTTGAGGTCGATCACCGAGACGTTTGGGGTCGGCACGCGAATGGCGACGCCGTCAAGTTTGCCTTTGAGTTCCGGCAGGACCAGGCCAATCGCCTTGGCGGCGCCGGTGGAGGTCGGGATCATCGACAACGCGGCCGCGCGTGCGCGGTAGAGATCCTTGTGCATGGTGTCGAGCGTCGGCTGATCGCCGGTGTAGGCGTGGATCGTGGTCATGAATCCCGTCTCGATCCCGACCGCGTCGTTGAGCACCTTCGCAACGGGCGCAAGACAATTGGTTGTGCAGGAGCCGTTGGAGACGATTTTGTGATCCTTGGTCAGTTTGTCGTGGTTGACGCCAAAGACCACGGTGAGATCGGCGCCGTCGGCAGGCGCGGAGACCAGCACGCGTTTGGCGCCGGCAGTCAGGTGTGCCGCGGCCTTGTCCTTTACGGTGAACAAACCGGTGCACTCGAGCGCAATATCAACGCCAAGATCCTTCCAAGGGAGCTTCGCCGGGTCGCGCTCGGCGGTGACTTTGATGGCGCCATTGCCGAGACTGATCGT
The DNA here is from genome assembly GCA_041500065.1 of Pseudolabrys sp. Taxonomy (GTDB): domain Bacteria; phylum Pseudomonadota; class Alphaproteobacteria; order Rhizobiales; family Xanthobacteraceae; genus Pseudolabrys. The sequence continues at coordinate 4,279 of JBGQLL010000164.1, forward strand.
GTCGCCTTTCACGGTCACTTCGCCGGGAAAACGGCCATGTACGCTGTCATAGCGCAGCAAGTGGGCATTGGTTTCCACCGGTCCGAGGTCGTTGACGGCAATAACCTCGATATCCTTGCGGTCGGATTCGGCGATGGCGCGCAGGATGTTGCGGCCGATGCGGCCGAACCCGTTAATGGCAATGCGTACTGTCATAAAAGTCGCTCCCGGCTCGTTCAGCCTGCCGCGGCACGATGTACCACGACACATATAGTCATCAGTTACATCTTCCCAAGTTTGGTTAGCGCCGCATGCGCGACGGCATCTGCGGTAATTCCAAACTTCTTGTACAGTTCCTTGTACGGCGCGCTCGCCCCGAACGAGGTCATGCCGATAAAAATGCCGTCGGAACCGATGATGGCGTCCCAACCCTGACGGACAGCAGCTTCCACGCCGATCTTGACGCGCGCGTCGCCGATGATGGCGCGGCGATAGTCCTCTTTCTGTTCCAGGAATAGTTCGAAACAAGGAACCGAAATCACACGCGCCGCGACGCCGCGCGTGGCCAGCAACTTTGCACCGTCGACGGCAATCGCGACCTCGGAACCGGTGGCGAAGATCGAGACGTCTGAGCGGCCGTCGGGACCTGCTATTTCATAGGCACCACGTGCGCAAATGTTGTCGCTATCGAGCCTGCTGCGCAGCTGCGGCAGGTTCTGTCGCGTAAGGGCGAGTATACTCGGCCTGTCACTGTTTTCGAGCGCGAGTTGCCAGCACTCGGCCGTTTCCACTGCGTCGCAGGGACGGAATACCAACAGGTTCGGAATCGCGCGAAGCGCGGCGAGATGCTCGATCGGTTGATGCGTCGGCCCATCTTCACCAAGACCGATGGAATCATGGGTCATGACATGCACGACCCGTTTGCCCATCAGCGCAGCGAGCCGAATGGCCGGGCGGCAGTAATCGGAAAAAACCAGGAAAGTTCCGGAATAGGGAACAATGCCGCCGTGCAGCGCCATGCCGTTCATCGCCGCGGCCATGCCGTGCTCCCGCACGCCGTAGTGGATGAAGCGGCCAGAGAAATCGGCGGCCGAGAGCGTCTTCATGCCTTTGATGCGTGTGTTGTTTGAGCCGGTGAGGTCGGCCGAGCCACCGATCATTTCGGGCAGTGCCGGAATGAGACTTTCGAGCGCGAATTCGCAAGCCGTCCGGGTGGCAATGTCCTTCGGTTGCGCCGCGAGCTTTTCTTTGACCGAGCGCACGGCATCGGTGAGCGCTTGCTTCGGCAAATCGCCTTTCATGCGGCGCTCGAATTCGGCGCGCTTGCTGCTGTCGAGCGCGGCGAGCCTTTTCTTCCAGTCCGCGTGCGCGCCTTTCGAGCGCGTTCCCGCCGTACGCCAGGCCTTCAGAATATCGGCCGGCACTTCAAACGGCGCGGATGTCCAGCCAAGCGTCTTGCGAGCGCCGGCGATTTCTTCTGCGCCCAGCGGAGACCCGTGCGATTTTTCCGAGCCTTGCTTGGTGGGAGCACCAAAGCCGATCTTGGTCCTGCAGGCGATCAGCACCGGCTTGTCGGACGTCTGTGCCTTCTCCAGTGCCGCGCTGACGGCCGCCGGATCGTGTCCGTCGATTCGCGACGCGGTCCAGCCGGCAGCCTCGAAACGCTTCACCTGATCAACGCTGTCGGCAAGCGATAGCGCACCGTCGATCGAAATGCCGTTGTCGTCGAACAGAACGATCAGTTTGTTGAGCCTGAGATGCCCGGCGAGCGCGATCGCTTCCTGGCTGATGCCTTCCATCAGATCGCCGTCGGAGGCGATGACGTAAGTCCTGTGATTGACGACGGCGTCGCCGAACACCGCGGCGAGATGTTTTTCAGCGATTGCCATGCCGACCGCGTTGGCGAGTCCTTGCCCAAGCGGGCCGGTAGTGGTTTCGACGCCGGGCGCGTGGCTGAATTCCGGGTGGCCGGCGGTCTTCGAACCGAGCTGGCGGAAGCGCTTGATTTCATCAAGCGTCATCGCTTCGAACCCGGTGAGATAGAGCAGGGCGTAGAGCAACATCGAGCCGTGGCCGGCCGAGAGCACGAAGCGGTCGCGATCGGCCCAGGCTGCATCGGCCGGGTCGAATTTCAAAAAGCGCGAGAACAGCACGGTCGCTACGTCGGCCATGCCCATCGGCATGCCCGGATGACCGGACTTGGCCTGCTCCACCGCGTCCATGGCCAGCGCGCGAATCGCGTTGGCCATGCTCGCGTAAGCAATGACAGGACCGACGGCCGGTTGCTCGCGACGCTCTGCGGGCGCCGCGGCTGCCGTCGGCGAGGCTTTTGCGCTCATGAAAGGGCCTTTTGGCCGGTGGATAGCATGTAAGTCCTTTGAGTCAATGTGACCGCGGCTGTGCTCAACGGCCATGCACAGGGTGACGAAAACAGCTGGGCAAATCCTCCGCCAAGCGTTGACTGTACCGTCGCGCAGCACGTAAAGTTCCTTGCCTAAATATCTGCTGCCGCAAGACTTTTTGGTGCGGACAAGGCAATGACGGAGCAAAGCCCAATCGATGCTGCGGTCAGGCGTCTGGCGCTCGCGCTCGATGCGCTTGATGCCGCGGTCGAACGGCGAAAAGAGGCTGACCGCAATGAAGAAGGCCTCACCGCCCAGGTGCAGGCTCTTGGTGTCGATCGCACGCGACTTGCAGCAGCGCTTGATGGTGAAACCGCTCGCTCGCGGCGGCTGGAGACGACAAACCGCGAGATCGCCGAGCGTCTGGACACAGCGATCGCATCAATCCAGTCGGTGCTGGACTTGAACGAGTGAACTCATGGCCCAGGTCGTCACCACCATCGCCGGCCGTCAATTCCGCCTCGCTTGCGAGGATGGGCAGGAAGATCACTTGCAGGCGCTCGCCAAGGAAGTCGACCAGCGCATCATCGATCTGCGCCGCAAGTTCGGCGAAATCGGCGACACCCGCCTCACTGTGATGGCGACACTGATGGTTGCCGACGAACTGGTTGAAGCAATGCAGAAGATGCGCCGCCTGGAGGAGGATGTCGCCGCCTTGCAGGATGCGCGCCTCGTCGCCGGTGATCGCGCCAAAGCTGCATCCGATGCGGTCGTGGGGGCTTTCAATTCCGCGGCCGAGCGCATCGAAGGCATCACGAAGAAACTTAA
>JBGQLL010000165.1:0-7417 GCA_041500065.1 Pseudolabrys sp.
GAAATGCCGGAGGACTACGAAAGTCTCATCACCGTTACGGTAACGACCGAACGGCAGTCACGGCATGTCTCCGGGACCGTATTTGCAGACGGTCGACCGCGCATCGTGAACATCAAGGGTATCCGCATGGATGCCGAGTTCGGCCCCTCGATGATCTACATAACCAATCGCGACAAGCCGGGCTTCATTGGCAAATTTTCGTCCACGCTTGGCGAGGCCGGTATCAATATTGCCACCTTTCATGTCGGCCGTGACGCACCTGGGGGCAACGCTGTGGCGCTGATCGAGATTGACGGCGAATTGCCCGAGGCCATTCTGACTAAAGTGCGTGGGCTGCCCCAAGTGCAATCGGCCAAACCGCTGCATTTCTAAATTAGCGCGTAAGATCAATCTGTTGTCGCCATCGACCCGCGTCATTGTGCGGGCGACTTTGGCTTGCCTCTAAGGGGAGCATCCTTTATCCGAAGGTGGATCTGGCCGGTGGCACCCGGCTCAAAGTGTCCGGGCGCTGGCTCAGGGAAGGGATCCTGATGGCGAATGTCGTAGTTGTCGGATCCCAGTGGGGCGACGAAGGTAAGGGCAAAATCGTCGACTGGCTGTCTGAGCAGGCCGACATCGTCGTGCGTTTCCAGGGCGGTCATAATGCCGGCCACACCCTGGTGATCGACGGGGCAACCTACAAGCTCTCGTTGCTGCCGTCCGGCGTCGTGCGTGGAGGCAAGCTGTCGGTCATCGGAAATGGCGTGGTCATCGACCCACAAGCGCTGATCGACGAGATAGCCCAACTTAAGAAGCAAGGCATAGTGGTGACGCCCGAAAGTTTGCGCATCGCAGAAAATGCGCCGCTGATCCTGCCGTTGCATCGCGAGCTCGAGGCCTTGCGCGAGGCCGACGACGCGGCGACGCGCATTGGCACGACCAAGCGCGGAATCGGCCCAGCTTATGAGGACAAAGTTGGCCGCCGCGCTATCCGCTTCATGGATCTTGCCGACCTTCCGGCGCTGCACGGGAAGATTGACCGACTGCTGGCGCATCACAATGCGCTGCGCCGCGGTCACGGTCTGGCCGAGATTAAAGCTCAGACTGTCTACGAGCATCTGGCCGCGATCGCGCCGAAAGTCCTACCCTTCATGGATACAGTCTGGTCGTTGCTCGACAGCAAGCGGCGTGAGGGCAAGCGTATCCTGTTTGAAGGGGCGCAGGGCGCGCTCCTCGACATCGATCACGGCACTTATCCCTATGTCACGTCCTCGAATACGGTAGCCGCACAGGCGGCGACCGGCTCCGGGCTGGGTCCGAACGCGATCGACTACGTGCTCGGCATTTGCAAGGCCTACACGACACGGGTCGGTCTCGGGCCATTTCCGACCGATCAGATGGACAACGCCATTGGGAAAACCCTCGGCGAGCGCGGGCACGAATTTGGAACCGTCACCGGACGTGCGCGCCGCTGCGGATGGTTTGATGCGGTGCTGGTCCGGCAAACGGTGTTGACTTGCGGCATCGATGGGCTGGCGCTGACGAAACTCGATATTCTTGATGGCTTCGACGAAGTTAAAGTCTGCGTGCGCTATCGCCTCGATGGCCGCGAGATCGACTACCTTCCCGCAGGGGAGCACGTGCAGGCTCGCGCGGAGCCGGTCTATGAGAGCATCGCAGGATGGAAAGAGCCGACAGCGCGGGCTCGCTCCTGGGCCCAACTACCGGCACAGGCGATCAAATACGTTCGTCGCATCGAGGAACTGGTGGGTTGTCCGGTCGCGTTATTATCGACTAGTCCGGAACGCGAAGATACCATCCTGATGAAGAATCCATTCGAGCTATGATCGCCGAACCAAGGTCAAGCATGATCTCGAAAGTGGGAACCCGGAAGCGGTCATGCTTCAGCACAAACAGCGCGCAATGGCTGACTATTATCCTTTAATCGCCCGCGCGATCGGCGGCCTCGACAAAAGCACCGGCGAGAATCGCCGCGCACTATACGACCGCGCGCGTGCCGCGCTTGTTAGCCAGTTGCGCGGCGTCGTCCCCGCGCTGGACGAGACCGATATCACCCGCGAGCGATTGGCGCTGGAGGAGGCGATCCGCAAGGTGGAGGCGGAAGCAGCGAAGCGGCCGCGCTCGGATGCCCCCGAACCCGGCGAGCCCACGCTCCGTGATCGCGGTCTTCGCGATTTCAGAGAAACCGTCGCAGAGGCTGAGGGTCTCGGGGGTGCTGCGGCGGAGGCCAAGCGAGCAGCCCATGCCACCTACGAGGCAATGCCCGCTGAATCCGAGCCGCATTACTTCGAGCCTCCCCGTGCTACTGAGCCGTCCAGAATCACAGAGCCGCCGCTTACTGAGGACGCGTTCCACGAGGGCGGTTTTGTACCATCAGCTCCGCTTCCCGGAGCCTATGAGGACGAAGGCGAAGACATTTACACGCGGCGCCCGCCGCGTTCGTACGGCGGCATTATCAAACTCGTCGTGTTGTGTTTGGTGTTGGCCGGAATTGTCGGTACTGCCTACTGGCAACGCCACGCAATCAGCTCAATGGTAGCAAGCTTTCGTTCGCAGCCGGCGTCGAAGCCAAAAGATGCCTCGCAACCCGCTGGCCGTCCGAAGATCGCTGACCGCATCGGTCAAGCCGGCCAGACGACACCGGATGCAGCCAACGCACCGGCCGCGGCTGTCGCGCAAAAGGTTGTTCTTTACGATGAGGATCCAAACGATCCGCAGGGAAAACGCTACGTCGGTTCCGCATTGTGGCGCACGGAGACAGTGTCACCGGGGCCGGGACTCGCGCCGGAACTCGCCGTGCGCGCCGACATCGAAATACCTGAACGCAAATTGCGTATGACCTGGTCGCTCCGCCGCAATACAGACAAGGCGCTTCCAGCAAGCCATACCATAGAGATCATGTTCACACTGCCCGCGGATTTCCCCGAAGGTGGGATCGGTAACGTTCCCGGCGTTTTGATGAAACAGAATGAACAGGCGCGGGGGGTGCCACTCGCGGGGTTGGCTGTGAAGGTGACCAACGGCTATTTCCTGATCGGGATGTCGGCGGTCGATGTCGACCAGCAGCGCAATATCCAGTTGCTCAAGGAGCGCGACTGGTTCGACATTCCCGTCGTCTATACCAGCGGGAAGCGAGCGATCCTGGCAGTGGAAAAGGGCACCCCCGGTACGCGCGCCTTTGAAGAGGCCTTTCGGGCGTGGGGGCAATAGTGCTTCGGATCCCCAATATCGCGGGCATAAGCAGAGATTGCTCTCGCAAAAATGGCCGAGCAGCGGGCCCGGCCATCTGTCTAATATGATGTAGTTTCCGTTCAGTGCGCCGTGATCGCCGGCGAGTCCGCCGGTTGTTCCAACGCAGCCATCCGGCTCTTTACCGCCTTCTGAATTTTCTCGAAGGCGCGCACTTCGATTTGGCGCACGCGCTCACGCGAGACGCCAAACTCAGCTGCAAGTTCCTCGAGCGTAATCGGATCCTCGGCGAGCCGCCGCGCCTCGAAGATGCGCCGCTCGCGATCATTAAGGACGTCGAGTGCAGAGACCAGAGCCTTGTGGCGATTGTCGCTCTCCTCGCTCTCGGCGAGGATACGCTCCTGACTTGGCGCGTCGTCGACAAGCCAATCCTGCCATTCGCCACTCTCGCCATCATCGCGGATTGGCGCATTGAGTGACGTATCGCCGCCAAGACGGCGATTCATGTCGACTACATCCTGTTCGGTGACACCGAGGCGCTTGGCGATCACCTGCACCTGGTCTGGCCGCAGGTCACCTTCCTCGAGCGCAGAAATCTTGCTCTTCGCCTTGCGCAGGTTGAAGAAGAGCTTCTTCTGGTTCGCAGTGGTGCCCATCTTTACCAGCGACCAGGAGCGAAGGATGTACTCTTGTATCGCCGCTTTGATCCACCACATCGCGTAGGTGGCGAGGCGGAAACCTTTTTCCGGCTCGAAGCGCTTGACCGCCTGCATCAGGCCGACATTGCCTTCCGAAACGACCTCGGAAATAGGCAAGCCGTAGCCGCGATAACCCATGGCGATCTTGGCAACGAGGCGGAGATGGCTGGTGACAAGCTGGTGCGCGGCGTCTCGATCGCCGTGCTCACGCCAGCTACGCGCCAGCATATATTCTTCCTGCGGCTCCAGCATTGGGAACCGCCGAATCTCGTCGAGATAGTGTGAAAGGCCGGATTCGGCCTTGAGTGCCGGCAATGCGGCAGTACGGGCCATGACAGCGCCCTCCTTATTTGCCCCCGATTGATCGGCAGGCGGTTGTCGCCGCCGCTCCCCGAGCCGACGGCGCGCATTCGATGTTGCGACCGCGAACTCCCTCGATCGCAAGTGCAGCATACCGGCTTGACCGGGCGAAAGATAGCATTGCGCCCGTCACGTCACCGTGACGCAGCCATGCGTCGCGGAATGTCAGCAAGCCATTGATATAACTGGCCTTATTTGCTTGACTCGAGCCCGGCTTCACGGCTCTCTGTGTGCAGGGCATCACGTAAACGACGCAAATCGCCCCGCAGTTCCGATTGGAACTCGAGGACGTCGCCGGTTTCGGGGTGTTCAACAGCGAGTAGATAGGCATGCAAGGCCTGTCTGCCAAGGGCACCCAGCGCTGCGCGTGCCTCGGGCCCCAGCCGGCTGGCTTTCGTCCTAAATCCGGTGCCGTAGGTAGCATCCCCCAGAATTGGGTGTCCGATATGGGCCAGATGTACCCGGATCTGGTGTGTACGCCCCGTTTCCAAAGTACATGCGACGAGGCTTGCCACATGCTTGCGGTCGGACCCGAAAAAACGGTCCAGAACCTGCCAATGTGTGACCGCCGGGCGCCCACTGTCGCGTACAGCTTGCTTGTCGCGTGCATGGGCGTGCCGACCGAGCGGCGCGTCGATCGTGCCTTTCGGGCGGTCGGGTGCGCCCCAGACCAAAGCCAGATAACCGCGCCTGATCGGTCCTTCGCTTTTCCTCGCGAACTGCCCGGAGAGCATGCGATGGGCCTTGTCGGTCTTGGCTACAACCATCAGGCCGGTTGTGTCCTTATCGAGACGGTGGACGATGCCGGGCCGCTTCACCCCGCCAATGCCGGACAGACTCGTGCCACAGTGAGCGATGAGCGCGTTGACGAGTGTCCCCGACGCGTGACCCGCGGCCGGGTGCACAACGAGGCCCTTCGGCTTGTCGATGACGATCATCGCGTCGTCCTCGTAGACGATATTGAGTGGGATGGTCTCGCCCTTCGGCGAAGCCGGTTCGGGCGGGGGCAATGTCACAGTAACAACGTCGCCAGATTTGACGGTTACGGCCGGATCGCGGATCGTGCGCGCCGCGATCCGTACCTGGCCGGCAAGGATCAAAGTTTTCAAGTGTGACCGCGATATACTTGCAATATGTGCGGCCAGCGCGCGATCGAGCCGCAAACCTGCATTTTCGGCGGCGATCGTAACTGTCTCGGTGGCCTTATCCATCATGGTTCAAGAAATGTCTGGCGTCGACGAAAAGCCTCTCGATCTGGACGCAGCACGGATCGTTGCCAATGTCCGCAGGCTGATGATCATTGCAAGTCTGACTACATTCATTGCAGTTGCCGCCGTGATCGGGATCATCGGCTATCGCGTTTTCAGGGGTGAGGGAAGGGTGCAAACCGCAACCGACGTCACGGCGACACTCCCCGCCGGTGCCAAAGTGCTCTCGAGCGCGATTGGTGAGGGCCGGCTTGTGCTCACCGTCGAGATTAACGGTACGATCGAATTGCTTAGCTTCGACGTCAATACGCTTAAACCGCTCAACCGCACTAGATTGGCACCGTAAGTTGTCCTTCACAGTGCACGGATTTTCTCCAGCACTGGCAAAAGATAGGCGATGAATTTTTCCGGGTCTTCGCTCATGGGGAAATGACCTAGGCCTTGCATGATGGTAGCGGGCGCGCCGGTTCGTTTGGCGATATCGAGGGTCCCTTCGCTGGTGCAGGAGTAGTCGTATTCTCCAGTGAGCAGGAACAGCGGGCAGCGGGTGATATCGATCTGGTCGACTCGCGCGCGAATATCACCGTCACGCATGTAGAAATGCAGATCGCCCTTGAACACGCCTGGGCCGCTTTGCATGTAATGCCACAGGGTCTCCCAGCGTTCGGTGTCGGGTGCGACTGGTGCCACCAGGCCGGAAATTACGCCCGCGCAAACCATGCCGCCGTGCACGTCAGGCCGGTTAAGCCAGGCAAGATCGTAATACGCTTCCGTGTGCGCCGCCGATTCAAGTCCCACGAGGGCGCGGAAGCGCTGGGGATGCTCATGCGCGAGATGTAAAACGATGCGTCCTCCAATCGAGCAGCCCATAGCCACCGGCCTGTCGAGCTCGAGCGCGTCGGCAACTTCCAGAATCATGCGTACATAGTCGCGCGACGTGAGCTGGTAGTCCGCATTCTGCCAGCCGGCGGGCGGAGATGACTTGCCGTGCCACGGCATGTCGAACGCGATAACGCGGAAATTTCGCGTTACACGTACATCGTTGAGCACGCCGCGATACTGGCGCGCATCGGAGCCAGCGGTATGAAGGCATAACAGCGGTATGCCTTGTCCGGCTTCTTCAACATATAGGCGGTGCGCTTTGCCGAGAAGATCGAGGTGCAAATAGCGGCCGGTGATTGGCTCGAAGCGGGGGTTCATCGTTTTGTCTCCCGCCGCGGTGCCGCGATCACATCCTTGAAATAGAGCAGGTTGGCCATGAACGGATGCAGATTACCTTCCACCTGCATGAGTTTTTGCTTCACTAGCGCGAAAATGTCGGTGTAGCCGAGCGGCGGCAACGGTTGCCAGAATTTTTCCCAAACGCTGCGCGAGGCGCGCAGGCAGAAGCTGTAGTCCGGCGTGATGAAGGGGCCCGACGTCACTTTTGTCACCCGGCCTTCCTGCACGCGCAACAAGGTGGGAGCGTCGTCGATTGCGATCATGAAGGTCGTGTCAACGAAACGGCCGCGGCGGACAAGCCCAGGATCGGCGTTTACCAGGCCGGCGATCTTGTCGATCATGCAAAATCTCCTCTGAGGACGGCATAAGGTGGAATGGCGCATCGCCGGCCGCAAGAACAGGGCGACCAACCTTGCGTACATGGCAGTTCGAGGCTATTTCGGGGGGCCTAGCTCCCTTCGTCTAGCGGCCCAGGACGTCGCCCTCTCACGGCGAAAACAGGGGTTCGAGTCCCCTAGGGAGCGCCACCCCTATTTTTCTATCTTGATTTCAGAAGGTTATTTTTTGGGTGACGCTAGTAGAGACTGTAGGTGACACAATTCTATCTTTGTTCCGATCTGATCACTCCCGCACGTGCTCGCGGCTACGCGTTGGCCGGCGCGGCAGGACTGTCTATGACTGACCATCGGGAGGGATTTTTTCAAGGCACCGAAATGCCGACTGCCGGATGGTGGGAGGCAC
>JBGQLL010000166.1:0-7374 GCA_041500065.1 Pseudolabrys sp.
GGAGGCAGTGCGGCCGACGCCCAGCATCTCGCGACTGAGCTGACGATCCGCTACAAGCGCGATCGTGTCGCGATCGCCGCGATCGCCTTGACCACCGACACGTCGGCACTTACTGCCGCGGCCAATGATCTCGGCTTTGAACGGGTATTTTCACGCCAAATCGAGGCGCTGGGTAAGCCGGGCGACGTAGCAATCGGGATCTCGACATCCGGCAAGAGCGCAAATGTGATCGCGGCGCTCAAGCAGGCGCGGTCCATGCGGCTGGTCACAGCAGCCTTCACTGGTCAGGGTGGGGGTGAATTATCTTCCCTCACTGATCACCTGCTGGCGGTGCCGTCCGCCACCACGGCCCGCATCCAGGAGATGCACATCACGCTGGGCCAGATGCTTTGCGGGGCCTTGGAAATCGAACTCGGCCTCGCGCGCCAATAACAGCACTGGCCAATAACCGCTTTGTTTTGCTTATATTTTTGTCATTTTTCGAATAGAGAAAACTCGCTTCTTGATGCTGAAATATCCTTGACTCGCGCCGGCAGGACGATTTCCCTAACCGGCAGGGAGAAAACAACCATGGACGCGACCATTCTGCCGGGGCCCGGCGCCAAGGCTCGGCCCCGACGTGCACACGCTCAGGGCGATCGTCACAACATACAGTCGGTCGATCGCGCACTGTATCTGCTGGAAACGATCGCTGAGGCAGGTGGTGAAGCGACACTGACCGAACTCGCGACTCGCACTGGCCTCAACATTTCTACGTGCCATCACCTGCTCGCGACGCTGATCCAGCGCGGATTCGCCGCGAAGGTGCCGGGACGCCGGCTCTATGCGTTGGGCGCGCGCATACTTTATCTCGGGCACACATGCCTGCAGGTCGATTTGCCGCGCCGCGCCCAGCGTTATCTGGAAGCGATCAACCAGGCGACGGGCGAGACTGTGCATCTGGCCGCGTTGCAAGGTGATGCCGTGATTACTCTGGCGGTGCGCGAAGCGCGCCATGCTGTCCGGGTCGACACCGGCAAGATCGGAAAACTGGATGCACCGCATGCGACATCGGTCGGCAAAGCCATTTTGGCCTGGCTCCCGGAGGACGAAATGCGCCGCATCCTCGCTCACGGCATGAAGCGCTTCACCGATAAAACGATCACGGAATTTCCTGCACTGGTGGAATCGTTGCGCATCGTACGTCGCAATGGCTATGCCGTTGACCGCGAGGAATTTCTGCCGGGCGTCATTTGTGTCGGTGCTGCCATCCGCGACCAGGCCGGCACGGTCATCGGCGCTATCAGTGCTTCGACCCCAACGATGCGTGCCACCGAAGAGCATGTCGCGTTGATGCGTGATGAGATCGTGGCTGCGACGCGTTCTCTCTCCGCTGAATTTGGCGATCCAGGCTCGCAAACCAACGGTCAACAGGCCGTCGCGAATTAGTTGGGCGACATTACTGACAAAATTTTTCGGAGGAACCATGTACGCACCGGCTGGGGTGAAGACCAATCACAACGAATTTCCGATTCCGGACAGCCAGCGCGCCTGGGTGCTCGGCGATCCCGGCCAGCTTGGGATTACCAACAAGCCGGTGCCGGTGCCGAAAAAGGCCGAAGTGCTGGTGCGCATCGACGCGGTGGCAATTTGCGCAACCGATCTTGAGATCATTTACCACGGTCCGCCGGCGTCGATCCAAGGCGGCCTGCCATTCAATAAGAATTTCACTCCGGGTCACGAATACATGGGCACGGTTGTGGCGCTTGGGTCCGGTGTCGATGAGTACAAAATTGGTCAGCGCGTCGCGGTCGAAATCCATGCCGGCTGTGGACAATGCAAGCGTTGCCGCGAAGGTATGTATACGTCGTGCCACAACTACGGCCTCAACTATGGCGACGTCGACAAGGGCCATCGCGCCAACGGTTTCACGACCGACGGCGGCTTCTGCGAATACCAGGTCAACAACATCAATACACTGGTGGCGATCCCGGACGAGATGACCGACGAGGAAGGCACTCTCGTTGTCACGGCCGGAACAGCGATGTACGCACTGACCGAGCTGGGCGGGCTTGTGGCAGGCGAAAGCGTCTGCGTTACCGGGCCAGGCCCAATCGGTCTAATGGCGGTGGCTGTAGCAAAGGCGCTTGGCGCCCAGCCAGTAATCCTCACCGGCACGCGCGATAATCGGCTTGAAATCGGCAAACAGCTCGGCGCCGATGCCGTTGTCAACATCCGCAAGACACCGGACGTCGTTGCGGAGGTGAAAAAACTCAATGGCGGCAAAGGCGTCGACTATGTGGTCGAATGCTCGGCAGCGACCAGCGCTGTCAATGATGCCGTGCGCATGGTCAATCGCGGCGGCCGCGTTTGCCTTGCCGCCTTTGCACACGAGGAGGTGCCGGTGGATGTCGCGCACATTGTGCGCAACAACATCTATGTCTATGGCATCCGCGGCGAGGGCAAGAGTGCGACTCATCGTGCAGAAGCCTTCATGAAACAGAAGCGTTTCGACGCCACCAAGATTCACACCCATACATTTCCACTGGACGACCTTCCGACGGCGATCCGCTATGCCAAAGACCGGGTCGAAGACGCCATCAAGGTCGTGGTGAAGGCGAAGATGAACGCCGCGCACAAGGAAGCGGCTGAATAACCGAAAGAGCAGCGATGCTCACCTGCGACGACTATCTGACGCCGGACTCGCTTGACGAGGCCTTCGATACGATGGCGTCCCACCGCGGACGCTATCGTATCGTGGCCGGCGCGACCGACACGTTGCCTTGGGCGCGCGAGGGGCGCGCGGGCGATGTCCATGTTCCAGCGCTGATCGATATTACGAAGATTCCAGAGCTGCGCGAGCTCTCAGTCGGCGACAAGCGCGTGCGGCTCGGGGCTGCCACGCCTGTCCAGCGGTTTCTGGACAACAGCGCTCTCGCCCGCGCGCTGCCAGCCATGCCGCGTTGCGCGGTGTGGTTCGCCGACGATCAAATTCGTGCCCAGGCCACGATCGGCGGGAATATCGTGAATGCTTCGCCGGCCGCCGATGCCACGCCGTGCTTGATCGCGCATGAAGCCGAAGTCGAGTTGGCCAGGAGCGTTGGCGGAAAAGTCGTGCGTCGGCGCATGAAACTTGATCAGTTTGTTACTGGCCCCAATCGAACAGCACTGACGGATGGCGAACTGCTTCTGGCTGTCGAATGCGATGCCTTGCCAGATTTTGGCGGCAGTTTTGAGAAAGTCGGTCACCGCCGCTCGCTGGTCATTTCGCTGGTATGCCTGGCAACCTTGCTCAAGCTTGACGATGGAGGACGCAACATAGAGGGCGTGCGACTGGCTATTGCCGGCATAGGGCCGAAGCCCATTCGCCTTCAGGATGTCGAGACGTTTCTTTGCAGTGGGCCAATCAATGTGGAGCGGCTTGAGCAAGCAGCAGACATGCCAGTCTCGCTTGTCGCCTCGCGGACGCGGCAAGACTATCGTCGCGAGGTGGTGCGCGGGTTCATGCTTCGCGGTCTGATCAATGCGGCTCGGCGTGCCGGCGCCGATCCGGGAGCGCTCGCATCCGAACTGGAGGCGGCCTATGCCTGACCTTCAATTCAGGGCAACGATCAACGGCCGCAACGTTTCGCGCACCGCCAAGCCGCATCAGCGGTTGCTCGATTTCATCCGCGACGATCTCAATCTGACCGGCAATAAGGAAGGCTGCGGCGCCGGCGAATGCGGCACCTGCTCGGTGTTCGTGGATGGCGTGCTGATGAAGTCCTGTCTGCTGCCGGTGGCGAAAGCACAAAACACGACGATCGAGACGGTCGAGACACTGGCGAAAACCGGGGAACTCAGCGTGTTGCAAAAGGCTTTCCATAAAACGGGGGCAAGCCAGTGCGGCTATTGCATTCCCGGCATGGTGATGGCGGCGACCGCGGCGCTCCGAGCCAATCCCTTCGCCGATCGGGAGGAAATCAAAGAGCGGCTCGGCGGCAACATCTGCCGCTGCACCGGCTATCAGAAAATTTTCGATGCGGTCGAGCTGGCGCGCGACGTGCAGAACGGCAGCCTGCCGGCAAGCGCGCTGCTGGAAGATGACGCGGAGAATGGCGATTTCATCGGCAAAAACGTGCGCCGTATCGACACGCCAAGCAAGGTCTCGGGCCGCCTGAAATATGCCGGCGACATGACCATACCCGGGATGCTGCACGTACAGGTGCTGCGTTCGCCCCATGCGCATGCGCGCATAATGTCGATCGACACATCCATCGCGGAAGCTATGGAGGGGGTCGAAGGCGTCATCACCAGCGCCGATGTGCCGGGTGAAGACGGGTTTGGGGTGTTCGTCAACGATCAACCCGTCATGGCGCGCGGCAAAGTCCGCTATGTCGGGGAGGCCGTGGCGGCGGTCGCCGCCGAGACCCCGCTCATCGCGAAGCGCGCGCTCGCCGCAATCAAGGTCGTCTACGAGACACTACCTGCCGTTTTTGATCCTGACGAAGCCATACGTCCAGGCGCGCCCGTGTTGCATGATTACGCGCCGGACAACGTCACCAAACACATTCCGATCCGTGTGGGCGATGTGGACAAGGGCTTTGCGGAATCCGATCTTGTCGTCGAGGAAATCTATTCCACTCAAGCGATTGAGCACGCCTATCTCGAGCCGGAAGCCGGCTTGGCTTACGTCGATCACGACGGCGTGGTGACGATCGTCTCGCCGGACCAGAATGTGACCCATCATCGTCACATGTTGGCCCGCATCATCGCCAAGCCGATCAGCAAAGTGCGATTCATCATGAGCCCGGTCGGTGGCGGCTTCGGCGGCAAGGAAGACATGATCTACCAGGGCATGCTGGCGCTGCTTGCGATGAAGACGCAGCGTCCGGTGCGGCTGGTATTTACCCGCGAGGAATCGATCGTTTCCACGGCCAAGCGTCATCCGTCCCGCACAGCGCTGCGCATGGGGCTGACGCGCGACGGCCGCATCCGCGCCCTGCAAATGAAAATGATCTGTGATGGCGGCGCGTACGGCCTGTCCACCGAAGGTGTCATGCGCAAAGCCGCTATTTTGGCGGCCGGGCCCTATCTCATTCCCAATGTCAAAGTCGACACGTTCGGAATCTACACCAACAACACGCCATCAGGCGCCTTTCGCTCGTTCGGCGCGCTGCAAACTGCATTTGCCACCGAATCCCACCTGGACATCTGCGCGGAACGGCTTGGGCTCGACCCATTCCAGATCCGGCGCATCAACGCGATGCGCGATGGTGCGCTGACTCATACAAAGGCCAAACTCGGCTCAGTCAGCCTGACGCGGGCGCTCGACGCATTGGAGAAAGCGTCCGGCTGGGAGGCAGGTGCTCCGGTTTCCCGCGGCGAAAAACGGGGCGATCTCAATCGCAACGATGTCCGGCCGCCGTGCGCACTGGGTGCGCGCTTTGCGGCGATAGAGAAACAGGAAGCGGCGGAGTAGCGCATGGCCCGCAAACGCGGACGAGGAATGGCTGCCTGCTGGTACGGCATTGCGCGTACTGCCGTGATTGACCGTGCGGCAGCGTGGGCCGAACTCGATGACGGTGGCAGCGCGAAGGTCGTAACCGGCGTCACTGAGATCGGCGAGGGCATTCTCACCGTGCTGGCGCAGATCGCCGCCCACGAGATGGGTGTGAAGCCAGAGCACGTGGTGATTGGTGACAATGATACCGCACGCGCCCCCGAAGCGTCGCACGCCGGGGCCAGCCGCCAAACCTATATGATTGGCAACGCCGTCGCGCTCGCGTCCCGTGAAGCACGCAAGCGTCTGGTCGAAGTCATGGCCGACGTCTGGGACGTTGAGGTTGAAACAATCTGTACAGGCAACGGAGAGGTTTGGGCCGAGAATACCAATCACCGCATCACAATGGGCGAGGCGGTGCATACCGCGAAAAGCCGCGGTGTTGTTCCCGTCGGTTCGGCCAGTTTCGGCACCGATACAACAGGCCTCGATCCGGTCGACGGTTCTGGCCGGCCCTGGCAGGCCTATGTGTTCGGCGCTCAAGTCGCCGAAGTCGAGGTCGACACGGTAACTGGAGAGGTTCAGGTGCTCGGTATCTGGGCTGCACATGATGTCGGCCGCGCGGTCAATCCGCAGGGCGTGGAAGGCCAGATCGAAGGGGGCATTGTGCAGGCGCTCGGGCAGGGGCTGATGGAAGACTATAAGCTCGACAATGGGCGAACCAGCACGTCGGGCTTTGCCAAATATATTTTACCGACCGCACTCGACGTGCCGCGAGTCAATTCAATCATCATCGAGGATCCCGATCCGATCGGACCGCTGGGGGTCAAGGGGGTCGGTGAGCCGGCTATGGTGCCGACAATTCCAGCGATCATGAATGCGATCTACGACGCGGTTGGTGTGCGCATCACCGCGTTGCCGGCGACGCCGGAGAAAGTGCTTATGGCAATTCAAGAAAAGAAACGAAAAGACACACAAATGGCGGTGCTAGCCGCCGAGTAAACGCAAGGTGGGGAGAGATTCATGAAGAAGATTTGCACGGGTCTGTTCGCCGCAGCCGCACTCATGACAGCTGGCCTGCCGGCGATAGCGCAGAGCTATCCGACACATCCGATAACGATGATTGTTCCCTATCCGGCTGGCGGGCCCAGCGACGTGGTGGCGCGGATCATGGCCGATGGCATGAGCAAGGCCCTCGGCCAGAATATCGTCATCGAAAATGTGGGCGGCGCCGGCGGAACGATCGGCACAGCAAGGGCTGCGGGGTCGGAGCATGACGGCTATACGCTGCTTGCCGCCAGTATGGGATCACATGTGTCGGCTCCTGCGCTTTTTGCCAACTTGAAATACGACTCGACCAAGGACTTCGAGCCGATCGGTTTGACGGCAAATGCGCCTGCGGTGGTCGTGGCGCGGAAAGATTTTCCAGCCAATGACTTCAAGGAATTCGTGGCCTATCTGAAAAAGAACGGCGACAGCGTGAAACAGGCACATGGGGGCGTCGGTTCGTCCTCGCACATGGCTTGCCTGCTGTTTACGTCTGAACTCGGCCTGAAACCAAACTTGGTCGCCTATCGCGGCACCGGCCCGGCGCTCAATGACGTTATCGGCGGCCACGTGGATTTCTTTTGTGAGCAGGTTGTCAGTGTCCAGGGCGCTGTTCGCGGCGGCACGGTGAAAGCCTACGTCGTCTCCGGCAATGATCGCTCGCCCGCGCTCCCCGACGTACCCTCCGCCAAGGAAGTCGGCGCCAAAGAGTTTCAAATCAACATCTGGAGCGCGATCTTCGCACCGAAGGACACGCCAAAGCCTGCCGTCGATAAGCTCAGCGACGCGCTTAACAAGGCGCTCGACGATCCGGCTGTCGCCAAGCGCCTGCTGGAGCTGGGCGGAACGGTGCCGCCAAAGGCCGA
>JBGQLL010000167.1:0-7296 GCA_041500065.1 Pseudolabrys sp.
GTCGTTTTTCCATGCTTCGGGGTGCCGGACGTCTATCGCGGCCGGAATGACATTGTAGTCGCCGGCCAAAAGCATCGGTTCTTCTAGTTTAAGTCGTTCATGTGAGAAATTAATGAGCCGAGTCATCCAATTGAGTTTGTACGTATATTTGTCAGTCGCGGGCGGATTGCCATTGGGCAGATAAAGGCTGACGACGCGTAGCACTCCGGTTTTGGTCGAAACGATGGCTTCCAGAAAACGGGCCTGCACGTCGCCATCATCGCCGATCAACCCGGGCGCGACCTCGTCGAACGGCAGCTTCGACAACAGCGCAACGCCGTTGAAGGTCTTCTGGCCATGCACCGCTACGTTGTATCCGAGCGCCTCCAGCGGCTCGTGCGGGAAGGTCTCGTCGGTGCATTTGATCTCTTGCAGGCAGACGATGTCGGGCTCCCGTTCCTTGAGCCACGCCTGAAGGTTGTCCATGCGCTGGCGGATTGAATTGACGTTCCAGGTGGCTATTCGCATTGGTTTTTGGGGGTCCGGACAGGCGAATAATGCTGCATTCACCGTGTTTACCTGCAAGCGCAGGTATATGCACGGTTAAGCGTTTATATGCTAGGAAAGCCGCCAACGCGGCCCAAAACTGATGAGAAACAAAGCCATTCCGCGGAATTAGGGAGCGTCCGGGCAGGCGCACATGAGTCCGGACCGAAAATTGCCGATGCTCAAGCGAAAGTGGCTCATTGTTGGGGCGGCGGTCGCCCTGATCGGCATTGTTGTGCTTGTGCGCGGATTGTGGACCAGCGACGGCGCAGCCGCCCGCTCACAGGCGGCGCGGTCGGTTCCGGTCGAGGTTGCCAAGGCCGAGCGCAAGACGATGCCGGTGCGCCTGAGCGCCCTCGGCAATGTGACCCCCGTCGCCGGCGTCGCCATCAAGACGCAGGTCGACACGACAATTACCGAAGTCCATTTCCGGGACGGCGCCTCGGTGCAAAAGGGCGATCTCCTGTTCACGCTCGATTGCCGGCAGATCGAAGCTGACATGAAGCGGGTCCAGGCAATCATCGACGGCGCTCAGGCTACGCTCGAGCAGGCCCTGCGAGACGTCGATCGTTACACGGATCTCGTTGGCAGGAACGCAACACCGATCGTCACACTCAACAACGCGCAGACTACGGTCAACGTGTCGCGCGCGACTGCGGAATCCAATCGTGCGCAGCTCGAGAACCTCAAGGTTCAGCTCGGGTTCTGTGCAATCCGCGCGCCGATTTCGGGTCGCATCAGCATGGCCAATGTGAAGGTCGGAAATTTTGTGCGCCAGGCCGACACTACGCCGATGGCGACGATCAATCAGATGGTACCTGTCTATGTGACCTTCACGGTGCCGCAGAAAATCCTTCCCGACATCCGCAAGGCGATCGCCGCCGAAACCGCGACTGTGGAAGCGATCATTCCAGGTGAAGACAAGCGCGCCAGTGGTCAGGTCACCATGATCGAAAACACCGTCGATCCGGCGACCGGCATGGCGACGGTGCGAGCGACCATGCCGAACAAGGACGAACTGCTCTGGCCAGGCACGCTGGTCACCACCGATATGACCTTGCGAAGTGAGGAGGGCATCGTGGTGCCCTCGCAAGCGGTACAAGTCAGTCAGACCGGCACTTTCGTATTCGTCGTCAAAGATGGCGTAGCTCAGGTCCAGCCGGTCAAGGTTGAACGCCAGATCGGAACCGAAAGCGTGATCGCATCGGGCCTCGACGGCGGCGAGACCGTCGTGACCGAAGGACAGCTGCTGTTGTCGAGCGGTACCCGCGTCAACATAGGCGCACCCAAGGTCGCGGGTAGCTGAGCCATGAACATTTCGGAAACCTGTATTCGCCGGCCGGTGCTGACGACGCTGATGACTGCGTCGCTGATCGTTTTCGGCGTGTTCGCCTACCGGCTGCTGCCGGTGGCTGCCCTCCCGGCGGTGGATTTCCCGACTATTCAGATCACCGCGCAATTTCCCGGCGCCAGTCCCGAGACGATGGCGTCGTCGGTTGCATCACCGATCGAACGACAGTTGTCGACGATTTCCGGCATCTCGTCGATGAATTCGTCGTCCTCGCTCGGATTGGCGCAGATCACCATTCAGTTCGACCTCGGCCGCAATATCGACGGTGCGGCGCTCGATGTGCAGACCGCGCTCGCGACCGCAGCGCGCCTGTTGCCGATCGAAATGACGATACCGCCGTCGTTCCGCAAGGTGAATCCGGGCGATTTCCCGGTTCTCTATGTAAGCTTGCGGTCCGACACTGTGCCGCTGTCGACGGTTGACGATTATGCCGAAACCGTTCTGGCACCGCAGATTTCGCAATTGCCGGGCGTTGCACAGGTGCTGGTCTATGGCGCGCAGAAATTCGCTGTTCGCGTTCAGGTCAACCCAACCGAGGCGGCTGCACGGAATATCGCGCTTGAGGATGTGCGTAGCGTCGTCGCCAAGGCCAATTCGAGCACGCCCGTTGGAGTTCTGACCGGGCCGAAGCAGAGTGTCATTCTGGCAGCCACCAGCGCGATGCCGCACGCGGCCGACTACCGCGATGTGGTCGTGGCCTACCGAAACGGCACGCCGATCAAGCTCAACCAGATCGCACGGGTGATCGATAGCGTCGAGAACGACAAGATTGCCACCTGGTTCAACGACGCGCGCGCCATCGTGCTCGCGATCCAGCGCCAGCCGGACGCCAACACCGTGCAGGTCGTCGACCTTGTGCGCCAAAGCCTGCCGAATATGCGCGCGCAAGTGCCGCCATCGATCCAAATGCAGCCTTTGTTCGATCGTTCGCTGTCAATTCGCGCGGCGGTGACCGACGTGCAGGAGACGCTGGCAATCGCGGTCACGCTCGTTATCCTGGTGATCTTCCTGTTCCTGCGTAAGGTCTCGGCCACCATCATCCCGGCGCTGGCTGTGCCGGTTTCTCTGGTCGGCACATTCGCCGCAATGTATGCGTTCGGTTTCTCCATCAACAACATGACGCTGCTCGCGCTCACGCTGTCGGTTGGCTTCGTGGTCGACGACGCCATCGTAATGCTGGAAAACATCGTGCGCCATGTCGAAGGCGGCATGCGCCCGTTCGAGGCCGCGCTGAAAGGCTCGCGCGAGATCGGCTTCACCATCGTGTCGATCACGTTCTCGCTGATTGCAGTGTTCATCCCGGTGCTATTGATGGGGGGCATGGTTGGCCGCGTGTTCCGCGAATTTGCGGTGTCGATCGCGGTCGCAATCGTGGTTTCCGGCTTTGTGTCGCTGACACTGACGCCGATGCTGTGCGCGCGCGTGCTTGGCAGCCATCAGAATGACGGTGAGAAAAAGCAGTTCTTTGTGCTGCGGCTCTTCGAGCGGCTTTTTGAAGGGATGCTCAGCACCTATCAGTGGACCCTGGACCGGGTGATCGCCTTCAAGTCGATCATGCTGATGATTACTCTTGGCACCTTCTTCGCAACCATTGCGCTCTATGTCATCGTTCCGAAAGGCTTCTTTCCGACGGAAGACACCGGCTACGTCATTGGCATTACGGAGTGCGCGACCGACATTTCGTTCCCAGCGATCTCGCAGCTTCAACGCAAAGTGGCTGACATTGTACGTGCCGACCCGGCAGTCGCGTACGTGAATTCCACCGTAGGAACGGGCGGGCCCAATTCGGTGGGCAATAGCGGCCGCATGCTTGTCGCGCTAAAGCCCCGTAACGAGCGTGATAGTCTACAGACTATTCTCGCGCGCCTGCGTCGGACCGCCAACGTCGTGCCTGGTCTCGCGATTTATTTCCAGCCCATCCAGAATATCAATCTCGGCGGCAAGCTCGCCAAGAGCCAGTATCAGTACACGCTGCAGTCCAATGACACGGAGGCGCTCTACCGGCTTGCGCCTCAACTGCGTGAAAAAATATCCAAGATTGATGGTCTGCTCGATGTGACGACCGACCTCTATGTCACCAATCCACAGGTCACCATCGACGTCGACCGCGAGAAGTCTGCGGTCTATGGGCTCACTGTCGATCAGGTTCGCCAGGAACTCTATAACGCGTTCGGTGTGCGGCAGGTCGCCACCATCTACAGCCCGGTGAACTACTATCAGGTCATTCTCGAAACCCAGCCGGAATTTCAGGTCGGCCCAGATGATTTGGCGCGCGTCTATTTGAAGACGACAAACGGCACCACGGTGCCGCTCTCGGCGGTCACTCGCTTCGTTCGCACCGTCGGGCCATTGCAGGTCAACCATCAGGGCCAGCAGCCGGCAGTGACAATCTCGTTCAATTTGGCTCCCGGTTTCTCGCTCGGTCAGGCGGTGGACGCCATTAAGAATCTCGAGCGCGAACAGAGGTTACCCGCGACGATCACGACCGGTTTCCAGGGTACCGCGCAGGTATTCCAGGATTCATTGCGCGGGCAGGGGATATTGATCCTTGCCGCAATTTTTGCTGCTTACGTCGTGCTCGGCATTTTGTATGAAAGCTTCATCCATCCGATCACCATCATTTCGGGCCTGCCATCGGCCGGCATCGGGGCGATCCTCACTCTGATGCTGTTCCGCATGGATCTGTCGGTGATCGCCATGATCGGCATCGTGATGCTCGTCGGCATTGTCAAAAAGAACGCAATCATGATGATCGATTTCGCGATCGAGCGACGCCGGGTTGGCTTGTCGGCAGAGGCCGCTATTCGCGAAGCCGCTGTTCTGCGTTTCCGCCCGATCATGATGACGACTTTCGCCGCGATCTTCGGCACACTGCCAATCGCTCTCGGCACGGGCGCCGGCGCCGAACTGCGTCAGCCGCTCGGCGTTGCGGTGGTCGGCGGCCTGTTGCTATCGCAGCTGCTGACGCTCTACATCACACCGGTCATCTACCTCTATCTCGATCGCTTCGACCGGCTGATCAAGCGCCGGCTCGAACCGCAGCTTGAGGAAGTGAAAGAGGCGCCGCCCGCAGTCGCCGCGGAATAGCTGTCGCGGCATTTAAAGCTAGAGTGTGAAGCTGGTGCCGCAACCGCAAGACGCTTTCGCCTGCGGGTTTTTCACCTTGAACGAAGCGCCGATGAGATCGTCGACGAAATCGATCTCCGAACCGGCCATGTAGTTGACCGAGATCGGGTCGATGAGCACGACAGCGCCGTCGCGGTTAATGACAAGGTCATCGGCGGCCTTAGCGCGTTCGACGTCGAATTTGTATTGAAAGCCGGAGCAGCCGCCACCTTCCACGCTGACGCGCAGCATGGTGCCGTTCGGCTCACCTTTGAGGATCTCTCCGATCCGCCGCGCCGCCCGTTCGCTGACCGTGATGCTCGTGCTCATTGCGTGCCTTTTCAGACCATCCTATTGGCAGAAGGCCCAACGGATAGTTAAGTGCGCCGGCCAGCGAGGTCAATCCGGCGCATGATCTCGAAAAGCGGATACCGGTTTTCGGATAAAATCATGCGCAATCGATAAGAAATGCCGATGGCAGTCGAAACAGGGCGCGAGCGGGCGGTTTATGCCTCCGATCCGGCACAAAGCCGTGGTCGCCGCTTTGCCGAACCGGCGAGTCCGACCCGCAATGCTTTTCGCCGCGACTGCGACAGGATTATCCATTCGACCGCATTCCGGCGGTTGGCCCACAAAACACAGGTGTTCGTTTATCATGAAGGCGATCATTACCGCACGCGTCTCACCCACACGCTCGAGGTCGCGCAGGTCGCCCGCTCGATCGCGCGCGCCCTTGGCTTGGACGAGGACCTCGCAGAAGCGTTGGCGCTCGCTCACGACCTCGGTCACCCGCCGTTCGGACATGCCGGCGAGCGTGCACTCGATGAATGTCTCGCGGACTTTGGCGGCT
Source organism: Pseudolabrys sp. (assembly GCA_041500065.1). GTDB lineage: Bacteria > Pseudomonadota > Alphaproteobacteria > Rhizobiales > Xanthobacteraceae > Pseudolabrys. The sequence goes on from JBGQLL010000167.1 coordinate 5,832, forward strand.
TCGATCACAATGCGCAGGCCCTGCGCATAGTGACTGACCTTGAGCGTCGCTACGCCGCATTCGACGGCCTCAATCTGAGCTGGGAAACGCTCGAAGGTCTGGTCAAGCATAACGGGCCACTTCTGGGTCGGGATCGTGCCGCGGTTGGCCGTTATGCCAGGCACGGTGTGCCGGCGCCGATCATCGCCTATTCGAAGATCCAGGATCTGGAACTGTGGACATATGCCAGCGCCGAAGCACAGGTTGCGGCGTTGTCCGACGACATCGCCTACGATGCCCATGACATCGACGATGGCCTGCGCGCGGATCTATTTACGCTCGACGATATTGCTGCGGTGCCGCTGGTCGGAAATATTCTGAGGACGATAGACGAGCAACATGCCGGCATGGAGTTAGGACGGCGCGTGCACGAAACCGTACGCGCACTGATCACCCGCATGATCGAAGACGTGATCGCCGAGGTCGGGCGGCGTGTCGCGCTGCTCAAGCCGCGCTCAGCTGCGGATGTGCGGGAGGCGCCGCGGCCCGTCGTGGGATTTTCGCCAGCGATGGAAAAGGCCGATCGCGACATCAAGGGATTCCTCTATCCACGGATGTATCGTCACGACCGAATAATGCGAGTCATGGCCGATGCGGAGGGCGTCGTACGCGATCTCTTCGCGCACTATACGATGACACCCGCTGATTTGCCGGCAGAATGGAGTGAGGGGCTGGACGTTACGGATATTGCCGCTCGCGCTCGCCGTATTGTGGATTATATTGCGGGAATGACCGACAGATATGCGCTGATCGAGCACGTAAAATATTTCAAAGAAACACCGGAGCTACTATGAGGTGGTCCCGGCGCGAATTTTTCTCTGCATTCCTGGAGCGCCGACTGTAAAAGTTCGGGCCCGGCACGTGCGCGCCGGGCCCGGATCGCCGAAAATAAATCACAGTCAAACTAGTACTTTCACTCCTGGACAGAGGTCGAAGTCGATGCCGGTTTTGAGAAACCGGGAGCGACGGACTTAGTGAAGTCCCAAACTGCGCTGCCGGCTGCGCCGATTATTCCCTTATTTTCGTCTGTGGCCTTGGCCGCGTAGGTTCCGTCATCGTTCTTGACAATCGCAACCCCCGGATCTTTTCCGTCGCGGTGGTCGCGCACGACGACTGCGCCCTTTGGAATAGCAATTGTGTCTGAGCCACTCGTCTTGATCGAATCGCCGGTTAGCACGACCTCCTTTGGTTTGATGCTGATTGTGACGTCGCCATTTGATTGACGATAAACTTGCATGCCGGGGCCGGCTTGTACGGAAATGGCGCCGTGCAGAGTCACCGATTCACCGTTCATGGTCACCGCGCTATTGCTGTTTGCTATCATGATGCTTGTTGGACTTGCGGCAGTCACTGTCAGGCCGTTTCCATTAAATATCGCGGACTTGGTGACGCCATTGGATAGCGTCACTGTGGTGAAGGCAGGGGA
>JBGQLL010000168.1:0-7289 GCA_041500065.1 Pseudolabrys sp.
CCCTCGCCTTGCAGGCTCGCGCCGATATCGCAGACCACCACGCGTGCGCCTTCTTGAGCCAGCAGCATGGCGATGCCGCGCCCGATGCCGCGCCCTGCCCCAGTAACGATGGCGACTTTGCCTGAAACAACGCCCGGCATCTGGTTGGTCCCCGGCCTCAAATACAACGTCATGCCCGGCTTTATGCCGGGCATCCACGTCTTGCTTCCTTTTAAAGACATGGATGGCCGGAACAAGTCCGGCCATGACAGAAACTAGCCCCAGACCTCGCCCGCAAGCTCAATGATCATGCGCAACTTGGCCCATTGCTCGTCCTCGGCCAGCGCATTGCCCTCTTCGGTCGAGGCAAAGCCGCATTGCGGCGACAGACACAGCTGTTCGAGTGAAACGAACTTGGCGGCCTGGTCGATACGGCGCTTGATCTCGTCTTTGGACTCTAGCCGTCCGCTCTTCGTCGTAACGAGACCGAGCACGGCGGTTCTATCCTTTGGAAGCATACGCAGCGGCTCGAAGCCGCCCGCGCGGTCGCTGTCATACTCCATGAAGAAGCCGTGCACCTTGATCCTGTTAAACAGAACTTCCTGCACGGCTTCGTAGCCTCCGCTCCCCATGTAGGTCGATTTATAGTTGCCACGACACATGTGCATCGTGATGGTCATGTCGGAGGGAATATCCGACATCGCGGTATTGATGAGGTCGCCATAGAGTTCGCCGAGCCGCTCCGGGTCATCCCCGCGATCCTTCATCGACTGGCGATATTTCGCATCGCACAGCATGGCAATGAAGACTTCGTCGAGCTGGAGGTAGCGGCAGCCGGCATCAGCAAAGGCACGAACAGCCTTTTTATAAGCCTGGCCGAGATCGTCGAAAAAGCGGTCGAGCTTTGGATAGACATTGCGATCGATCGGCGTCGGCACTGGCCGCCCGTAGGCAGCCGATGGCGAAGGAATCGTGATCTTCGGCGTCCGCTTGGTGTGCGACGCGACGAACTTGAAATGCTCGATCATCGGGTGGCTGGAAAAGCCGAGCTTGCCGGTGACCTTGAGGCCTTCGTTGCGGGTCGTGATCCCGGTAAAAGGGATACCGGTATCCATCACATGCTTTTCGATACCGTCGAGGCCCCAGAGAAAATCGAGATGCCACCAGGAGCGGCGAAACTCGCCATCGGTGATCGATTGCAGGCCGACATCTTCCTGCTTCTTGATGACACGCTCGATCTCGCGGTCCTCGATTTCCTTGAGTTGCGCGGACGTAATTTCGCCTTTGGCGCGCTGCTCGCGTGCTTTTTTCAACGCTGCTGGGCGCAACAGGCTACCGACATGGTCGGCGCGAAACGGCGGTTTTGTTCGTTGTGACATTGTGAGGCCTCTTGTCCCGGATGCGGTGCAGCGCGTCAGCGGTGCACCGCTGATCCGGGACCGCCATAGATCGTAACGGTCCCGGGTCTGCGGCGCACCACTCCGTGCTGCGCTGCGCCCGGGACACGGTGTTTTACTCTCCCCACACCTCTCCCGCCAATTCCACGATCATCCTGAGTTTGGCCCACTGCTCGTCCTCAGCCAAGATGTTGCCTTCCTCGGTTGAGGCGAAGCCGCACTGCGGCGAGATGCAAAGCTGCTCCAGGGGCACGAATTTTGCCGCCTCATCGATGCGCCGCTTGATCTCATCCTTTGATTCAAGCCGACCGGACTTCGACGTGATGAGGCCGAGCACAATTGTCTTGCCCCTCGGAACGAAGCGCAAAGGCTCGAAACCGCCGGCGCGGTCGCTGTCGTATTCCATGAAGTAGCCGTGCACGTTGATCGTGTTGAACAGGATCTCCGCCACCGGCTCGTAACCGCCCGATGCAACGAAGGTTGATTGGAAATTGCCGCGGCACAAATGCATGGCAATGGTCATGTCGGGCGGGATATCGGACATCGCGGCATTGATCATGCCCGCATAGATCGTCGGCAGCTCTTCAGGGTCGTCACCCCGGTTGGTCACCTGCGCGCGCAACTTGGGGTCACAAAGATAGGCGAAATTGACCTCGTCGAGCTGAAGATAGCGGCAGCCGGCATCCGCGAAAGCCTTTACGGCCCGGCGATAGGTCTGGCCAAGATCGCGGTAGAAATCGTTCATGTCCGGATAGAGCATTTCCGGCACGGCATCGCGGCCATAGCGGAAATGCACACTAGAAGGCGACGGGATCGTCATCTTCGGAAGCGCCCGCGCGTGCTGTTTCAAAAACTTGAAATGTTCGAGCATCGGGTGACTGGAGAAAGCGCCAAGTTTTCCCGTAACCCGCAGCATCATTGGCTTCGGATTGACACCCTGAAACTTGATCTTGCGCTCGCCGAGATAAGCCTCAACGCCGGGAAGTGCCCCGAGAAAATCATAGTTCCAGAACGCGCGGCGGAATTCGCCATCGGTGACGGCCCGAAGCCCGATATCTTCCTGCTTCTTTATGATCGCCGAAATCTCGCGATCTTCGATCGCTTTCAGCTCATGCTGGGAAATTTCGCCTTTCTCTCGCTTCGCGCGCGCTTGCTTGAGCGGCGCGGTACGCAAGAGACTGCCGACGTGATCGGCGCGGAAGGGTGGCTTGGGGCGTTGCATGAATCTCGTTGCGTGTCCCGGATGCGGTGCAGCGCGTTAGCGGTGCACCGCTGATCCGGGACCGCCACACATCGTAACGGTCCCGGTTCAGCGGGACACCAAGCACTATTTCCCCCACACGTCCTCTGCCAATTCAACAATCATCCGCAGCTTCGCCCACTGTTCTTCTTCCGCCAGCACATTGCCCTCTTCGGTGGAGGCAAAACCACATTGCGGCGACAAGCAGAGCTGGTCGAGCGCTACGTATTTGGTGGCTTCATCGATACGCCGCTTGATGTCGTCCTTCGGCTCCAGACGTCCGCTCTTCGACGTAACGAGGCCCAGCACAAGCTGCTTCTTCCCCTTGGGAAAATGGCGCAGCGGCTCAAATCCACCGGCGCGCTCGCTGTCGTACTCAAGGAAATAGCCGTCGAGATTGGTCTTGCCGAGCAGATGTTCGGCGACGAATTCGTAGCCGCCTTGCGCAATCCATGTGGAGCGGAAATTGCCGCGGCACGAATGCATGGTGATCGCCATATCGGCCGGCTTGCCTTCCAGTGCCGCGTTCGTCACGCGGGCATAGATTGCCGGCAATTTGTCCGGATCATCGCCACGCGCTTTCGATTGCTCGCGCTCCTTCGGGTCGCACATCATCGCCCAGGCGGTGTCATCGAGCTGGAGATAGCGGCACCCAGCGTCGTAGAAGGCGCGGATCGCCTTGCGCCAGGTGGCGCCAACATCGGCGAAGAACGCGTCAAGATCCGGATAAACCTCTTTGCTCACCATCGCCCGGCCCTGACGGAAATGGAATGTACTCGGCGCGGGAATCGTCATCTTCGGCGTAACGCGACAGTGCGCCTTCAGGAACTTGAAGTGTTCGAGCTGCGGATGGCCGGTGAAATCGACTTTGCCATCTATCCGGATTGCTTCGTGCTTGGTTTCAACGCCGTGGAATTTGATGCCCGTTGCAGTTGTGATCGGCGTGACGCCGGCAAGCCCACGGAAAAAATCGAAATGCCACCAGGAACGGCGGAATTCGCCATCGGTGGCAAGCTTCAGCCCCAGGTCCTCCTGTTTCTTGACGGTTGTCTCGATCTCGCGATCTTCGACCGCCTTCAGGGCGGCGGCATCGATCTCGCCTTTGGCACGCTTGGCGCGTGCATCTTTCAGCGGCACCGTGCGCAACAGACTGCCGACATGGTCGGCGCGAAACGGTGGCGTGGTGCGTTGGGTCATTGGGAAGCCCTGTGTCCAGGATGCGGTGCAGCGCGGTAGCGGTGCACCGCTGATCGGGGACCGCCCAAACATCGTAACGGTCCCGGTTCTGCAGCGCACCACCCGTGCTGCGCTGCGCCCGGGACACGAGCACTACTTCCCCCAAACCTCTTCCGCCAACTCGACAATCATACGCAGCTTGGCCCATTGCTCGTCCTCGGCCAACACGTTGCCCTCTTCGGTCGAGGCAAAGCCGCATTGGGGTGACAGGCACAGTTGGTCGAGCGCGACATATTTAGTCGCTTCTTCAATTCGCTTCTTGATATCGGCGCGCGGTTCCAGCCGGCCGGACTTCGACGTGACCAGACCAAGAACGACGATCTTGTTGCCTTTCGGCAAAAACCGCAGCGGCTCGAAGCCGCCGGCGCGGTCGGTGTCATATTCGAGGAAGTAACCGTCGTAGTTACATTTGCCGAGGAGATTCTGCGCCACCGGCTCGTAGCCGCCCGAGGAAATAAAAGTCGAACGGAAATTCCCGCGGCAGACGTGGGTGCTAATCGTCATGTCGGCGGGTTTTGCTTCCAACGCCTTGTTGATGCAGCTTGTATAGGTTTCCTGCAGGTGGTCGACGTCGAGACCGCGGTCCCTGGCCTTTTTTAGTTCTTCCTGCGAGCACAGGTAGGCCCAGGCGGTGTCGTCGAATTGCAGATAGCGGCAGCCTGCATCGTAGAATGCCTTGATTGCTTTTTGATAAGCCATCGCGAGATCGTCGAAGATGGCATCGCGATTTGGATAGACGCCTTTTACAACAGCGCCGGGTTCGAGCCGAAAATGCATCACGCTCGGCGCCGGGATCGTCATTTTCGGCATGACCTTGGTGTGCGCTTTCAGAAATTTGAAATGCTCCAGCATCGGATGGTTTGAGAATCCGATCTTGCCGGTGACCTTGATGCTCCGGGGCTTGGTCTGGACGCCCTGAAACTGGATGCCATGGTCGAGTTCATAGATCTCAACGCCATCGAGCATGCCGAAGAAGTCGAAATGCCACCAGGAACGGCGAAACTCGCCATCGGTCGCGAGCCTGAGGCCAATCTCTTCCTGCTTCTTGATGATCTTTTCGATCTCGCGGTCTTCAACCTCTTTGAGTTGCGCCGCGCTTATGGTTCCCTGTTCGCGCTTTGCGCGCGCATCTTTCACCGGGGCGGTGCGCAGGATGCTGCCAACATGATCGGCGCGAAAAGGCGGTTTTGTTCTTTGCATGTCGTCCTCCGCAAATAGCCCGCATATGCCGGCGGGTCTTAATTGCTTCGAGCCATAGCACGGCCGGCGCCGTGTCGTCCTGCGGCGGCTTCGCATGCGTAGCGTGCAGTTTCAAGCGTGCCCCCGAAGGAAAAATAGTGGGGCGCCACGTCGCCCAAATTGCCGGCCGCCGAAAGCGTTTCGATAATGAGGTCGGGCCCGACGTGGCCGACCAGCCCACTGGCGACACCCGATACCAGCCCGCGCAACGAGGCAGCAACTCCACAGCGTCTGGCGTATCGCAGCAAAGCCGGCACGCTGGTCGGGCCCGCCATGCCGATTTTCACCGGCTTGCCGATACCACACGCGCGCAGTTGCTTGAGCCACGTCAGAATGCGTTCAGGAGCGAATGAAAACTGGCTGACGATATGAACACGCAAGCCCTGCGCGGTAGCGGCAGCGATCTTTTCGTCAAGCGCGGATTCGAGACGCCCGGCCGGGATGCGCGGATGACCTTCGGGGTAGGCGCCGATTCCGATTTCTTCGATACCGGCCTTACGCAGGGCGCCCTTCTGAATAATGGCGAGCGCATCGCCGAATGCGCCCGGCGCATCGACATCCCCGCCGATCACGAGCAGCCGGCGCATATCGGCTTCGCCATGAATGCGGGTAAGCAATTCCTGCAACGCACCGGCACTGGCAAGCCGTCGCGCTGCGATATGGGCAACCGGCTCGAGTCCGGCCTTGCGCACGGCGGCAGCCGCCGTCACCAGCTCGCGCGTATCCTGGGTCGGCACGGCGGTCAGATAAAGCGCCGTGCCGCGCGGAAGAATGTCCGCAAGCGTCGCAATTTCCGCCGAGTTTGGGCGCGTCGCCTCGAGCGAAAATTGTCGCCCGAAGGCGGCAGGATCAGGCACGGGAGCGGTAGACATCGGCCGACGCACCTATTCGCGCCGGCGCGAGATCACGAAGGATTCATCATAGAACCACAAGCCGCCATGCTTCTGGAGAATGTCGCGCGTCGCCTCGATGTAACGCCGATCGCTGTTCACATCAGACAAACGATCGTCTTCCACCTGCGCCACATAAATCGCCGCATTCCATGCTGCGAGCAAGGTTGACGTGCCGATCGAGGAGGAAATTTCCGACGGCAGCGTGTGCATGTCATAGCGGAACAGCGACCGCTGATCGGAATAGGCGTTGAAATTGAGATCGCGGCCCGCAGTGCCCAGTTCGTGCTTCACTTCCTTGAGCAAATCGTGGCGACTGTGCACGAATGGATTGTCGTTCGGCCAGACCTTCTGGATGATCTCCATCGCCGGATCGTGCCCATAAGAATGGATTGCGATCATGCGGCCGCCCGGCCCAATCGCACGCGCGAGCGGTGCCAGCACACGTTTGGCTTTGAATTCGAGCGACGCACGCGCGCGATAAGGTTGCGAGGCTATCACAAGGTCGTAGTCGGCGACGGTCCCGCCCGGCTTTGGCACAATCTGGTCGAGAAGGAAACGGTGATCGTTGCGATAGATCACCAGGATCACCGGACGCTCGTAGACCGGGTTGCCGCTTTTTGCGCTCACGCGCGCTTTCCAGTTCTCCGCCAGGAACGGCTCGAGATCGGTGATCTGCTTTTCGAAGCTGTGCGCGGTGCTGCCTTCCATCGCCAGCTCTTTCCAGACCAGGCTGGTCGCCGCGCTCAATGATTTCACCGCCAGCCAAGGTGCCTCGGCATAGGCAAGATTCGTAAGCACAAGCACGCTGGAAGGATGCTCGACGAAGCGATCCGCCATCTTGTGCAGCGTGAGGCGGATATCCTCCAGGCTGATTTCCTTGCCGACGATGTAGAACGGCGTGGTCGGGAAGCGGTCGTGCATCGAGCGCATGACGCGCGCGAGCACAGTGCCGTCGCCGACGCCGGCATCAAAAACGCGCACTGCCGGCGGACGCGGATGAATATTGGCGAGTTCCAGCCCGACGCGCGACGCGATCTCCCATTTCTCCGAGCATGTGTTGACGAACAGCAGATACTTCTGCCGGTTGTCGAAGAAACGGAAGTTGCGCTGCGGATCGTCGGTGGCGAGCCCCGAGGCAACCGGTGGCGCCGCCGGATTCACGACGGGAAGCACACCTGGCGGTGTCGGCTCAAACAACACGCGGCGCCGCGCCGGCGCGCCGTCCGAATTTCGTGCCATGAAGGCGCGAATACGCTCGAGCGTATCGGTGGTGATGCGACCGCCGTTGCGCAAGCGGCTCGCCAG
>JBGQLL010000169.1:0-7266 GCA_041500065.1 Pseudolabrys sp.
AACGGAAAAGTCACGCCGCAGTCGCAGGTTGGCAAACCGCAGCCGGCCGCAAGCGACAGCGACGGTGACAAAGAGCATGTTGCACAAGCGCGCGGCGAGGTTCCGGCGAAAGGCCATCAGATCGATACAGACGGGCCGAGCGCAGTTCCGGCAGGCGATACTAACGTCACAGCTCCGAAAACCACTGCCGATACTGCACAGCCCGCTGTCCTCAACATGTCGCAAATCACGACGAGCGCGACTTCAACGCCTGCTTCGCCCACTCAACCGGCCCCGTTGGCTGCAGCGGTCCCGCTTGCCGGTTTGGCCGTGGAGATCGCCGGCAAGGCACTTGCAGGCAAAAACCGTTTTGAGATCCGTCTCGATCCGCCCGAACTCGGCCGCATCGAGGTTCGGCTTGATGTCGACCGCGACGGCAATGTGACATCGCGCCTCACCGTCGACCGCGCCGACACTCTCGATCTGTTACGTCGCGACGCGTCGGGCCTTGAACGCGCCTTGCAGGATGCAGGCTTGAAGACGACCGACAACGGGCTGCAATTTTCGCTTCGCGACCAATCCATGAGTCAGCAGCAACCCGGCAACGGCTCCGACACTGCACAGATTGTGGTGAAGGACGACACGCTGCCGCCGCTTGACGTAATCCCGCAGAACTATGGCCGTGTCGCCGGACAGGGCGGCGGTCTCGATATCCGCGTCTGAGGATCAGCCATGGCGACAGTCTCTCCGATTTCCACCACTGGCACGACGGGCGCCAGCTCTGTTTCGAGCGCGCTCGATAAAACCGAAATTGCCAGCAACTTCACAACTTTTCTGCAATTGCTCACGACGCAGCTAAAAAACCAGGATCCGCTCAGCCCACTCGACACCAACCAGTTCACCCAGCAGCTGGTGGAATTCGCACAGGTCGAGCAACAGATGAAGTCGAACGACCAACTTACGAGTTTGGTCTCGTTGGAGAAGAGTGCAGTCGCGAGCACCGCACTTGCCTATGTCGGCGCCACCGTGGTGGTCGACGGCTCGACCGCGCAGCTCACTAACGGCACCGCAAATTGGAATCTCAACGTCACCAAGCCTTCGACCGCCACTATCACCATCAAGGATTCCACCGGACAAAACGCATTTACCGGAACTGCCGCTGTGAATCCGGGCACGCAGGCCTTCACCTGGAACGGCCGTGGTAACGACGGCCGGCTTTGGCCCGACGGCAGCTACACGCTTACGGCAACAGCGGTGGACGCCAACAATCAGTCGGTTGCTATTTCGACCGAAGTGCAGGCGACCGTGGATTCCGTCGACCTCACGCAAGATCCGCCGCAGCTCTCGATCAACGGGCAAAACTACACGCTCGACAAGATCAAACGCATCGTTCGGCCGACCACGTGATCGCAAACAGTCAAGGAACCGGGGTAGCTGTCCCTCACCTTATTACCGGCTGTTAACGCCTGAGGCCTGCGCGGCACATCCGTAACCAAAAGGTTATCGGAAACCGGGCAAACATTGCCCGATGCATTTGCCATGCTTAGGCAAATTTTAAGCCGCGGCTTGTAGCTTTCCCCGCAGTAGCTGTCAGTCGAGTCTCGTTTTGTGAGTGTACCAATGAACGAACCCCATCGCCCGAGGGTCAAGTATGTGATCGGGCCTGATGGTAGTCCGCTGACGATTGCGGACCTGCCTCCGACAACGACCAAGCGCTGGGTCATCCGCCGAAAGGCGGAGGTGGTCGCCGCCGTGCGTGGCGGCCTTTTGTCGCTTGAAGAAGCGTGCGCGCGATATACGCTGACCGTCGAGGAATTCCTCTCCTGGCAGGCTTCGATTGACCAGCACGGCCTTGCCGGCCTGCGCACGACCCGCATTCAGCAGTACCGTCAGTAATCTCTCTCCCACGCCTTTCCGTGAACGTTGGCGCGGCACGCCGGTGATTTCATTCATGTCAGCTGCCCGCGGCATGTATTTCTTTCGTACGACCTCGAGGCGGAATTAACCGGACGCTAACCTTAAACTGGGCAAATCTTGCCGGGTGAGGCGCACGCTTCGCGCCCTGCGGGCAGGATAAAACCGGTGCAAGGTTTCTTCGATTTCGTGAAGTCGCTGGGTGCTGCGCGAATGGCGGCCATGGCCGCGGTGACGCTGACACTGATCGGCTTCTTCTCATTCCTGATAATCCGAATGACGACGCCGCAGATGGTGCCGTTGTTCACTGACCTTTCGGTCGAGGATAGTGCGTCGATCATCAAGGACCTGGAACGGCAGGCGCTCCCGTATCAATTGAAGAACGACGGTGCCATCATCATGGTGCCCAAGGACAACGTCGCCCGGTTGCGCATGAAGCTCGCCGAAACCGGACTGCCGAAAGGCGGTGGTGTCGGCTACGAGATCTTCGACAAGACCGACGCGCTCGGTGCGACAACCTTCGTTCAGAACATCAATCATTTGCGGGCGCTGGAGGGTGAACTCGCGCGTACTATTCGCGGCATCGAGCGAGTGCAGGCGGCCCGTGTACACTTGGTGCTGCCGGAACGGCCGCTGTTTTCCCGAGACAAGGTCGATGCCTCGGCCTCCATCGTGCTTAAGGTACGCGGCACCCTGGAACCGCAACAAGTCCGCGCTATCCGTCATCTGGTTGCGACGGCGGTCAACGGCATGAAACCCGAGCGCGTTTCGGTCATCGACGAAACTGGCAAATTGCTCGCCGATGGCGCCGCGCAGGACAATCCGCTCGGCGGCGTCAGTTCGGATGAGCGCAAGCTCGCTTATGAAAACCGTTTACGCACCGAGGTTGAGACCATCGTGTCGTCGGTGGTTGGCCCGGGCCATGCGCGCGTCCAGATCAATGCAGATTTCGACGTCAACCGCATTACCCAGACTTCGGACAAATTCGACCCCGACGGCCGCGTGGTGCGATCGAGCCAGACCCGTGAGGAACAATCCGCCACAAATGACAACAAGGAGGGCACCGTATCGGTCGGCACCGAGTTGCCCGGTGGCAAACAACAGTCCGAAGGCGCCGCCAAAGGTGATCAGAGCCGCAAGACCGAAGAAATCGTCAACTACGAAATTTCGCGTACAACCAAGACCGAGGTGATCGAAGCAGGTCGGGTCAACCGCATTTCAGCGGCCGTGCTGGTCGACGGCAACTACACCAAGAACGACAAGGGCGAACTTGCATACCAGCCGCGTCCGAAAGAAGAGATAGATCGGATAGCGGCGTTGGTGCGTTCGGCTATCGGCTTCGATGCCAAGCGCGGCGATCAGGTTGAAGTGGTCAATCTGCGGTTCGCTGAAACCACCCCCTCGCCGATCAACGAACCAACCGGTTGGATGAGCTACCTGCAATTCACCAAGGACGACATCATGCGTGGCGCCGAACTCGGCGTGATGGTGGTACTCGGTTTGGTCGTGATGTTCATGGTGGTGCGCCCGCTGGTGCGCCGGGTCATCACGCCTGATGGCGTACTGCCTGGCCAGATGGCGAGCGCCGTCGTGACACCATCAGCAGAAGCGGCTGCCGCCGGCGGCATGGGCATCCCTGGCGTTGCCGGCAGCATCACGTCGACGGGCGGTCCGAACGTCTCGATCGTCGGCGGCGACGAAGCTGTCGCTATCTCCAATCGCACGTCCGCAATGATCGATATCGCCAAGGTGCAAGGGCAAGTCCACGCACAGTCCGTGCAGAAGGTTGGCGAGCTCGCCGACAAGAACCCACACGAGGCCGTTTCCATTATCCGCAATTGGCTCCACGAGGACGCAGCCTAAGCCATGCCGTCAGCCTACGCCGAGACCAAGAAAGACAAGGAAAAAGGGGTTCGCGAGGACATCGGCGGGCTGATGGCCGAGCTATCGAAACGCCCGCAGACTCCGGAACGCATTCGTAAACTAACAGGTCCCGAGCGTGCGGCTGTGCTCATGTTGTCGCTCGGCGAACAATACGGCGCCAAGATCTTCGGCCTGCTCGACGACGACGAGCTCCGCGAAATTTCCATCGTGATGTCGTCGCTCGGCACGATCGAGGCTGAATCGGTTGAGCAATTGCTGCTCGAATTCGTCGGCCGCATGTCGGCTTCCGGTGCCTTGCTGGGCAACTACGACGCCACCGAACGCCTGCTCAAACAATATCTGCCGGCTGAGCGCGTCGGCGGCATCATGGACGAGATTCGCGGCCCCGCCGGCCGCAACATGTGGGAGAAGCTCGCCAACGTCCAGGAAGAGGTGCTGGCGAATTATCTCAAGAACGAATACCCGCAGACCGTTGCCGTGGTGCTTTCGAAACTGCGCCCGGAACATGCCGCGCGCGTCCTCTCCATTCTCCCGGAAGATCTGTCGCTCGACTGCGTCAACCGCATGCTGAAAATGGAGGCGGTGCAAAAGGAAGTGATCGAGCGCGTCGAGCAGACGCTGCGCACAGAATTCATGTCCAATCTTTCACAGACCCGTCGCCGCGATGCTCACGAGGTGATGGCGGAAATATTCAACAACTTCGACCGCCAGACCGAAACGCGTTTCCTCACGGCGCTGGAAGAGGAAAATCGCGACGCTGCGGAGCGCATCAAGGCGCTGATGTTCACCTTCGACGATCTGGTCAAGCTCGATACCGGCTCGGCGCAGACGCTGATGCGCAATATCGACAAGGACAAGCTGGCGGTAGCGCTCAAAGGTGCCAACGAAGCGGTACGCCAGTTCTTCTTTACCAACATGTCCAGCCGCGCCGCCAAGATGCTGGTTGAAGACATGCAGGCCATGGGTCCGGTGCGGCTGCGTGATGTCGATGAGGCGCAGGCGCTCCTCGTCAACATTGCCAAGGATCTGGCGGCCAAAGGCGAAATCCTGATCTCCAAGAGCCGCGGCGAAGACGAGCTGATTTATTGAGAGTGCAATGAAAGCGACGGCCAAATATCTGTTTGATGAGGACTTCGCCTCCGGCGAGAAGCCGACCATTACGATGGTCGAGCACGAGCGCCGGCGCGCGGACGCCGAGTCGCAGGCCTATCGCACCGGGTTTGAAGCAGGCCAGGAACAGGCGCAGCAGGAAGCTGCCCAACGCATCGCGGCTGCGCTTACGGTGATCGCCGATGGTCTCACCCGCCTCGACGGCGCTCTCACGGCGATTGAAACACGGCTCGAAATCGAAGCGGTCGAGGTGGCGGTGGCAGTCGCGGCCAAGCTCGCGCCGGCCTTGATTGCGCGGGAGCCGTTCGCGGAGATTTCCGCACTCGCCACAGAAAGCTTTCACCATCTTGTCTCGACACCCCACGTCGCCGTACGCGTCGGCCCCGACATCTACGACACTGCGAAGAAAAAGATCGAAGAGATCGCCCGCGCGCGCGGTTTCGAGGGACGGCTCGCCGTTACGTCCGATGAATCCCTCGCACCCGGCGACTGCCGCATCGAATGGGCCGATGGCGGCGTCAACCGTGATCAGGCCGCGACTGCTTCGGCAGTCGACGAAATGGTCGGCCGCTACATCTCGGCGCGCAGTGCGCCCGCCGCATAGGATTTTCGGAGACCGCAGCAATGAGTGACGACGACACAAAGGTACCGCTCCCCGACCTCGAAAACGGCGGCGATGTCCAAATCGTGCCCGACGCAGGCTCTCTCGCACCGTCAGATAGTGACTCGGTCAACCGCGGCGCCGCCGACCTCGAAGCGGTGTTTGACGTGCCTGTTCAGGTCTCCGCGGTGCTAGGTCGTGCCCATATGGAAGTCGGCAACCTGCTCAAGCTCGGCCCCGGCGCGGTGCTCGAGCTCGACCGCAAGGTCGGCGAGGCGATCGACATCTATGTCAACAATCGACTCGTGGCCCGCGGCGAAGTGGTGCTTGTCGAGGACAAGCTCGGCGTGACCATGACGGAAATCATCAAGGCGGACCACAACTGATGACACCTTTCATCGGGCTGCCCCAGAACAGAAACTACGGAGCTAAGCCATGCGACTCCTGATCATCGGCACGCTCGGCGGCCAGCTCACCACTGCGACCAAGCTCGCAATGGACAAGGGCGCCAGCGTCACTCACGCCGAAAGCAACGAGCAAGCGCTGGCCGTGCTCCGTTCCGGCCGCGGCGCCGACTTGCTCATGGTCGATGTCACGCTGGACATCCGCGACCTGGTGACACGACTGGACGCCGAGCGCATCCACGTTCCGATCGTCGCCTGCGGCGTCACCAACGACGCGCGAGCCGCAGTCAATGCCATCCATGCCGGCGCGAAAGAATACATCCCACTGCCGCCTGATCCGGATCTGATCGCCGCGGTGCTTGCCGCCGTGGCAGACGACACACGGGAGATGATCTATCGCGATGAGGCGATGGCGAAAGTCGTCCAGCTTGCCCAACAGATCGCTACATCTCATGCATCGATTCTCATTACCGGCGAAAGTGGAACCGGCAAGGAAGTGTTGGCGCGCTTCGTGCACGGACGCAGCACTCGTTCGAAAAAGCCCTTCATCACCGTCAACTGCGCGGCCATCCCCGAGAATCTGCTTGAATCAGAACTTTTCGGCCACGAGAAAGGCGCCTTTACCGGCGCGCTGGCCCGCCGTATCGGCAAGTTTGAAGAGGCGAACGGCGGTACGCTGCTGCTCGACGAAATTTCGGAGATGGATGTGCGTCTGCAGGCCAAACTGCTGCGCGCCATTCAGGAACGTGTCATCGACCGTGTCGGGGGCAACCGCCCGGTCCCGGTCGATATCCGCATCATAGCAACGTCGAACCGCAACCTGACCGACGCAGTGCGCGAAGGCAAATTCCGAGAGGATCTGCTGTTTCGCCTCAACGTCGTCAACCTGAAGATCCCGCCTTTGCGCCAGCGGCCTGCCGACATTGGCGAATTGGCGCAGTACTTCATCAAGAAATATTCGCAGATCAACGGCTTGGCCTTGCGCCCGCTTTCGGCCGAGGCGCGACGTGCCCTCAGTAGCAATCGCTGGCCCGGCAACGTGCGTGAACTGGAGAACACGCTGCACCGCGCAGTGCTGCTCTCGGCCGGCGTCGAAATTGGCGTTGATGGCATTCTCTCGCCGGACGGCGCGCGTCTCGACCAGGCCCGCGGCACGGATGTCGCAGCGCATGCGGCTATGGCCGCCGAACAGATTACCCGCAATCTGGTCGGCCGCACGGTCGCCGAAGTCGAGCGTGACTTGATCCTTGAGACACTCAAGCACTGCCTCGGAAACCGGACACATGCGGCAAACATTCTCGGCATCTCAATTCGGACGCTGCGCAACAAGCTCAACGAGTACGCCGCCGATGGGTCGCCAATTCCGCCGCCACA
>JBGQLL010000170.1:0-7258 GCA_041500065.1 Pseudolabrys sp.
CTGGGGCGACCGCAAGAACCGCAAGCATGCGCGTCTCAAATATACGATTGAGGACCGCGGCCTCGATACGTTCCGCGCCGAGGTGGAGCGGCGTGCCGGTGTCAAGCTCGCGACGTCTGAACCCTTCACGTTCACCTCAACCGGCGACCGCTACGGCTGGAGTGAAGGAATCAACGGGCGCGGTCATCTGACTTTATTCGTCCAGAACGGCCGCGTTCACGACGTCGCGGGTGCTGCCCAGCAGTCTGCTTTGTGTGCGATCGCGCAGATGCACGAGGGCGAACTCCGCATTACGCCGAACCAGAACCTCGTCATTGCAAACGTGCCGACGATTCAGCAGGCCGAAATCGAGCGGATCGCACGCGACGCGGGCTTGCTTGCGCCGTGGTCCGGCCTGCGCCGCAATTCCATGGCTTGTGTTGCACTCCCGACTTGCGGATTAGCTCTCGCCGAGAGCGAGCGTTATTTGCCCGATTTGCTGACTGCGCTCGACGAGCGGCTCGCGGCATATGGGCTTTCCGCGGACGACATCGTGATTCGTATGACCGGTTGTCCGAATGGCTGCGCCCGGCCTTATCTCGCCGAGATCGGCTTGGTGGGCAAAGGACCGGGACGTTACAATCTCTATCTCGGCGCTGCCTTCAACGGCTCGCGAATGAACAAGCTATATGCCGAGGACGTGGATCACGCGGGGATCATTTCAGCTCTCGATCCCGTGTTTGCCGCTTACGCGACCGAATGCCAAAAGGGCGAGCGGTTCGGCGATTTCACCATCCGCGCCGGCTTTGTGGCGGCCACAGGCAACGGCGCCGATTTTCACGCCAATGCCGGCAAGCAGCGGGTGCAATAATTGCGGCTCGTGCCTGCCGGAACTTAAGAGGATTGTGGGTTATGAACGCGTCGCGCAAACCGCTTGAAACGAAGCCGCCGCGGATGAGGGCGCTTGCGCGGCTTCCCGTATTTCTCGCGCTCGATGGCAAGCGTGCTGTGCTGGCGGGTGGAAGCCCCGCGGCGGCATGGAAAGCCGAGCTATTGGCGGCCTGCGGTGCACATGTGGAAGTCTGTGCGGTCGACCCATGCGACGAACTGCTTCAGTTTGCTGCGGATCCGCCCCGTGGAACGATTGCTATCGTTCGCCGCGACTGGACGGCGGAAGATTTGAAGGGCGCTGTGGTTGCCGTCGGCGCTTTTGAAGATGATGAGGGTGCCGCTAGATTTTCTTCGGCAGCTCGCGCGATCGGGGTCCCCGTCAACGTGATTGATAAACCGGCGTTCTGCGATTTTTCCTTCGGCGCCATCGTTAATCGTTCGCCTCTGGTGATCGGAATTTCTACCGACGGCGCTGCTCCCGTGTTTGCGCAAGCGGTCCGTGCCAAGCTCGAGGCGTTGCTACCCAACGGTTTTACCGCTTGGGCTGCTGCTGCTTCACGCTGGCGCAGCGCGGTAAAGGCATCTGGGCTTTCGTTTTCCGCACGCCGCAAGTTCTGGCAATTGTTCACCGCGAGGGCAGTCTCCAATCCGGAGCGTGAACCAAATCAGACAGATTTCGACAGTTTTATTGCCGAGATAAACGGACTGGGGACAGCAGTCGAGAATGGATCGGTGACGCTGGTTGGAGCCGGGCCGGGCGATCCCGAATTGCTCACCCTGCGCGCCGTGCGTGCGCTGCAATCGGCCGATGTGATCTTGTTCGATGATTTGGTTTCCCGCGAGGTCCTCGACTTTGCCCGCCGTGAAGCAAAAAAAATGCTGGTCGGCAAGACCGGTTTCGGGCCGTCGTGCAAACAGGAAGACATCAATGCCTTGATGGTGGGCCTTGCCAAGCAGGGCAAACGCGTGGTCCGTCTCAAGGGCGGCGATCCTCTTATTTTTGGCCGTGCGGCGGAAGAAATCGACGCATGCAAGGCAACAAGCATCGCCGTTGATGTTGTGCCAGGCATTACCGCCGCGCAGGGCGCGGCTGCAAGGATCGGCATCCCGTTGACTGATCGCAAACGCGCGCGCCGTCTGCAATACGTGACGGGTCACGCCAAGAACGGCGCAGTGCCGAGCGATCTCGACTGGCAAAGCCTCGCCGACCCGACGACCACCACCGCGGTCTACATGCCCACGCGCACGCTCGCAGCTTTGGTTGAGAGAGCGACCGCGGAAGGCCTTGACCCGCAGACGCCGGCGCTAGCGATCGCCCGCGCGACGCGGCCCGACCAGGCTGTCGTTACTGCGCCGATCGGCGAACTTCCATTGCGGGTCGCGGAAGCGGAGCTGCCCGGGCCGGTGCTGGTCATGGTGGGACAGGTCCTCAATCCGCACAGCGCCATTCGACCAAGCGCGAAGCCGGTCGGCCAGAAAGCGGGCTGACGTCGCTTCAGCTACCGCATGTTGTAGTGAATTGGGACCGAGATCGGAATTTGACTGCCGGTAATCTCCGGTGGAGGCGGCGGCAGTGGCGCGGCGCGCGCAACCAACGCCAGCGTTGCCTGGTCAAGCAGGCTTGAGCCTGAGCTGCGCGTGATCCGCGCATTGTGAACGCCGCCGCTTCGGTCGACGCTGAAGGCGAGCTGCGCAACGCCTTGCTCGCCGCGCGATTGTGCCTCCGGCGGATAGCGCTTGCTTCGTTCGAGTTGTGCGACGAGCTGCGACTTCCAGTTCGGCAGAGCGTTCGGGTTTTGCGAGTTGGCACCGGCTGTCGGCGCGGCGGCCCGCTCCGATTTGCTATCGGCAGAGCTCGGAGCGCTGGCAAGACTCGCGTGCTTTTGTTTGGGCTTTTTCTCGCGGGGCTTTTCGACCGCTTTCGGCGGCGGCACAACGGCCTGCAAAGGTTCGGCTTTCGGATCCGGTGGAAGCTCCAGTTTCTTTTCGAGCGGCTTATCGGGCTCAGGCGCCGGTTCGGCGTCTTGTTGCTGTGGGCCCGGGGGTATTTCGTTCGGTGTGGTCTCGGGTGCGACAGGCAGCGCGGCCAGTTCGATCGTGATCACCGGGGCATTTGCAACCAGATCGCTGGCGTCATTCCACCGCGCCAGCAGCGCGGCGGCGCCGGCAATGTGGAAACCAGCCGCCAGCGCAAAACACGCCACCCAACGTGCGCTCTCTGGCCAGCGTCGCACCACCACCGTGTCGCGCGTTGCGTTCATTGCTTGTCCGCTTCGAGCCCGACCAAAGCTACGTGTAAATATCCAGCACTGCGAAGATCGTTCATCAGGCCCATCAACTCGCCATAGGGCACGGTCTTGTCGGCACGCAGAAAGACACGTTGCTGCTTGTCGCCCGATGTCGCCTGATCGAGCGCGCTGGCAAGCGTGCTGCGTTTGATTGTGTTCTCATCAAGCGAAACGCTCAAATCGGACTTGAGCGTGAGAAATAGCGGCTTATCCGGGCGCGGTGTGCGCTCGGCGTTAGCCGCAGGCAAGTCGACCGATATGTCCACAGTCGCCAGCGGCGCCGCAATCATGAAGATAATCAGCAGCACCAATATCACGTCGATAAATGGCGTCACGTTGATCTCGTGAATCTCGTTTAAAGCTTCATCGCCGTGATCGAGACGTACGCTCATCGGGATTTACTCTGCTGCTACGGCGCGCCGCCGATCTGCCGGCCGATGCTCAAAAGCGCCGCGATCGAGATCGCGGCTGACAATTCGTAGAATCTCGGCCGCGGCATCGGCATGTAGCGCACGATAGCCGGCGATCCAGCGTGAAAACAGATTGTACATCACCACCGCCGGGATCGCGGCCACCAAGCCGAGCGCGGTGGCAAGCAGCGCCTCGGCGATGCCCGGCGCGACCACCGCGAGATTGGTGGTGTGCTGCTTCGAGATACCGATGAAGCTGTTCATGATGCCCCAGACGGTGCCGAACAGCCCGACGAAAGGCGCGGTGGCGCCGACGGTGGCAAGAATGCCGGTCCCTCGTATCATTTGCCGCCCGGCCGCGGCCTCGATGCGATCGAGACGCGAGGCAATGCGCTCCTTCACGCCGGATGGCGAAAGTGCATCTGCGGACAACCGTAGTTCGGCATCAGCGGCACGAAAAAGTGCAGCCTGTCCGTCATCGAGTCCTTTCATGCGCGCACTCGCGTCGCTCCATGAACGCGCTTGGCTGAGCGTGTCGATCATGGTTTGCATACGCCGGCGTACCATCAAGAGCTCAATCGCTTTGGCGAACCAGATCGTCCAGGTCAGCACCGACGCGAAGGCGAGGCCGACCATGACCGCTTTGACGACGATGTCGGCCGCCATGAACATGCCCCACGGCGACAGGTCGCGCGGCAATTTGAGCAGCATATCGGAGGCCGGCGTCGGGTCTTGCGCCAAAGCATAGGCGGGCAGGCCGATGGCTAGCAGGACCGCCAAAAGCGCTTGTCCGCTGAGGCAATATTTTGCGGCATGCGAACGAACCATGGGTACCTCTCAGTGGCGGCAGCTATAGCAGCAACACGAGGTTTGCCGAAAAGAAAAGACCAACGACATCGCAGATTTGAGACATTCCAAACAGGACGTCATCTGCGCGTCTGTGCTCATTTCAAAATTCGACATTGCTGAAACTACTGCCGCAAAGTGGCCCCTTAAACACTGATTTAGGGCGTTCTCCGATCAAAATCTGGCGATTGCTGAGACCCTGAAGGTGCGCGGCAGGCCTGGCGAGAGGTTGTTGTTGCCGTCCGCCGATGCCCAATAGCCTTTGTTGAAAAGATTTTCGACGTTGAGCTGCGCTTTCCAGATCTCGTTGATCTTCAGATAAAGCGCCGTGTCAAAGCGAACAAAGCCGGGCAACTTTACGCTGTCATCCGATGAGGCAAAGGAATCAGAGAAGTAGATAACCCCGAGAGCGGCGCCCCAAACCGGGTTAAACTGATACTTGTTCCACCACGAGAATTGATTCAGCGGAACCAGCTGCACGCGGTTGCCCGCGACAATCGTTGCCGAGGTGGCGCTTGTCACGCGTGCGTTGGTGTAGGCGTAACCCAGTGATGACTGCCAGTCGTCTGTGACGTAACCGTTGAGGGACGTCTCGAAGCCACGAATTCTGTTGCTGCCCGACAGGATAAAAAAGCCCGGATTACTTGGGTCGGGCAGCGGGATATTCGTCCGTTTGAGGTCATATATCGCCGCAGCGTATTGAAGCCGCGGGTCGATGTTCCATTTGACGCCGACCTCCTTGTTCTCGAACTTCTGCGGCGCGAGAATTATATTGCCGTTATTCAACGCGCTGAACTGGTCACCGGAGGCCGGCAGATAAGAGATGCTGTAGGCGCCATAGATCGACAGATTGTCGATCGGCTTCACGATCACAGCGGCTTGCGGCGACACCTTGCTGTTGACCAGGGTGCGATTTGTATTCGTGTTCATATCCAGCGCGGACTCGTCGAAGCGATCGTACCGAGCTCCGGCAATCAACTGCAGCCAGCGCGTGATTTCGATCGTATCCCGTGCATAGGCTGACTCAGTATAGAGGAGATATTTGCTGTTGGAGTCGGGCGTGGTGACTCCGGGCGAAAAAGCTCCCGGGTACTGATGGATGAAGTTGACAGGTCCGAAATAGGTCGGAACAAATGGATTGGCTACTATGGTGTTGGTGCCGTTCGGGAAGATGCCGGTGTTCCGGACGTCAATTCCGGACTGCCGGCCAAACTCCATCCCGAACGCAATGTTGTGGAATATCGGGCCGGTGAA
This sequence comes from Pseudolabrys sp., assembly GCA_041500065.1. Classification (GTDB taxonomy): domain Bacteria; phylum Pseudomonadota; class Alphaproteobacteria; order Rhizobiales; family Xanthobacteraceae; genus Pseudolabrys. Next base: position 5,669 of record JBGQLL010000170.1, read on the forward strand.
AGTCTTGTAGAAGAAGTCGGTCTGATTGAAGAGATTGTCGCGGTTTGTCGTATGGTTATAAGCCGCGAGGTTGAACGCGGTGTCGGAAGGATTAACCGCTCCCGACAGGGGACCGCTACCGGGATAAACGTTCTGATAAAATTTTTGGTAGTTGGCGTACATCGTCGAATTCTTCGCCGTAAATCCATTTCCGAAATCATGCTCGATAAACGCCATCGTCTGCTGCACGTTGGCCCGGGCAACATTTAGGCTAGGACTACCGAAGAATGTTGTCAGGTCTCCGCCCGGCGCGAAGGGGGCAGCGGGATTGAAACGGGTCGATGACGGCGCCACAGCGCTAAGGCCCTGCGAAGGGTTGCCACGGTCGGCCGTGCGTTCGTCGTGGTAATATTCGTAGCTGAGCTTGATCTTGGTGGCGTTGTCGGGCTTGAAAGTGACCGTTGGGTTGATGCCGTAGCGCTCGAGCTTGCCAAAATCACGGAACGTATCGCTTTTTTCATACATCATATTGAGACGGGCGGCGAAGTTCTCATTGACGGCCTGGCCTGCATCAAGTGTCACACGCCGATCCCAGTACGATCCGGTCTGTGCCGTCGCCTCGTAGATTCTGGTGCCGTCGGCTTCCTTGAGCGTGCGGTTGAGAAGACCGCCACCGGAGCCGCGGCCGAATGTCAGGGCGCTCGGCCCCCGCAGTATCTCGACACTCTGGGCGTTGTAGAGATCACGGTAGTATTGAACGTCGTCACGAAAGCCGTTGACGAAGAAATTCGCGCTGGAATCTACGCCCCGAATGACGAGTTCATCGCGGTTGCCTTCGCCCTGATGCACGGCGACACCGGGAACGTAGCGCGTGAGGTCGGTGAGGCTCGGGAAGCCCTGGTCTCTCATGAAGTCCCTCGTCACGACGGTGACTGACTGCGGAATGTTGATCAGCGGTGTATTGGTCTTCGTTGCTACCGAAGTACTGGTTGCAAGGTAGCCGTCCGTTCGGCCGGAATCGCTCTGGACGTTGATGGTGTCGAGCGTGATGGCCTGCGCGTTCGCGTCGCGCGCCGCGGCCTCGAGCGGCTGATCCTGGGCGGCTACTCGCACCGTGCCGGCATCCCAGCCAACCACCAGAAACGTTGTCGCCAGCAACATTGGAATGTGCCGGCTTGCTCCCCCCTGACGCATGTCTCCACCTTCACCAGTGGGCAATTTTTTTCTGCGCACGCACAGAATGTGCGATTACCCGTGCCCCACAGCGTCCTAAGCGATTGAAAAAAATATCGCAATATCAATGGTTTAGATGGGTTCCAATGTATAATTGGAAAGATTCGAGTGTCGTCCTTAGCGCGCGGCAATCGCTCGGATTTTTTTGGTGTGCCTGCAAAAAAACAGCTGAAAAAAAATTTCGAACGACACACGGCTGGGAATGATTGAACCGCAGACCCTTCGCGTGCATCGTCCGCCGCGCTGACCATGTTCAATCCAAATTTCAGCGTCCAAGGATCCAAACCCACATGCCCTTTTCAGTTTCTCAAGCGTCCTTGCCGGTCTTCGAGATCGGCCTCAATGCTCTGGCAGCCGTGCTCGACAAGGCGGCAACCC
>JBGQLL010000171.1:0-7257 GCA_041500065.1 Pseudolabrys sp.
ATCGTACAGCGTCAAACAAGTGGACTGGAAGGGCCCGGATGTTAGGCCACCCGATGTCCGCTTTGGGTCAAAAGCAGACATTCGCGCTGCAACAAGTCATGTCCGCTTTACCCCCGAAAGCGGAGATGTGCGGTGCAGCTAAGGATGTCCGCTTCGGGCCAATAGCGGACATCCGCTGAAAGTACCCGCGACACGGCTAATCGCCATCCTCAGTTTGATCATACAGACCGAGACCCGGCCGTCGTCGACGGCTCGCGCGCCCTGCCCTCGCACGCGCGCGGCGCGGCGCGGCGAGGACAGGGCAATGACATCAATCCACGAGCGACTGATAGACCAGCGTCTTGAACATCCTGCGGTAATACGCGCGGATCGGACTCGGCGCCTGGGTCATGTAGACGCCAACGATTTCTTCCTTGGGATCAACCCAGAAATAAGTGCCGGCATATCCCGCCCACATGAACTCGCCTGCGGAACCCGGCACACCCGCGATCCCGTCGCCCTGACGCACCATGAAGCCGAGACCAAATGTATAGCCCTGCGTTCCGAGCAATAGTTCGCCCGGCTGCATTGGCGTCGCGATGCGCGTACCGAGAGAATCTGACGTCATCAGCTTGATAGTGGAGCGGCTCATGACACGCACGCCGTCGAGCTCACCGCCGTTGAGCAGCATCTGCCCGAACCGCAGATAGTCCATCGCCGTCGACAATCCCCCAGCTCCTCCGGAATCGTTGCCCGGTTCGGCCGATACATCGATCACGCTGATCTTTTGGCCGGATGCCGGATCGACAGCCATCGGTTGCGCAAGACGCTGCATCTTGTCCCCGGACAACCAGAAGCTCGTGTCCACCATCTTTAGCGGCTGGAACAGCCGTTCGTCCAAGAAAACGCTTAGCCGCTTGCCGGATGCTGCCTCCACCACACGGCCGAGAATGTCGACCGCCATGCTGTACTCCCATGTTGTTCCTGGCTGGTGAATGAGCGGCACCTTGGCGATGCGCTCGACCTGTTCGGCCGGCGTCATGCCGCGGGAATCGAATTCATGCACGCCGGGCTGGGAGAATTTGGCTTCGACATACGCAGCTTTGACCGGCTCGTTCTTGGTGATTTCCGCGTATGCAAGGCCCGAGGAATGCCGCAGAAGGTCCTGCACTATGATTGGCCGCACTGCCGGCACATTCGAATAGGTGACCTTGCCGTCGGCGCTTGTCGTCGCCACGCTCACTTGCATGTCCTTGAAGGCCGGCAGAAACTTGGAAACGGGATCGGTAAGCTGGATAACACCGTCTTCAACCAGCATCATCGCCGCCACCGAAACAAGCGGCTTGGTCATCGAATATATACGGAAAATCGAATTCGCCGCCATCGGCTTGTTGGCAGCCTTGTCCTGGAATCCGGTCGCACCCGAATAGACGATCTTGCCCTTGCGCGCGACGATCACAACCGCTCCCGGTAACTTGCCGTCACTCACCTCTTTCTTGAGCGCCTCGGCAATTCGCTCGAGGCGGGCACTCGACATGCCCAGCTGTTCCGGCGTCGCCGTCTCGAGCCGCTGGAGCTCACGCGCAAATGAGGGCGGCGACGCTGCAAAAACGACCAGCATCGCGGCCAGTGCCGTCATCGCTGTTAGTAACTTCTTCCAAGTCATGTCGCCCTCCCGAGAATTGTTGCTATCGGGGACCGAATTCGCGTCCGATCCCGGCCTCCATCCTATCCGAGGTCGTACAGCCACGACAGCGCAGCCGCGGCCGCTTTGGATCAAAAGCGGACATGTGCAGTGCACTAGGCGATGTCTGCTTTACCCCCGAAAGCGGACATTGGATGCGTTTTCTCGGATGTCCGCTAAGGGCCAAAAGCGTACATTCGCAATTGATCTGGCAAACAGAAAGACCGCCTCACGGCGGTCTCTCCGAACGTTAAGCTGGTCTTGCGATCATGCAGTGCGTATTGCTGCATTGTTCGAACTCGCGTGCGCTGCACCACTAATCACAGCCATCACAGGGCGGATAGATAGCGCGCCATAGCATCCCGCTCGCTGTCTGTTAGCGCTCGCATAAATTTCGGCATGTCGCCGTTGTTGGTCCTCTCATCGGCAGCAAAGCTGCGCATCACTGCGACAAGGTATTCGTAACTGAGTCCCGCCAGCCGCGGCGCCGGCGGACCGCCCTCAAAATTCGGCTGATGGCATGGCTGGCATTGGGCAATGCCGTTTGGCGGCGGCGAGGAAGCGCCGGCCACGTGTTGCGCCGGCCAACTCTTGGCCGCGAAATAGGCGACGATCTTGCGAAGATCCTCCTGTGCAAGGCCTTTTGCTATTGGCGACATGACCGCGTTGTCACGATCGCCGCTCCTGTAGTCGTGCAATTGCTTGACGAGGTAGCTCTGCTGCTGGCCGGCGATGATCGGAATGGTTTTCGGGTCAGTCGGCACGCCGTTTTGGCCGTGGCATGCGACACACATCTGCACTTTGGCTTCGATGTCGTCGGCTGCGAGGGCCGGCCCCGCCACCACCGCCAAACCAAGGCCAGCTCCGAAAATCGCGAAAAAGTGACGCGTAATCATCGCTACATTACCTCCCGCCCTACCGCGCAGCTGGACGATCAAGTATTCAAATAAAACGCAGCTGGCGCAACGACCGACCCGTAATGCCCGACGGCCAGACCGAAAAATTAAGGGCGAAATTACAGGGACCCGGCTTGTTCACCCGCGCAACCGGAGTCACGATAGCAAATGGCGTCGGCTGTCGACAGAACCGGCCGCGATCCCAGGAGTTGAAAGACAAGCAATACAAAATTTCATCAGGGAGAAGGCGATGCGAAGCAAACTGATGTTGATCCTCACCGCCAGTGTCGCGGTCATGCTCTCCCATCCCTCAACGCAAACCATTTGGGCACAAGGCCAGGCGGCCCTGACCGGCACCGTAAGCTCCGATGCCGAAGGCAAGATGGAAGGCGTCGTCGTCACCGCCAGCAAGCCCGGCTCGATCGTGGAAGTCAGCGTCACGACCGATGCGCAAGGCCGCTATACCTTCCCTGAGGGTCGGCTAGACCCTGGCGAATATGCGATCAGTACCCGCGCTGTCGGCTACGACATCGACAGCCCGGCGAAGGCGACTGTGGCGCCCGAGGCCACCACGACGGCCGACATCAGACTCAAGAAGACCAAAAATCTTGCCGGCCAACTCACCAACGCCGAGTGGATGATGAGCATTCCCGGCACCGAAGAGCAAAAGGCAGAATTGCTCAATTGCGTCGGCTGTCACACGCTGGAACGCATCGCGCGCTCGACCCACGATTCCGACGAGTGGACGCAGGTCGTCGCGCGCATGATGGGCTATGGCGCCGTGAGCCAGCCGATCAAGCCGCAACCGATGCTGGATCGAGCTCGCGCGGGCACGCCGGAGCAATACCGCAAGTTTGCCGATTACCTCGCCACCATCAATCTGAGCTCAACCGACCATTGGCAATACGAGTTCAAAACGCTGCCGCGTCCGAAAGGCCGGGATACTCGCGCCATCGTCACCGAGTACGACATGGTGCGGCCGACGACCGAGCCGCATGACATCCTGGTCGATAAGGAAGGCAACGTCTGGTACACGGACTTTGGCGAGATGTTCATCGGCAAATTCGATCCGAAGACGCTCAAGCTCACCGAATATCCGATCAAGAAGTTCAAGGACAAAGCGCCGACCGGTCTTCTGAGTATCGAATTCGACCATGCCGGCAAGATCTGGTTCGACACAATGTATCAGGGCTCGCTCGGCCGCCTGGACCCGAAAACCGGCGAGATTTCCTATTATCCGCTGGCGCCCGAATATAACGACGACCGGGTGCAACTGAATTTCACCGGGCTGCACCACGAGGTCGACGGCAAGGTGTGGACCAAGAGCGTCGGCACGCAGGACATCTTCCGGCTCGATCTGGCGAGCAATAAGTGGGAGAAATTCCATCCGACCGACGGACTGCCTAGCGCCAGGCGTCACACGATCTATCAGGTGATGGCGGATTCCAAGAACAACCTCTGGATGGCCGAATTCACTGAAGGCCATCTCGGCAAGATCGATGCGAAAACGCGCGAAGTTACATGGTATCCGATACCAACCGCGCACGCGCGTGCCCGCCGCATGCAAATCGACAGTGAAGACCGCGTCCTGGTGACCGAATATCGCGCCAGCAAGGTCGCGCTGTTCGACACCAAGACGGAAAAATTCACCGAATATACCCTGCCCCCGTACACGTTCCCGTACCGGGCCAATTTCGACAAGAACGGCGAACTCTGGGCCTCCACGATGCATACCGACCGCGTCGTGCGGCTCGATCCCAAGACCGGCAATACGGTGCAATATTTGATGCCATCCGACACCAACATGCGCACGGTGTTCGTCGACAATTCAACGACGCCGGTCACGTTCTGGGTCGGCAGCAATCATGACCACAGGATTGTGAAACTGGAGCCGCTCGATTAAGTCTCAACAAACGAGCGGCGTGCGTGAGCTACAAGATTTGATTCGACTTTTTTTACGCGACTGGGATGTCCGCTTTGGGCCAAAAGCGGACTTCAGCAGCGGCTTCCCGGCGCGCTCCCTGCTTCTTCCCGTCACTACCGTTGCCAAAACGATCTAATGCCCCCCGGCCGTATCGGCGGCGGGCAGAGCGATGGTCGCGGCGTCGATGCCGAACGAGCGTCTAGATTCGATCTGGGTAAGGAATGATGTAATTGTCCCGATTCGGCATTTTCACCTGCGGCAGCGTCTTTGCGTCCATCACGTCATTGTCGCTGATGAGCTTGTTCAAGGAGAGGATATACGCGGTGAGCGCATAGACTTCATTGTCCGTCAGCGAGCGTGGCGTGTTAAACGGCATCGCCCGCCGGATGTAGTCGAACACGGTTGTAGCGTAGGCATAGTAGTTGCCGATAGTTTTCAACGTGTCGATTCCGTTGGTGAGCGGAGCGCCGCCGACCAGCGGTCCGGCGCCGGGCGAAGCGCCGCCTTTGCCGCCGTCAGCGTGGCAGGCTACGCATTTCTCCGCGTAGACTTGGGCGCCTTGCGCAGATGTGCCGCTGCCGGGCGGCAGGTTGGTACCGTCCGGCAAAATGGCAATGTCCCACTGCTTGATGTCCGCCTCCGATATCGGCTTGCCAAGTTTCGGACTTTGGGCGAGCGCGCTACCGACGCCGAACAAGACTGCAAGGATGAGTGCAGACAGCGGTTTATGCATAGACATGCTTGATCTCCCCCTTGCTGTCGACACCCCAGCTCGTGAGGCTGTTGTAATGCTGATTGGGGAAGACCAGCGGGGTAGTTACCGGATTACTGGCTTCGCCCCGCGCTGTCACAAACTCCGCGCGTAGTGGCTGCACGTTGCCGGCCTCGTCCCAAGCACGGCTTTGTAGGATTGCGGGTTGCCCGTCCCAGCGCCACGGCATAACAAAGCGCGTAAATGCCTTCTCGTGCACGGGACCTTGCAGCGCGGCCTCACCCCAGCTCTTGCCACCATCCGCTGAGACCATGACCTTGGCAATGCGCCCGGTGCCCGAATAGGCGACGCCGGAAATGGCATAGAAGCCCGGCTCCTTCAGGCTGTGGCCGAACGAGGGATAGGTGATGAAACTCTTGACCTCCATGAGGAAATGGAAGCGCCACGTCTTGCCGCCTGGCAGGATCTGCGAATAGGTCTTGGTTTCGAACATGCTCATAGCCGGTTGATCGACAACCTTGATACGACGGAGAAACTTGACATTCATGTTACCCTGGTAACCGGGCAGTAGCAGGCGCATCGGGTAGCCGTTACCGGGCATCAGGTGCTCGCCGTTCTGGTAGATCGCGACCAGCGCGTCGTCGTAAGCTTTCTTGACGGGTACGCTACGATCAAGGAAGTGCGCATCGGCGCCCTCGGCGATCAGCCACTTCGCACTGGGATCGATGCCAGCTTCATCCAGCAGAACCGACAGCGGCACGCCGCTCCATTCGGCGTTAGAGACGAGACCGTGAATCGCCTGCGCCGTCACCTGCAGTGGCTCTTTGGAGAACATCGGCGCCGAATTGCCAGCGCATTCCAAGAAATTTATGCGGGTGACTAACGGGTAGCGCGACAGCGTCTCCAGGGTGAACTCCAGCGGCTGGCGCACCATTCCGTGGATAACGAGCTTGTGCTTGGCCGGGTCGATATTCGGCACGCCGCTATGATCGATGGAGAAGTGGAGACCGTTCGGCGTAATGGTACCCCCGAGCAGATGGTGCGGCGTGCGCGCGTGCGAATTGCGGAATTCTCCGTTCGGATTGCTCAGCGAGCGCACGACGTGTTTTTCATACGGCGACGCGATCTGCACCGGCGGCAAGGTCGAGCCGAACTGCAAACTCCATTCTGGGTCCTTGAGCGGCTCGGCGGCGGCGCCAGTTATGGTTCCGGCAGTGCTCATCGCGCCCGCGATCGCGATACCGTGCCCGAGCAGCACACGGCGATCGATCAAACCGTTACCGGCGACGGGTTCCTGCGAGGGCGTACGCCCTACGCGCTTCGAATTGATCATGATGTCCTCCCGGATGCGGGATGTCTTGCACATCCTGCTCTTCCCGATAGGTCAATATGCTGATCTTCGATGTAGCCGTTGTCCAGACGATAAAGCCGCCGGACAAGGCACCGTACCGGTTCAAACTAGACACTAAAAGGGTACGTTGGCCGATGTCCGCTTTGGGTCATAAGCAGACATTTGCAGTGCAAAACAGAATGTCCGCTTTACCCCCAAAAGCGGACATTTGCGGTGCAACTCGGTATGTCCGCTTTGTGCCAATAGCGGACATTCGTGGACTGCGCGGGAGTAACGTGAAGTGGTATCTTGTTTTTTACATCGCTAATTTTAACACGCTGCGACGATACTCGGAGGCAGCCGAAGATTCGCTGCTCCATTGTCAGGCTCCATCAGTCGGGTGTTAGTAGTGGCACACTCGCGTATAGCGCGATTGGCAACTAAGCCATGATATGCCAGCCCGTGGCGGGCCAGAATATAGGCGATCGTTCCGCGCAACGGCATCTTCCAATTAGGGTTGCCACGATAGTGCAGTATCACGTCTTTCTTGCTTGCCAGGACATCAAGTATCGCATCGGTGCCCTCACCCTCTTTGTGCATGGCGATGACTAGTGGTGTATGGCCCTTGAGCCATCCACCGTAGCCAACGTGACGGGTCTTGCGTGGTATGATGATGGGTTGATTGCAGTGTGCGCAAATCTGGCGCGGTTTCCTTCGCAATGTAGTTCTCCA
>JBGQLL010000172.1:0-7181 GCA_041500065.1 Pseudolabrys sp.
AAGACGAAGCGTGGTCGCAGGGCTGGCGCTGGCCGCCGCCCCGGTGACTGTACTGGCGGCTGCGGATAATGCGCACGCACAGGCAGCGCAAACCATGCCTGAGAAGAGTCTGTACGAACGGCTGGGTGGCGTCTTCGCCATCGCGGCGGTGGTGGACCACTTTAGCGACGCCGTCGTGAAGAACCCGATCGTCGGCCAGAAGTCCAAGAACCCCCAGCTGCGCGAATGGCACACCAAGAACCTTGGAAGGCTGCCCGGCCTCAAGTTCATGCGGACGCTGTGGGTCTGCAACATTTCGGGTGGGCCCTTCCAGTACACGGCCACCAAGCCCGGTACGACGCCGCTCGGTCTTGAGGAGGCCCACCGGGACCTCCGGATTTCCCCCGCAGAATTCGATGAGGTCGCAGCGGAACTCGGACGGACCCTCGACTTTTTCAAGGTCCCGAAGCGCGAGAAGGGCGAAGTCCTGGCAGCCTTCGCCGCTCACAAAAACGAGGTCACCGCCGGCTAGGTCCCTAAGCGCGGCTGATTCATCGAATTTGGGCTGCGGCGGTGATCGGCTTTGGCCTAGTGCTCACTGCGGCTTTGGATGTGTCTCTTAGGATATGGGCTCGTCAAAATAATAGAGATGGCAATCTGACGAATTGCAAAACGCCGGTTATGAAACGCGCGTCAGTTAGAAATCTGAGTCAATTGCCGGTGCTCGCCAAGCCAGCCAAGCGACCATCAGCATCGACGGTATCAAAGTTATAAGAATTCCGTCCACGAAGTCCGGCGTCATGATTTGCTCCATCGCCACAATGGGGCAGTGACCAACCTCCGCATTGCTTTGTGGCGAGTTTGTGAAAAGCTGCGATCAAATGTTGACTGTGAATAACGCGCGGAGGTTGCAAAAGAAGCCGCCGATGACGGCGGCTTAAAGTACAGCCACGTGTAGACCCCGTCCGGTAATCGCGCCGTCACATACCCTAGGCTTGATCATCAATGGTGCACTCAGTCACCACAAACAGATGGCGCCCTTTGCAAATCTCGCAGCGCAACTCCATTGTGGCGGTCGAGGATATCCTCTTTAGTTCTTCACTGGTCGCTCTGAAGTTCGAGCGAAAGGCTTCATGAGTGGTAGGACAGCGAAAAACTAAAGCGCCCATCTGCTTTATGATTCCCGGCGATTCTGATCGTCGCGACCAATGGACAGCCCGATCCGCAATGCGAGAAAAACAGCAAGACACGTGACAAGGAGCATCGCGAAGCCGAACAACTGTTGAAGCATGAACCCCTCCGGCGAGAAATCGTCGCCTAATAAGGGGACAAATAGGCTCGGGACCAACAATGTCTGTGTTACAGATCACAAAGTCGATGATTTGTGCTCATCCTTTCGCCTGAGGTGAGCCCGCTGGCCAGAATGCGTGTCAGGAAAATCCTGACAACGATTCGAGGCCGGTCCGACATCCGCTCAAGAGTTGCGTTGTCAGTACTTTGGGCGAGGTACTCGGTGCTGCGGCCATTTCAAGGTCTTCAAGGGCAAAGGCCAAAAGACCTACCTATAGAGCAGCCCACGAAGTTTGAGCTGGCCATCAATCTCAAAAGTGCGAAGGCCATAGGCCGTGACCGACGGCCGGAACATGCGGATCGACTACCGTTATTGGCACTTAGCAGAGTTGTAGGCCGCAGCTGCCAATGTCGCTTCTCGTAAAGCGCGCGCGTGCCATCTTCAAATCAGTGTCGCCCAAGAACCGATGCGGCGGTTCGGTCCGGATTTCGAGGCCAGGTCGGCCTGGCGGTAACCTTTGCCGCCGCTACTTTCTTGTGACTGGCGCAACCGTCCCCGAAAGCGATACGTTATCCGGGCACCTTCGAGTTTGCAGGGATGAGGTCAATGGCGGACGTAACCTACGAGATCGTCGAGCACGACGGCGGCTGGGCTTACAAGGTCGACGGGGTATTCTCGGAACCCTTCCCGACCCACGCCGACGCGCTCGCCGCCGCGCAAGCCGCCGCCGAGGAACAGACCGTGCCGGGCCACACAGAGACCATTGAATACGAAGACGAAAAGGGCCGCTGGCATACCGAGACGGCGCGCGGCTCAGATCGGCCACAAACTCATATCAAGGACAAGCCCTGAGGGGCGGCGAACGCTATTGTCGGGGGATTGATCATGCTTCGGTTGCGGGTTTTCGCTCTTGCGCTGTTACTGACTCCGGCTGCTCCGGCATTCGCCGCGCCGCTGATGCCATCGTCAAACCCGACGATGGAAGACGTCGATCCCGGCGTCGATCATACCGGACGCGACAAGGATCTGGCGCCCGAGCTGCGCCGCCAGTCGGTGTATTACCGGACCGAGCAGCCGCCGGGCACCATCATCGTGAATACAGCCGACCGTTATCTCTATCTGATCATGGGCAACGGCGTTGCGTTGCGTTACGGCGTCGGTGTCGGCCGCGACGGTTTCCAGTGGGGCGGCATACAGAAGATTACCCTCAAGCGTGAATGGCCGGACTGGGTGCCACCACCGGAGATGATCACACGCCAGCCCTATCTGCCGCGCTGGATGGCCGGCGGTCCCGGCAATCCGCTCGGCGCACGAGCGATGAACCTCGGCGGCACCGTTTACCGGATCCACGGCACGAATGCGCCCGAGACAATCGGGCAAGCGGTGTCGTCCGGCTGCTTCCGGCTGGTCAACGACGATGTAATCGATCTTTATTCGCGCGTGCCGCTCGGCACCAAGGTCATGGTGCAGCATCAATAGTGGCGTACGCCCCGATCATTGCCACAGGCCGAACGACGCCCACTTGGCTTCGGGAATTTCCTCGCCGACGGTGTAGTTGAATGTGACGATCTTCAGGTGGTCGGGCGTCGCCGTGCAGCGATAGGTCAGCGCGTACCATTTCTTCTTGCTGCGAAACGCACCGCCGGTGACTTCGAGCGTGTCGCCGGTGGCGCGTGGTTCTGCCATTGCATTGGCGACCGCGCGGTCGGGGCGGAACTCTTTTTTCTCGGTACGGATGCGCGTCATCGCGGTGTAGTCGCAGAGCTGCTCCAGCCGTTCCGCCGGCGCCAACATTTCGAGACTACGGTCGAACCGCTCATCGGCTGCAACGGTCGCCGCCATTATGGTCGTCGCGACAGCCGCCAGTCCGAATGCTCTCATGCAACCTCCTGCCCCGCACGGCTTATGCTTCGCTTAGTGCACGCCACTCTGACAAGCAACCGGCGGCGGCTTGTCCCAGACAATAATGGCATGCACGTGTCCGGAATATCAGGCGTATTTCGGATCCCGGTCGAGCAGCTCGATCGAGATGCCTTGCGGCCCGCGCAAAAAGCAGATTTTGATACCGGGGCGCGGTGAATGCGGTTCCTGGGTGAACTCCACACCCTTTTTCTTGAGGTCGGCCGCAATTGCGTCGATGCCCGAGACCGCAAATCCGAAATGGTCGAGACCCTGATAGGGCGTCGCAGGTGCCGGATTCACACCATCGCCCGGATTGACCTGGGCGGTGAAAATCATGGCGCCGCCAAGCTTGATATCGACGCGCGGCTTGCCTTGTTGCATCGAACGGATCACCTCGGCACCGAACATGCGCTCGAACCATTGCGCCGTGCCTTCAGGGTCTGGCGTGCGTAGGTGAATGTGATCCCAGGCAAAGGTCGGCATTCGCGTTCTCCCTATTATCGAGGGGCGAAATAGGACACGGCGGCAGGGGTACGGCAAGAACTTGCGATATGTTTTTTTGCTTGGCGACGTATCATGGATTGCCGGGTCAACTCCGGCCATGACAACGGATCGCAAACGATCAAATTTCACCGGGGGAAACAGGATGACCACGCACAATCGCCGCCAATTTCTCAAACTTTCCGCCGGTGCGATTGAGGGGCCGGCCCTTTTGCGCGCCGCCTCCGCGCAGACTGCCTGGCCTGCCGGAAGAACGATCCGCGCCATCGTCCCGTTCTCGGCTGGCAGCACTATCGACATCCTCGGTCGTATCGTGCTCGACCCGCTATCGCGCCAGCTCGGCCAGACCATCGTGGTGGAAAACCGTGGCGGCGCCGGCGGCAGTCTCGGTTCGGCGGCGGTGGCGAAAGCAGAGCCCGACGGATACACGCTGTTGATCAACGCCGCCGCCCATTCCGGCGCGCCCGCCGCCTATCCAAACCTACCTTATGATGCAGCGAACGACTTCGCTGCTGTTGCCTCCTTCGGCAGCGTGCCGAACGTGCTGCTGGTTGCACCGTCAAAGGGCATCGGGTCGGTACAGGAGCTGGTCACAAAAGCAAAATCCTCGGGCATGAGCTTCGCGTCCGCCGGCGTCGGCAGCGCGACCCATTGGGCGGCGGAGCGGTTCATCGTCAGCGCCGGCTTGCAGGCGACGCACGTGCCATTCCGCGGCGGACCAGAGGCACTCACCGAAGTGATGACCGGCCGTGTCGACTTCATTTTCATCGGGATTTCGTCCGGACTGCCTTTCATCCAGAACAAGCAACTGGTCCCGCTCGCGGTCAGCTCGGCCAAGCGCTCGCCCGCCCTGCCTAACATCCCCACCACATTGGAGGCGGGCTACAAGGATTCCGACTTCAACTACTGGAACGGCATGCTGGTGCCGGCGAAAACGCCGCGGCCGATCGTCGAGCGGCTCTACGCGGAGACCACCAAAGCGCTGGCGCTGCCAGAGGTGCAACAGAAGCTGACCGTGCAGGGAGTCGAGCCGGCGCCGCTCACACCGGACGAGATGGACGCCATGATTCGCCGCGAGATCGCGCTCAATCTCAAGATCGCGAAAGAGGCAGGACTGAAATTCAACTGAGTCGGACGCCACGACAGAATTGTGACGTCCATTCCATACATGAGTTGCCCACAGGTGCGGCATCAGGTGCGTGCAATTCTCTGCATGCGTTGACGCAATTTTGCTAAACGAGGAGAGAGGCATCGGCGGATATGGCGCGCAAGACGATCCATGCGGCGGGAGGCATCGTGGTACGCAACGGCGCACGCCCGCTGATCGCGGTCGTGCAGCGCGCCAAGGACGAGCTCTGGGTTTTGCCGCGCGGAAAACTCAAACTCAATGAAAGTGCGCTCGCCGGTGCGCGCCGCGAGGTCGTGGAAGAGACAGGGCACCGCGTGCGCGTGCGCGAATTTCTTGGCGCCATCACCTATCGTGCACGCGGCCGGCCGAAGGTCGTGCAGTTCTGGCACATGCAGGCGGCCGTCAATCCAAGCCGTGACCTGATGAAGGACATCATGGCGGTGGAATGGCTGCCGCTGTCGGCGGCGGTGCGGCGGCTGAGCTATCCGCTGGAAAAATTATTCCTGCGCAACGTCGGCCGAGAGGCGCTTCGCCAGCGAAAGCATCGCAAGGCACGTCACGCCGCGAAGGCGAAAGCGCGCCGGCACGCCGCGAAAACGCACAGCGCCAAATCGCGTCGCGTCACCGCCGCGCACGGCCGCGCAAGAAAAGTCGCAGGACATTCGGCGCGTGTCGGTCAGGCCAATATCCTGCAGCGCGTGCTCGGGCGGCTGGCCCCCTAGGCACAACGTTCACGTGCAGCAATTGCCTTGGTGCTGCCGCAAGCATTGCAAAAATTTAATCTGCACAAACAAGCCATTGCATCAATTCCAAATGGGTCATTCACCCATTGTTCACGCGGAAAACAGGAACCTTGCATCCACACAAATGGTTGGTGCTGAGCGGCAATACGCAGGAAACGATTGGAGTGGTCGTTGAATGCATACGAACTCAGCGAACCAAAGAAGGTGCGCCATGACTAAAATGACCAGAACACTCACTGCTCTCGCGGCCGCTGCGACCCTTGGAATCGCGGCCGTCGCCGCCCCGCAACCGGCCGAAGCGCGCAACGGTGGCGCGATCGCTGCCGGCGTCATCGGCGGACTGGCGGCCGGTGCCATCATCGGATCGGCCATCGGGCACGGGCCTTACTATGCCTACGCGCCCGGGCCCTATTACTATGGCGGTTATGGCGGCTACGGCGGCTGTTACTGGACCCGTCAGCGGGTTGGCTGGGGCTGGCGAGTTCGACCAGTGCGAGTCTGCGGCTAGGGTCTAGCCAAATCACGCGAAGTCACGCATGAAGAAAGAAAAGGTCCGGATTCGCCGAACGGTCTCCGGGCCTTTTCCAGACGAGGGGCGGGCCGGCGCTCAACAAATTTCGGACATATTGGAATTGTCTCTATTTCGGCACGGGGACACGGTTTAGTTACACTTCACCACTCATGGTCGGCCCTGCCGATCTGACCCTGGAGGGAACATCAAATGAAGAAGACAATGTTCGCGCTTGCCACCGCCGCTACTTTGGCAGTCGGCACCCTGGGCGCGCCGACCTCGGCCGATGCCCGTTGCTATGGTTGCGCGGTTGGTGCGGGTGTTGCTGCCGGCGTCATCGGCGGCGCCATCATTGGCGGCGCGATCGCCAACAGCGCGCCGGCTTATCCGGCTTACGCCCCGGCTCCGGGCTATGTCGTATACGAAGGCTACGGTGCCCCCTACCCGGCCGGTTGCCCAGGTGGTTATTGGGCGCGCCGACCGTTGCGTGACGCTTACGGCAATTTCGTCGGTTGGAGCCGTCCGCGGTTCATCTGCCCTTAAAGATCGCGTAACGATTTTGGGTGGATGATCGGCGCCAAAGGACATTGGCCCGAGAGGACACCCATGAAGAATACCATTATCGCGCTCGCCGCGGCCGGCACCCTGGCCGCGGCGTTGCCGTCTCCGGTACAGGCCTACTGCAACGGCTGCGGTGTTGCCGCCGGTGTGGTCGGCGGACTGGCCGCCGGTGCCATCGTCGGCTCGGCGATCGCCAACAGCCGCCCTCCGGTCTATGTCGAGCCGGCGCCGGTCTATGCGGCCCCGCCCCCGGTCTATGTCGCGCCGCCGGCTTATGTCGACGGACCGGTCTGCCATACCGAACGTCAGCAGATATGGGACGGTTACGCTTACCGCATGCGCCGCGTCCAGGTTTGCGACTGAGAGCCATCTCTCCGCTCATTCCCGCGCAAGCGGAAATCCAGAAATAGCGCGCAAAAAACTACCGCCGCATGTGCTCGAGCACTGCGGCGGTCGGCCAGCAGTCGACCTTCAGCCCGTTTTTCTTTTGATAGGCACCGAGCGCGGCACGCGTGAGCATGCCCGCTTTGCCGTCGATCTTGTCCTTGTACAAACCGAGCGCCG
>JBGQLL010000173.1:0-7160 GCA_041500065.1 Pseudolabrys sp.
GCGCAAATCGCATTGATGGATTTTCAGGCGGCGCGTTATCTCGTCGACGGCGTGGTGCCAGGACAGGCGGGCAACGATCATCCCTATTCGACGCCGATGGGCGTGTTCGAAACCTCCGACGGCTTCATCAATATCGGCGTCGGCGGCGATGGCCAGTGGCGCGCGCTCTGCGTGGTGGTGGAACGGCCCGATCTCGGCAAGGCGCCTGAATATGCGACGCTCGACTTGCGGTTCCGAAATCGACCGAAGTTGAACGCCCTCTTAGCCGAAATTTTTAAGACCAAAAATTCCGCGCACTGGCTAGAAAGGCTGGAGCGGCAAGGGGTTCCAGCGGGCCCGATTTACAAGCTCGACGAAGTGTTTGCCGACCCGCAAGTGGAACACCTTGGCATCGCCGTGCCGCTCCATCATCCCAAGCGCGGCGACATCCACGTTGTCGGCCAGCCGGTCACATTGTCACGCACCCCGGCAAGTATCGTTTCGACTTTGCCAGAGTTGGGTGCGCATACCGATGAGATCCTGCGCGGTGCCGGATATAGCGACCCCGAAATCGCGGATTTTCACGCTCGAAAAATTGTTTAACGAGCACGCCGTGCGATCGACGCGGGGTACTAACGAGGCAGGTTGCCGAGCATCCGTGCGGCGGTCATAGTCGCGCTATTGTGCTTTCGTGAGGGGTATCACCGATGGACTTAAAACTTGCCGGCAAGACCGCTTTGATCACCGGTGGCTCCAAAGGGATCGGCCGCGCTGCCGCCGAGACTCTGGCTGGGGAAGGCTGCAACGTCATCATCGTGTCGCGCAGTGCAGACGCGCTCGCCGCGGCGAAGTCAGCCATTGTGCAAAAAACCAACGTACGCGTCGATACGGTTGCCGCTGATCTGTCCGACAGCGCCAATGTCGACCAGCTTGCTCGCGATTATCCGGGCATTGACATCCTGGTGAACAATGCCGGCGCCATTCCCGGCGGTACACTGCTCAACGTCGATGAGGTGACGTGGCGCAAAGCATGGGATCTTAAAGTGTTCGGCTACATTAATATGTGTCGCGCCTTTTACGCGCTGATGCAGAAACGCAAACACGGCGTTATCGTCAATGTCGTCGGCAACGCGGCCGATACTCATGACCCTGAATATATCTGCGGTGTTGCAGGAAACGCAGCGCTCACCGCGTTTACTCAGTCGCTCGGCAGCGTCAGCGCAAAGGATGGCATCCGCGTTGTCGCGATTAGCCCCGGACCGGTGGCCACCGAACGACTGGTGGGCCTCATGAAAAAGAAGGCCCTCGATCGCACTGGAAGTGCCGACAATTGGAAAGATTTGTTCAAGCCTCTGCCATTCGGCCGTGGGGCCAGCGCCGAAGAAATTGGCGCCGCCATAGCGTTTATAGCCTCCGAACGTTCGGCCTATACCAGCGGCTCGGTTGTCACCATCGACGCCGGACTGTCAGCGCGCGCGCAAGCATTCTAAAAGAGGAATTCATGCCACATCTCACGACAGACGATGGAATCAAGCTCTATTACGAAGAAACCGGTAAAGGCATCCCAATCGTTTTTATTCATGAATTTGCGGGCGACTACCGTTCTTACGAGCAGCAAGTTCGTCATTTTTCAAAGTATTACCGTTGCATCACCTTTAATGCGCGCGGCTATCCGCCTTCGGATGTGCCGAAAGACGGTGAGCACTATTCTCAAGAACGCGCGCGCGATGACATCCGTTCGGTGCTCGACGGACTCAAGATCGACAAGGCGCATATCGTAGGCCTCTCAATGGGCGGCTTTGCTGCCCTCCATTTCGGTTTCACTTATCCGGAGCGCTGTCGTTCGATCGTGGTCGCGGGTTGCGGTTATGGGGCAGCACCCGGCGAGCGAGCCAAATTTGCTGAGGAGGCGGAGGCCTCCGCGAAGCGATTCGAAGAACTCACGATGAAAGGGGCGGCGGAAGGCTACGCGCTCGGTCCAACTCGCGTGCAACACCAGAACAAAGATCCGCGTGGTTGGCGAGAATTCGCCGACCAACTTGCCGAACATTCGACCGAAGGTGCGGCACTGACGATGCGCGGCGTACAGAAACGCCGCCCCTCGCTGTTCGATCTGGTCGATAAGATGAAAACCATGAGCGTGCCGACGCTGATCATGACCGGCGACGAGGATTGGCCCTGTCTCGAACCAGGCATTTTAATGAAGAAAAACATCCCGACCGCCGCGTTAGTGGTGATGGCGAATTCCGGTCACAACATCAATCTAGAGGAGCCGGCGCTGTTCAATATGCACCTGTCCGATTTGTTTCAGGCGGCGGACGCCGGCGCGTGGCCAAGGCGCGACCCACGCGCAATGGCCGGCAGCATTCTTGGGCGTTGAACAGTTAGGTTGCGTTATAACCGCCGTCGATCAAAAGGTCCGCGCCGGTCATGAAGCTTGACGCATCGCTCGCGAGAAACACCGCGGCGAGCGCGATTTCCTCCGGTTGACCGAGCCTTTGCAATAAATGTCTTGGGCCAGCCGTACGTCGCGCGGTTTCCATGTCACCAAAGCGCTTTATCAATCGCACGGTTTCGACCGCACCCGGCGATAACGAATTGACACGGATATTTTGCGCCGCGTGATCGGTCGCCATTGCCTTGGCAAGTTGGATCAGCGCTCCCTTGGTCGCGCAATAAGCCGCGCGGCGTGAGGCGGCAACGCTGCCAAGTTGCGAGGCGATGTGAATAATGCTGCCGCCGCCCGCAGCGATCATCGCTGGCAAAATGGCGCGGCTCATCAGAAATGCACCGCCGACATTGACCGCGAACACCCGGTTCCAATCGGACAAGGTCAGGTCAAGCACAGTGCCGTTTGGATCGTAACCAGCGGCGCCGTTGACCAGAACATGGATGGCCGGAAACTTATCCAAAATTGCCTTTGCGGCGCGTTCGACATCAGCCTCGTTGCCGACGTCGCAATGGACGGGTAAGGCCTGGACACCGTTTTTCGCAACAGTCGCGGCCGTTGCCTCGGCGGCTTGCGCATCAAGATCGACGCATGCGACGGCAGCTCCTGCCTCCCCGAAAGCGAGCGAGATCGCGCGTCCGATGCCATTGCCAGCACCGGTAACGACCGCTGATTTTCCCGCCAGTGAATATTTGTTTGTTGCTGCCACCGGTTGCCCCTATAAAACGGCACCGGTCGCGATACGCCCGAGATAGGCTTCTTGAACGCGCGGATTTTGTTTGAGATCTGCGCACGGTCCGCTCGCTATCACTGATCCGGTTTGCAGCACATAGCCACGGCTCGCCGTTTCCAGTGCGTAGCGTGCGTTCTGCTCGACCAGGAGCACGCTGGTGCCAGCCGCGTTGATCGTGCGGATCGTACGGAATATGTCCTGCACGACCATCGGTGCGAGACCGAGTGACGGCTCGTCGAGACAAAGCAATTGCGGCTCCGACATCATCGCGCGACCGAGCACCAGCATTTGCTGCTCGCCGCCGCTCAACGTTCCGGCGTTCTGCGTGGTGCGCTCAGACAGTTGGGGAAACATATCGAATATCTCGCCGATCTTTCGGCGGATTTTTGCACTGTCGTTGCGGCTCTTGAAGCCGCCAAGCTCCAGATTTTCCCGTACCGTGAGAAATGGAAAAACATGACGGCCTTCCGGAACGAGCGCGATTCCGAGCATGCTTCGCTCGTGCGAAGGCATCGCCGTCACGTCGCGTCCGCAAAACACGATCGAGCCGCGCCGTGGTAGCAGCAAGCCTGCGATTGCGCGCAGCGTAGTGGATTTCCCCGCTCCGTTCGCGCCAATTAACGCAACGATTTCGCCCTTTTCGATGGATAGCGAAACGTCCCGACAAACAGACACCTGGCCGTAGGTGAGTTCAAGCCTTTCGGCAGACAGCAGCGCGCTCACGACAATTCTCCACCGAGGTAGGCTGCGATCACGGCGGGATTTTTCTGTACCTCGGCCGGCGCGCCCTGAAACAGATGCCGGCCGTATTCCATCACCATGATGCGGTCGGCGACGTTCATCACAAGATCCATGTTGTGCTCGACAACAATGACGGTGATCCCACGGCCGCTGAGGATACGGATGCGGTCGAGCAAAATCTCGACTTCGGCGGCATTCAAGCCCGCGGCCGGCTCGTCGATCAGCAAGAGCCGCGGGCTGGTTGCAAGCGCGCGCGCGAGCTCAAGCATGCGCTGCTCGCCATAAGACAACACTCCCGCCAACACGCGCAGGCGGGAACTCATGCCGAAGAATTCAAGCAGGCGCAGTGCTTCCTCGCGGCAACGCTCTTGATCACGTGCAAAAGCCGCACCGTGCACAACATATTGCCAGGCAGGAATTTTGTGATGGACATGAAACCCGGCCAGCACGTTGTCGAGTACGCTGAGTTGCTTGAACAACCGTATCTTTTGGAACGTGCGTGCGAGACCGAGCCGCACGCGCTGATGTGAGGGCATCCCCGAGAGGTCGTGACCACCGAACGAGAGCGACCCCGAATCGGGCTGATAGATACCGCTGATCAAGTTGAGCAGCGTGGACTTGCCGGCGCCATTGGGGCCGATGATTGCAAAGATGGAACCGCTTGCGACGTCAAGCGAAATATCAGAAACGGCGTGCACTCCACCGAAGCTCTTATGCAGACCGCGCGCGCGCAACAGCGGCGCCCCTGCGCTTAAAGCGGGAGTTTCACTTGCGACGGCTGCGGTCATGATCCCGGCCCGCCAAACCTGAGTTTTTCTTGCACGATACGCGCGGCCTGAGCGAGGCCACCGGGCATGAACAGCACGACAAATGTGAGTGCGGCGCCATAGACGACGAGGCGTAGGTCACCGATCCCGCGCAGCACCTCGGGCAATAGCGTCAACAGAATCGCACCGAATACCGGGCCGATCAAAGTGCCCATACCGCCGACTATCACCATGGCCAGGATATTGAAGGCCTCGGTAACGAAAAACGCGTCCGGCACCAACGTCCCGACGAAACTCGCATAAAAACAGCCGGCGGCACCGCCGACGGCGGCGCCGATGCCAAACGCAAATACCTTCCAAGCCGCGCCGTTAATGCCGAGCGAGGCAGCGGATACTTCATCTTCGCGGATAGCGGTCAGCGTCTCTCCTACCGGAGAACGCACCAACTGACTGAGCAGCAGGTAAACGAGGAACGTGAACCCGGACACCAAATAAAAAAAAGCCGTCAAGTTACGAAAGTCAGCAAGCTGTATTCCAGCAATGGTAAGCGCTGGCGGCGGTGAAATTCCGTAAATTCCAAGCGGGCCCTGCGTGAGGCTGATCCAGTTGAGTAGGATCTGATAGATAATGACCGCAAAACCAAGCGAAGCGATCGCAAGATAGTGACCGCGCAGGCGCACCGCGAACAATGAAAGGAACATGCCCGCCAGACCTGAGAACGCGACGCCAGCGACGAACGCGACCCAAAACGGAACGCCGAGCTTAACGATCAGCAACGTTGAGACATAGGCGCCAAGGCCATAGAAGGCTGAATGGCCGAGATTGAGTTGGCCGGTATAGCCGAGGATGAAATCAAGACCGAGCGCGAGAAGCACATTTATCGCGCAAATCGTCAAATTCGTACGCCAATACGTATCATTGAAAATCAGCGGCAGCGCGATGATAGCGAGTGCCGCGAGTAGAAATCCCACACGCCGCGCCCGGAGCGCCGTGCGCGGAGCCGCCAAGTCGTGCGAGATCGCGGGGTCAGACATTCTCTTCGCGTCTTTCCGAAATCAGGCCGGTCGGCTTGATCGCCAGCATCACCAACAGAAGAGCGAAAACGACGATATCGATCAGGCCAGGATCGAGATACTGTGTCGTATAACTTTCGATCAGGCCGACTATGAGCCCGGCGAGAATCGTTCCTTCCACATTGCCGAAGCCGCCAATGATGACGATGGCGAAGGCCTTCACGATTACCGAGGTTCCAGCAAACGGGGTGAGGACGAGCACCGGCGCCAACATCGCACCCGCCATGCCCGCGAGCGCAGACGCAATAACGAATGTCAGCATGATGAGCTGATTGGGGTTGATACCCATCAGCCCGGCGGTCTCACGGTCCTGCGACACCGCCCGCAGCGCCTTGCCCAGAAATGTGAATTTCATAAACGCGTAGAGCAGCGCGATCGTTACGGAGGAAACCACAATAATGATGACGTTTTGCCAGGATACGTAGATTCCGGCGAAGCGGATGACCTCGCTGCTATATGGTGTCTCAAAAGCGTAGGGGATCGGCCCGAACCACGCGAGCATCAGATTTTGCATCATGACTGAAACGCCGATGGTGGCAATCAGCGGTAACAGCTCGTTGCCCTTGCGGCGTAAAGGCGTGAAAATCGCCGCGTTGATAAGCCAGCCCAGCACGGCGCCGACTAAAAATGCAACGCCGATGCTAATGATGTAGCCGGCGCCGACCAGGTGCATGAAGAAATAGGCGGCGAAGGCACCGAGCGTGACGAAGTCGGCGTGCGCGAAATTGATCTGTACGAGCACGCCGTAAATCAGCGTCAGACCTAACGCCACCAGAACATAGAGACTTCCGAGAACGACGCCGTTGATCGCCTGTTGGAGGACGATCGTTGTTGTCATCGTCGGGTCAGTTCCACTTCAGGCTTGTCCATGACATGTCGGGCTTGGTTTCCATGTAATGGACGGTATCCATCTTGGTGTTCTGGTTGGTCTTGTCGAATTCCACGCTGCCGGTGACGCCGGAATAGCTTTTGGTGGCAGCAAGGCCGTCACGGATCGATTGGGGATCCTTGCCGCCGCGCTTAACAACATCCGCGATCAGCATGATCTGATCATAAGCGTGGGCATTCAGGTGCGTCGGGTCGGCGTTATATTTCGCCTTAAACGCGGCGCTGAAGTTTTTCACGACATCGCGCGTCTCGGTCGGATCGAACTGCACGATGCGTATATAGCCCAAAGCGGCTTTTCCGGCCTTCTGCTCGAAGCCGAATGGCAGCCAAATCGTGCCGATCTGAATGGCATTGCCGCCGCCACCTTTGGTAACTCCGGCTTGTGCCAGTGCCTGCGTGATCTTCAGGCCCTGCCCTTCCAGCGTATAAGTCGGAATCACATCAATCTTGCCGAGGCCTGCGACGCGGGTCGCAATCGAGGTGAAGTCGTTGACGTCACGGCCGAAGCCGATTTCCGCCAGGACTTGGCC
>JBGQLL010000174.1:0-7159 GCA_041500065.1 Pseudolabrys sp.
TAATAGGAATGCTCCCAGACATCGCAGCCCAGAATCGGCGATGCGCCATGCACCAGAGGGCTTTCGCCGTTTGGCGTCTTGCTGACGATCAACTTGCCGTCCTTGACCGCAAGCCAGGCCCAGCCCGAGCCGAATTGGGTCACGCCGGCCTGCGTGAAATCTTCCTTCATCTTGGCGACGCCGCCGAGATCGCTGTCGATCTTTGCTTTCAGTTTCCCTGGAATTTTGTCGCCACCGCCGTTCGGCTTCATCCACTGCCAGAAGTGTGTGTGATTGTAATGCTGGCCGGCATTGTTGAAGAGCCCGGCGTTCTTGCCGAAGGATCCCTTCACGATCTCTTCGAGCGATTTGTTTTCCAGTCCGCTGCCTTCCAGAAGTTTGTTGCCGTTATCGACATAGGCCTTGTGGTGCTTGTCGTGATGATATTCGAGCGTTTCGCGCGACATATAGGGCGCGAGCGCGTCATGGGCATAGGGCAGGTCGGGCAGCTTGAACGACATTATCTCCTCCTCGATTCACAAACGATGAATGCTGAATAATCCGGCCTTTGCATGAAACCCGGCCCGTGCCGGATGAGTTCCTCACCCAAGTTAATTAGGCGGTGGCGGCGCCGGGGGCAACGGTTGAAACCAGCAGTGCGGCCCGCAAGTTATTCACCTGTATTGCTTTACTTTGATGTTGCCGACGGCGGTTGAAAAGGCGAGAATTTGTCATTGCCAGAAGAATTTAGCCGATCAATCGCGGCGAAAGTAACTGGTTTAGGAGAGGATCAACTGCGTATGCCGGCCCTGCTATTTGCTATCGGTGCGTTTGCCCTCTTTGCGGGGCTCGTCATGGTCGGATTTGGTATCCCGATCAACGAATTCAGCTTCGGAAACACCCTCATTAGTGCCGGCACCACCGCTGCTGTTGGCGGTCTGATCATTATCGCGCTCGGTATTGTCGCCGGGCAGGTGCGGCGGGTTGCGGAAGCGCTGGCCGGCCAGCTGCCCGCACGGCCTGGGCAGCCGGCAGACGCTTTCGATAATGCAAGCGCCGCGCGCTCAATCCCGCCTCAAGGACATATTCCGTTCCCGCCCAGATTTAGGCCCGATCCTCACGCAGCTGGTGAGCACAATGCCGTTTCTCCTGCTCCTGCCGTTGTGCCGATCGCTGACAAGCCGACTGAATTTGCCCCCACATTGCGCAATCCGGATCAGTCACCCGTAGTCGAGGATGACGTTTCGCTGTCTCCGCATCATCCACCGGCGGCGCAGCCTGGTGCCGACAAAGGTCGCGAGCCTGGCTGGCGGTCACCGGCGCCCCCCGCCGCGGCGCCACCCGTTCACAATGCCAATTTTGACGCGATGTGGCCGGCCGAGGAGAGATTTTCCAGGAATCCGGGCGCGGGCGAATCCCAGCCGGCTGCGCCGTCCGGTGCGCCATTTCGCGATGTTCCTGCGCCGCCACCCACGCGCGTCGAGCCGGAAAAGCAGCGCACGGCAGCCATTCTGAAGTCCGGTGTCGTCGACGGAATGGGCTACACGCTTTACGTCGACGGTTCGATCGAGGCGGAATTGCCGCAAGGAACGCTGCGTTTTGCCTCGATCAATGAATTGCGGAGCCACCTCGCTAAGAACTCGTAGAGTCCGAATACCAACAGAACCTCGATATTGTCTTAGTTTTTCTTGTCTTGAGTCGCATTTGACCAATATTTGTCGTATCAGACAGCGATCTTTTTCTTGCGGCCTCTGAAATCAGATAGTAGTTTTAAATATAGGGTTTGTCTCGATACTCGACCTATTGCAGATCAACTGACATCTCGCCAATTCAGCCACCGCGCCAAAGAGTAGGGCGACCAATGAATGACACCACAGCGACAGGAAACTTCATTGAACTGACTGCGGAGATCGTTTCGGCCTATGTCAGCAACAACACGGTCCCTGCTGGCGAAATACCGGGCCTGATCAATCAGGTGCACGCTGCGCTCAGCAGGGTGTCAGGAAAGTCTGCCGAGGGTCCAACAGAGCCGCTTAAACCGGCCGTTTCGGTGAAGAAATCAATCACGCCCGAGTTCATCGTCTGTTTGGAGGATGGAAAGAAGTTCAAGTCGCTCAAGCGACACCTGCGGACGCAATACAACATGACGCCGGAGCAGTACCGCGAGAAATGGGGACTCAACACCGATTACCCGATGGTCGCGCCGAACTATGCGGCCGCCCGCTCGCAACTGGCCAAGCAAATGGGTTTGGGGCAGCAACGTCGGCGACGCGCGAAATAACGCGCAATCGCTGCTGCGGATAAATTCCTGGAAGTTGTGGATATGTCGAGCCGCTATTTGAGCGGGACTTCCTCTTTTGAGTCTTCGTAGGTAAATAATCCTACACAGGAGTTTGCCCGATGACCACTGCCGAGCCGCAACTGCCTCGACCCCGGCGCCGCCAAACAAGGCGTCGTCGCAAGCGCCGAAAATCTCCGAGCCAAATGCCGCAACCTCCGCAGCCGATCGTGGGCAGGTTTCGTGCTCAGCATCTGGCTTTAGCGCCACGGCAGATCATCACAGAACTCGGCCGTGTCAGCGTTATCGTCAATGAAGCGGAAAGTCCTCTGGTTTGGCTCGCTCGCCGGCGCGGGCGCGATGGTCGCGCCTTGATCGAAGTGCATCAACTGCAGGCGGGCGAAAGGCTGCGCGCTGATTTCACGCGCGCGCATCTGATGCCGCGCACGACCTCCAACTGGTCGAATCCGTTATCGGCCGGCCGCCGGGGCGGCGGAGGCGAACGAGCTAGCGTGTTTACCGACACAATGATTGCGGCGCGGCAACGGGTGCATCACGCGCTTGACGCGCTTGGTCCGGAATTCGCAGGCTTGTTGCTCGACATTTGCTGCTTCCTGAAAGGTCTTGAGGACATCGAGCGTGAGCGTGCCTGGCCGGCTCGCTCGGGCAAAGTTGTGCTGCAACTCGGTCTCAATCGTCTTGCCCGTCACTACGGTTATGCAGCGCAAGCACGCGGTCCTGCACGCGCACATGTGAAAACCTGGCTCGCCGATGATGCAGCTTTTGGCGTGGAGAGCGTTTGACTATGCAACAGTGGTCAATGCCGCCCTGGCCTCGGTACGGATACGCTCCACCATCGAGCGCAAACCGTTCGAGCGCTGCGGTGTGAGATTCTCCCGCAGGCCGATACGGTCAAACAGCGCAAGCGCATCGGTTGCCAAAATCTCTTTCGCGCTCTTGCCGGAGTAGAGCGAGAACAGGATCGCGATCAGCCCGCGGACGATGTGTGCATCACTGTCGCCCTCGAATGTGAGGACGGGGCCGGCCGATCCGTTCGGCTTCACATGCGTCAAAAGCCAGACCTGGCTGGCGCAACCTTGGACCTTGTTGGCATCGATATGCGCGCTGTCGGCCAAGGGCTGCAACATGCGGCCAAGTTCGATGACATAGCGATAGCGGTCGTCCCACTCATCGAGCAGTGCAAAATTCTCTACGATCTCGTCGATGGTCGTCATCACACTTCATATATAGGCCCGCGCGGGGCATGCCACAAACTCGGACGTCATGCGCGGGCTTGACCCGCGCATCCATGATGTAGGGCATACGTATGTATGTATTTGCTGCCTTGCCTCATGGATTGCCGGGTCAAGCCCGGCAATGACGGCGGAGAGGCTATACGAGTACTTTAATGAGCGGAGCGTGAGTGCTGCTAACGGATAAAAGGACGGCTAAGCGGCCGGCCGCCCGTCACGCGCGTCCCGGCGCGGCGGCAACGGAACTGGCGCATGCCAGGCCGGAGCCATGTCGGTCGAGGTCAGAGTGCCTTCGGATCCGGCCTTAGTGCCGGCCTTTTCGGCCGATGCCGACTTCTCGCGAAGCTTGGTGATGAACTCATAGAGCGTGCGGGCACCGGCCTCGGCCTTGTGGCCAAGCGCGGTTGCGACTTTGCCACCGGTCACGCAGGCATCGGGTTGCCGTTCGCAGAATCCACGCACATCCGATACGGCTGCGCTTGCCAACGTCACGGCCTCCGTGGCGTTGATTTGCGCATCCGGCGACGTCGATTTGGTGCTGCTTGGCAGCAGCACGCACACGACGCCAAGCCAAAACGCCATCCGCAGAAGAAAGAACATGACCCTACCCGTGACATCCCCGGCGGACTATTCGCCGCCTTTGAACTAAACCGTAGCAGACAGGGTTGAAGCTGTTATTGGAAATGCAGAGATGTTTTTGGACAAAATTAAAGAGAGTTTGATGAAAATTTTAAGCAACACACCGGTACCCGCATGTGGGCAGCCCCGTAAACGCGTTTAATTCAACATCTCATCTGTCATTGCCGGGCTTGACACTGCAAGTCGGGTTTACCCGACTTGCGGCGCTAATTAATGCAGAACTCGGGCAAGCCCGGGTTCTGATGCAATCCATGAGGCGGGGCAACAAATTCTCAGGTACTTAAGGTTTTCACACGCTGCCCTTCATCATGGATGCGCGGATCAAACCCCGCGCATGACGTCTGAGTTTGTGGCGAGCACTCGCCCTGTTCTCCGGCCACGATATGGTTACTGTATCGGTAACAGATTATGGCGGACGCCAGGCTCAGCGCTTCCGGCAACCGAAATTTCACCATGCTCCGCGAATGGCGATGAGAACATGCTTGGGCCGGCGGCGTGGCGGCTCAATCGGCTCTGCGCGAAGCCAGCCTTAGCGTTCGCTTAAGCCGCTCTGCCCTAAATTCGAAAACGAAATAGGGGCGCGTCTGTTTGGGTGAGACGTGATACAGGGACCGTGAGTTTTCTCACGCCAGTTTGGAGTTATGTCGACGCACTGGTGCACCCCGCGGCGCAGCAGGATGCGCTGTCGGCCGAACGCCACCGCGCCTTCATTGCACCGCGTTTGCTTGGCAGTCTTGCCGCGCTCGCGAGCCTGCCCGTCTACATCGCACTTCGCGGCGTGCCGACCGCGCTTGAGGTCGGTGTCTTCTCATGGCTCGCGGCTCCGATCCTGATTGTCTATTACCTGTCCCGCACGGGCCGCTATGAAAGCGCGCACGTGTTGTCCTCCTTGTCGTTGACCGGACTTGCAGCGCTGGTCGCGCTGTGCACCGGCGGTATCGAATCCTTCGCTGCAGTCTGGCTGGTGGTGGTGCCTTTGGAGGCAGCGCTTTCGGGCTCCCGCCGTATCGTCGCCATGGCGGCGATTTTGGCGCTGTCCGCTGCCGGCCTGCTGCTGGCACTTGCGGCCGTCGGCTTGCTGCCGCGCCCGGTGATTACACCCGAGCAGCAAAGCGCGCTGGCCGCACTCGGCATCGTGTCTGCCACGTTCTATGCCGCGGGTCTTGCGCTTGGCGTCGAGCTGCTCGTCCGCACCACCCATTCGCTCCTTTATGCCGAAGAGGATCAGCATCGACTGCTCGCTGATGCGACGACAGACGTCGTTGTTCATCACGACCATCATGGCTCGGTCCTGTCCGTCTCGGCGGCGGCTGAGCCCCTGATCGGCGTGCGTGCGACCGACTTGCTGGGCAATGGCCTGTTCGACCGGGTCCATGTCGTCGACCGGCCGGCTTATCTCGCGGCCATCGCCGACGCCGCCAGCCTCGCCGAAGAGCGTCTGCTCGAGCTGCGCATCCGCTGCGCCAATGGTCATTTCATATGGGCCGCCATGCGCTGCCGGCCGCGCGACCGCGGCACCGGCGCGCGCGAGGTCGTTGCCGTTCTCCGCGACATCAGCGAGCGGAAATCGCAGGAGCGCGCGCTTGAACTTGCCCGCGCGCAATCCGAACGCGCCGAGACTGCGAAAAGCCGGTTCATTGCCACCATGAGCCATGAACTGCGCACGCCGCTGAACGCGATCATCGGCTTCTCGGACATGCTGACCAATGAATCGCTCGAGCTCGATTCGAAACGCAGGTCCGAATATGCCAAGCTGATCAACGAGTCCGGCCGTCATCTGCTGTCGGTCGTCAATGGAATCCTCGATGTCTCCAAAATGGAGACCGGCAATTTCCGCATCACGCCGGAGCCGTTCGCCCCCGCGCCGGCCATCACAAGCTGCGCGGATCTGCTGGCGCTGAAGGCGCAGGAGTCAGGCGTCGCGCTCACGGTGCGCCTTGCCCCGGAGCTTCCGGACGTGGCCGCCGACCGGCGCGCCTTCAACCAGATCCTGATCAATCTGATATCCAACGCCATCAAGTTCACGCCGCGCGACGGCCGCGTGACGGTCAGCGCGCGGCGCGATGGACCAAACCTCGCCGTGACGGTCGAGGACACCGGCATCGGCATCGGCGAAGCCGATCTGCCGCGCGTGGGCGAGGCCTTCTTCCAGGCGCGCGCCGCTTACGATCGCAGCCACGACGGCACCGGTCTCGGCCTGTCGATCGTCAAGGGCCTGGTGCATCTGCACGGCGGCGACGTCGATATCAAAAGCCGACTTGGTAAAGGAACGCGCGTGACCGTGACGTTGCCCCTCGAGATTGCGAGCGATCCGGTCAAGCTTGTGACCGAGCGCAGTCGGGGCCGCTCCATCACCGCCAACGACAGGATGAAGAAAAGTGCCTAGACGATCTGCGCGTAGAAACGCTGTGACATTCGAGGGCGCCGGCAGGCTCGCCGCGGCGATCGGCGAGCATCCGCGCGAATCCGTTGCCCTCATCATGGTGACGGTCGCGATCTTTGCGATCGTCCTCAATGCGCTGTTTCTGCAAAAGGGCCCGCATCCCGCGCCGATATTTGCGGCGCGGCCGCTGCTCCCGCAGGAGACGACGCTCGCGCCGCGCCTGCCGAGCACGCAGCCGGCCGCGCCTGAGGCGAGCAATCAGGGGCGGCTCCAGCTCGTCGCCAACATCCAGAGAGAACTCAGCCGCAAGGGCTTCTACGACGGGCCCGCCGACGGCATCTGGGGCGCCAAGACCGACACGGCGGTGCGCGATTTTCTCCAGACCGCCGGGTTGAAGACCAATGCCGAAGCAAGCGACGGCCTGCTGCGCGCCATCACTACATCGACTGCGAAGCCGGCGAGCACAACCGGCGCGGCGGCACCGGCCGATCCGATCGGCAAGTTGATCGCGACGCCGTCGAAGCGCATCACCGCCGTGCAGCGTGCGCTCGCCGATTTCGGCTACGGGCAGATCAAGATAACCGGAATTTTCGACCCGGATACGAAGGCCGCGGTCGAGAAGTTCGA
>JBGQLL010000175.1:0-7146 GCA_041500065.1 Pseudolabrys sp.
ATTCCGGCGGATATGCGCGCACTGGCGGAAAAGAGCGTCGAACAGGCAAAGCAAGCTTTCGATATTTTCATTTCAGCAGCCCAGCACGCCGTCAGTACCGCTGAAAATCAGGCGGCCAGCGCGCAAGCCGGCGCCAAGGAGGTGGGCGAACTCGCAATGACCTTTGCAGAGAGGAACATCGCGTCTTCGTTGGAATTCGTCCAAAAGCTGTTGCAGGCCAGGGAACCGAAAGACGTGATGGCGCTGCACTCGGATTACGTAAATACCCAAGTCGCGGCGCTAACCGAACAAGCCAAGGAACTGAGCAAACGCGCGACCAAAATGTCTGGGCAGCGAACCCAGCACTGATTTAGCGAAAGTCGGGGGGGAACCGGCCTGTTGCCGGACGGCCTAGCTTTGCTGCATTTGTGCAATGCAATATTTTTTGTTGCAATGCATCAAAACGGAGGGTACAAGCGTTGTCCATAAGCCCGCCAGCGCACGCGAAAGAAATGTGTGTAGCGGCCCCCGGAATACCCCCGGGCCGATCTGCCGAGGGGACGGCCCAAATCGCAGCGAATTGCCCTCTTAGCCAAGGATGACTGCCATGCCCGAAATCACCACTTCTTCCACGCCAAAATCCAAAGCAAAGCCGGTCGCTGTAGGCGCGCCTGCTTTCGAAATGCCGAAGTTCGAAATGCCCAAGTTCGAAATGCCGAAATTTGAGGTACCGACGGCCTTCCGCGAATTCGCTGAAAAAGGCATCGCGCAGGCCAAGGAGAACTACGAGAAGGTCAAAAGTGCCGCTGAGCAGGCTACGGATGTGCTTGAGGACACCTATTCCACAGCCTCCAAGGGCTGCACGAGTTATGGGCTCAAGCTGATCGAGACCACTCGCGCCAACAGTGACGCTACCTTCGATCTGGTGAGCGAGCTGATGAGCGCGAAGTCCTATTCGGAGGTGGTCGAGCTATCCAGCGCCTTTATGCGCAAGCAATTCGACGCCTTTATCGCGCAAAGCAAGGAACTCTGCGAGCATGCGCAGAAGGTTGCGACCGAAACAGCTGAACCGATCAAGGAAAGCATCAGCAGCACATTCAACAAGGCTGCCTGAGTTTCCCGCGTTAGTACTTCGAGAATAGTGGCTGCGAGCCCGGACAGAAATGTCCGGGCTTTCGTTTGAGCGGACAAGTGGGGAATGGCCCGCTTGCCAAAAGGCCAAGCGGCACCTAGGTTCCGCCCGCTTGGATCGCGCCCCAAAGCCGATCGCGTGTGCAGGCGTAGCTCAGTTGGTTAGAGCGCTGGTCTGTGGAACCAGAGGTCGGTGGTTCAAGTCCACCCGCCTGTACCATCCTCAATCGCGCATTGCCGAAAACAAAAAACGCCGGCGAATTTGTCGCCGGCGTTTCCATTGATCGTTGCTCGCTTAGCGCCAGCTGTAGCGGCCGTTCCCATTGCGCGGCGGCGGAATGTTACGCGGCGGATAGGGGCGGGGGCCGCCCTGCGGTCCGCCGAATATCCAATCGAAAAAGTTGTTGCCGCCGCCGTAGCTGTAACCACCGCCGCCGTACATGCCGACTGGCATGCGCACTGGCTTGGACGAGGTGTTCGGCGCCCGCTCGACCGCGATATCCGCGACCTTGCGCTCATTGCTCTTCAGGATCGCGAACATCTTGGCGTCGCGGCCGTAAACATCCTCGCGTAACTGCAGCTTGCCGGCATCGTCCACAAAGGCTGTCTGATAGGTCAGATGAACCGGGATGAATGTCGGGAAGTTGATGTTGATCTCGCTGCCGCCAAACATCGATTCCAGCCGCGCCTCGGTGTAGCGCTCTTTCGGCAGCACGAGCGATAGCAGCTTCTCACCGTAGGTCAGCGGATTCTGTACTCGCATGCAGCCGTGGCTGAATGCACGCTTCTCCTTGGCGAACAGATGTTTGTCCGGCGTATCGTGCTGATAGACCAGGAACTTGTTCGGGAAGTTGAAGCGGATACGGCCGAGCGCGTTTCCGGCGCCAGGCGGCTGCGAAATGTGGATGGTTCCGTCGGCGTCCTGCGTCAACTTGAGACCGATGCGGTCAAGCGCCTGCGGGTCTTCCTGAAGGGCCGGCAGGTACTCTTTCTCGATGATCGATGGCGGCACGTTCCAGGTCGGATTGACGGTGATGAACTTCATCTCCGCACTCACCATCGGCGTCGCTAGCCCCGGCTTTCCGGCTACGATCTTGGTGTGCCAGTACACTTTATCGTTGTTGTAGAGCGTCAGCGAGTAGTCGGGCACGTTGACGATCACGTGCGGGTTGCCGAGATTACGTGGTACCCAGCGCCAACGTTCCATGTTGACGATGATTGTATCGATCGGATCGGCAGGCGTGGAACGAGCCTCCTTGCGCTCACCGTTGAGTACGCGCACGGTGTTGGGACCGAGATTGCCATCAACGCCGATGTCGCTTTCCGTCTGGAATGTCTTTACCGCGTCGCGCACTGCGTCATCATAAAGCGGATTTTCTTTGTCGCCGGCGACGGCGAGGCGTTTGCGCAGCGCCACCACGCGCGCGTCCTTCATGCCCGGGCGAAGGATCTTGCCGTCAGGGACATGTACGCGCGGCTGCTCCGGCTTGTTCTCGACTTTAGTGTCGGAGACAACTGGCCCCTTGCGCAGTTCGGCGAGCTTGGCCTTCAGCGCCTTGAATTCAGCCAGCGGCGGGTTGAAGCCGTCGAGAACTTTCGCGGCGTCGTTGCCGTCAGCGAGCTTGGCCAGCACGTCGGCCGGCTCCGGCGCGATCAGATCATACTGAATGTCCGCACCGACGCGGGTGAAGTTGATGCGCCCTATTTGCGCGTGGCGCGCAAACGTGAGCGCAGAGGCAGTGAGTTTGAGTTCGGCCTCGGCCAGCGCATCAGGCGTTGTCGCTGATTTGAAATCGGGCGTTGGATAGTCGCTCGGGTCGAGACCAACCGCATCGGCCTGCGCCATGTAGGCGATTGCCGCTTTCGCGCGTTCATTGGCGGCGTTGTTGCCTAGCCAGAGCGGCGCGTAGTTGTGGGCACTGTAATAAGCCTCGATCCCGGCGCGGTCCGCCTTGCGGCTGACCAAACGGTCCAATTGCCGGCCCGTGATCAATTCACGCAGCTTGTCGGCAACCGGGTTATCGGGGCTTGCTGTGGTCGAGACAGTCGCGGTGTTGGCGGGTTCGGCGGACGGAGCAGTCGCGTTCTGCTTAGGCTCATCCTTGACGATATTGGCTGGCGCGGCCTGTTTGGCTGGCGTCGCGACGTCTTTGGCCGTCAGCGGCGGCGGCAGCGAAGTGTCCGGCACCGGCACCGATGCCTGGACCGGCTTGTCGGTTTGCTGCGCTACAGTACTGTGGCTGGACAGGGCCAGCACCAGCACCGTTGAAGCTAACAGCCGGTCGAATCGAGTACTTTTCACCACGGTCTCTCCCAAAAACTGCCAGAGGGCACGCGGGCCCTCAATTGTCCAGCCCAGTTTAACTGATAGCGCACACCCGGTTACGTTTTTCCCAATAGCCGGGCCAGAACAGGCGTCCACTGTGGCTATTTAGCACGAAGCGCCAAAATCGCACGATTCATGTTGATTCTAGCTGATCGAACAAGCGGAGGCTAAGGCAACGGACAGCGAGACAGACGGTTCCGGCCGATTTTCACCAGTTATACCCATGACTTTTACATACGGCGCGTTTATGGCCGATCGGCATGACAATGACGTGATGCCTGACTAGGTAGTCCAATCCGCCCCTTGCGGCATTTCCGGCCTGCGGTAATGTTGCGAGTTAGAACCGCGCCGGTCAAAAACTGCGGTCGAAAGGAAGCGCCATGGCCTGGACGACCCCGATCCTCATCGAGATTTGCATCGGACTCGAGATTAACGGCTATCTGCCGGCCGAGTTCTGATTTCCTGATTCGTCCTACCCCACCCCTTTAGATGGGGCGCCTCTCCGCTATCGTGCTCGGTTCGGCGGCAGGAGGCGCTTTTCCGCAATGGAATTGTCGATGTCCTGTCTGCGCATTAGCGTGGGCGGGCGATTCTCGCGTCCACTCACGGACGCAGACCAGCATTGCGATTTCTGCGGGCGACGGCCGATGGACGCTGATCAACGCTTCGCCCGATTTGTCCGCGCAAATCCGCGCGACGCCTGCGCTCCATCCGCGTGGCTCTTTGCGCGGTAGTCCGATTGACGCGGTAGTCCTGACTGGCGCCGAGATAGACCAGATTACCGGGCTATTGTCCTTGCGGGAGAGCACTCCCTTTACGCTCTATGCGACGCCCGCCAGTCACGCGGCAGTCGCCGCCAACGCCATGTTCGGAGCGATGGCGTCGATGGCGCGCCGGGCCGTCAATCCAGGCGAGCGCTTTATGTTGGCGGGCGGCGTCGAAGCTACTTTTTTTATGGTGCCGGGCAAGCTGCCGCTTTATCTCGAGGGCGAAGCCCCCGAAGTCGATACCGAAAGTGCGGCCAACGTCGGCGTCGAACTGCACCGCGAAGGTGCGCGAATAGTATTCGTGCCCGGCGCCGCGGCGGTAACCGGTAGCATGCGCGAACGCATCGCGCGGGCCGACGTCGTGCTGTTCGACGGTACGCTGTTCGTGGATGATGAGATGATCCGTGTCGGTACCGGTCAGAAAACCGGCCGACGAATGGGCCATATGCCAATCGACGGGGAGGGTGGGTCGCTGCGCGTCCTGGACGCATTGTCGGCTCGGCGTATTTTTATCCATATCAACAACACCAATCCGATCTTGATCGACGGATCGGCCCAGCGACAAAAAGTCGAAGCTGCCGGTTGGCAAGTGGCAGAAGACGGAATGGAGATCGTGCTGTGAAGTTGCTTTCTCCAGAGGAGTTGGAAGCCGCGCTGCGCGATATCGGCGCCAGGCGTTATCACCGGCTGCATCCATTCCATACGCTGCTTCACGGCGGCAAATGCACCAGGGGCCAAGTGCAGGCGTGGGCGCTCAACCGTTACTATTATCAGGCGATGATCCCTATCAAGGACGCGACCTTGATCGCCCGTTGCGAGGATTCGGCCGTGCGCCGCGAGTGGCGATCGCGGCTTGTCGATCACGATGGCGAACGCGAAGGCGATGGAGGCATCGCGCGTTGGCTCAAGCTCACCGATGGTCTCGGGCTCGATCGCGACTACGTCACGTCGCTGCAGGGGTTGTTGCCGGGTACGCGCTTCGCGGTCGAGGCTTATGTACGTTTTGTGCGCGACAAGACTCTGCTGGAAGCGATCGCGTCTTCGCTGACCGAGATGTTTTCGCCGGTGATCATCAGCGAACGTATGGCGGGAATGCTGGAGAACTATGATTTCGTGACGCGCGAGACACTGAGCTATTTTGACAAACGTCCGCCGCAAGCCGAGCGCGACGCCAATTTTGCGCTCAACTTCGTCAAGCGCAACGCCAGGACGCCAGAGCAACAGCAGGCGGTGCTTGCGGCGCTCGAATTCAAATGCACTGTGTTGTGGGCTATGCTGGATGCCCTGTACCACGCCTATGTTGCGCCCAAACAGGTGCCGCCAGGCGCATTCTTGCCGGAGGATCATTAGTGGACCGGCCGGTAATTCAAATTTCTGACGGCGTCTGCCCGCGGCTGCCACGGGGAGTGCGCCTGTCACACAACGAAGCGCAGGGTGGATGGGTCCTGCTCGCGCCGGAACGCGTATTCAAGACCGATGCGATTACCGTTGAGATATTGAAGCGGTGCACCGGCGAAAAAACCCTTGATGCAATTGTGGACGATTTGGCCAAGACGTTCGCAGCGCCACGCGAGCGGATACACACCGATGTGGTGAATCTGCTGAGCTCGCTCGCCGATAAGAAATTGTTGGAGCTGTAGAGTGGGGGCATCCGGCCCGCTGCCTGCGCCCCTCGGTTTACTCGCCGAATTGACGCATCGCTGCCCTCTGGGTTGTCCCTATTGCTCCAATCCGTTGGCGCTCGACAAGCGTGACAATGAGCTCGACACCGCGACATGGGCGCGCGTATTTCGCGAAGCGGCTTCCCTCGGCGTGTTGCAGGTACATTTGTCCGGTGGCGAACCGGCCGCGCGGCGCGATCTGCCCGAACTTGTCAGGGCCGCATGCGAAGCCGGTCTCTACAGCAATCTCATTACTTCGGCGGTTGGATTGACCCCGCAAACTCTCGCGGGGCTTGCCGATGCAGGCCTCGACCATGTGCAGATTTCCATTCAGGACAGCGACGAGGCATCCGCCGATCACATCGCTGGCTACAAAGGTGCGTCGGCGCGCAAGCGCGCAATCTCTTGCGAAGTCGTCAAGCTCGGCTTGCCGCTTACCATCAACATGGTGGTGCATCGCGCAAATATCGGGCGCATCGAATCGATGGTGGAATTGGCGCTGTTTCTTGGCGCCAGCCGCGTAGAAATCGCACACGTGCAGTATTATGGCTGGGCACTGAAGAACCGCGCCACACTCATGCCTACGCGCGAGCAAGTCGACAAAGCGGTAGGTCAAGTCGAGATGCTGCGGACGAAGCACCATGGCCGGATCGTCATTGATGCGGTCGTGCCCGACTACTACGCGCGGTTTCCAAAACCTTGCGTCGGCGGTTGGGGCCGGCGCTCGCTCAATGTCACACCTGCGGGTCGAGTACTTCCGTGTCATGCTGCCGAAGTCATCCCGGGGCTTGAGTTCTGGAGTGTGCGCGAGCATTCGCTCGCCGACATCTGGCGCGCCTCACCGGCATTCGCAGCATTCCGCGGCACTGATTGGATGCAGGAGCCTTGCAAGTCGTGCGCGCGGCGCGATCAGGACTTTGGCGGCTGCCGCTGCCAGGCCTTCCTACTTACGGGTGATGCCCGGGCCGCTGATCCGGTTTGCCATCTGTCACCGCAACACGCGCTGGTCGAGCAATTGGCGGCCGAGCGGGAAGACGCCACATACAGCTACCGAAGATCCTGATGCGGTCGAATGGCCGGCCCCCGATTGCAACGGGGGCGCGAAAGGTGGAGACTGTCCTTTAAGGGGGTGCGCTCCGGGGCCAGTCTCGATTGGGACCACGTGAGTCAAGCGCCTCCACATTAGGGAGGAGTTCGATGAATCCGTGTGTCACGGCTCAGCGTTCCATTTTGCTTGCCGGCACGATCGCCGGCGTTTTGTTGGCCGCGCCGGCATTGTCCC
>JBGQLL010000176.1:0-7131 GCA_041500065.1 Pseudolabrys sp.
GCCGAAGGCGCTGTCGCCTTCCACCGCAAGGACCGGCTTGCCGGTTTCGATGGCCGCGGCGATGGAATAGCCCATGCCGATGCCCATGATGCCCCAGGTGCCGACGTCCAAGCGCTTGCGCGGTTGATACATGTCGATGATACCGCGCGCGAGATCGAGCGTATTGGCGCCTTCGTTGACGAGGATGGCGTCCGGCCGCTCCTTGATGACAGTACGCAGCACGCCGAGGGCGCCGTGGTAGTCCATCGGCGAATTGTTGTTCATCAGCCGCGGCGCCATCTTGGCAACGTTCTCTTCGCGCTTCTTGGCGACCGCGCCGGTCCAATCGGACGGCGGGGCCGGCCAGTTGCCGCCCATGCCATGCAGAAGTGCCGAAACGCATGAACCGATGTCGCCAACCACCGGTGCGACGATCTCGACGTTCGAGTCCATTTCCTTCGGTTCGATGTCGATCTGAATGAACTTCTTCGGCGCGTCGCCCCAAGTCTTGCCTTTGCCGTGCGAGAGGAGCCAGTTGAGGCGGGCGCCGATCAGCATCACGACGTCGCTGTCTTTCAACACCGTCGAACGCGCCGCGCCCGCGCACTGCGGATGCGTGTCGGGCAGCAAACCCTTGCCCATGCTCATCGGCAGGAAGGGAATGCCGCTCTTTTCCACCAGCGCGCGGATGGCGTCATCGGCCTGCGCATAGGCCGCGCCCTTGCCGAGTATGATCAGGGGGCGCTTGGCACCCTTGAGGACGTCGAGCGCGCGCTTGACCGCTTCGGACGCCGGAATCTGGGCTGGCGCTGGGTCGATCACTTTCACAAGCGACTTCTTCCCGGCCTCCGCATCCATCACCTGTCCGAACAGCTTGGCCGGCAGGTCGAGATAGACGCCACCGGGACGGCCCGACATCGCGGCGCGGATCGCGCGCGCCAGACCGATACCTATGTCTTGCGCGTGCAGCACGCGGAAGGCCGCCTTGCACAGCGGCTTGGCGATGGCGAGCTGATCCATCTCTTCGTAGTCGCCCTGCTGCAGGTCGACGATCTCGCGCTCCGACGAACCCGACATCAGGATCATCGGGAAGCAGTTGGTGGTGGCGTGAGCGAGCGCGGTCAGGCCGTTGAGAAAGCCGGGCGCCGACACCGTGAGGCAAACACCGGGTTTCTTGGTGAGGAAACCGGCGATCGACGCCGCATAACCGGCGTTCTGCTCATGCCGGAACGAGATGACGCGGATGCCCTCGGCCTGCGCCATCCGGCCAAAATCCGTGACCGGGATGCCGGGCACACCGTAGATCGTATTGAGGCCATTGAGCTTCAGCGCGTCGATGATGAGATGAAAGCCATCCGTCAGCTCGCGCTCTGTTTCGGCAGTATCCGCAGGTTTTTCTTTTACTGCTGCGTCAGCCATGGGAGTCCTCCCTCGTATTTTGATATCGAACGTTTCAGTCCAAATAGTCGGCATAGCGCGATACGTGATCGGCAAGGCCGAGCGCGTGGTCGCGCACCAGTTCCTCAGCGCGCCCGGTTGCGCGCGCTTCCAGTGCTTCGATGATGTTCATGTGGTCGCGGATCGATCGGTCGGCGCGATCTTTTTCACCAATAGTCTTACGCCGGATCATGCGCATATGCGTGAAGAGATTTTCGGCGAGGTCGATGAGCACGTCGTTGCGGCTAAGCTTGATGATCGTCTGGTGAAATTCGATATTGACGTCGGAATATTCGTCAAGATGCGCACGCAGCTGGCCATTCTCGAACGTAACGAACATCTTGCGCAGTCCGGCAATTTCCTCGTCGGTCGCGGTCTGGGTAATCAGCCGAGCCGCCATGCTCTCCAACGCCGCCCAAGCGGTGATCATCTCGATCACTTCGCGTTTCGTCTTGCGCACCACATAGATGCCGCGGCGGGGCACCGAGCGCACAAAGCCTTCGCTCTCGAGCTGCGCCATCGCCTCGCGCACGGGTGTGCGGCTGATGCCGAAGTCCTGAGCAAGTTTCCTTTCGTCCAGCCGGATGTCGTCCCGATTGCGATAGATGTCCATCGCCACGATCGCGTTCTTCAACGCCGTATACGCCTTGTGCTTGAAGCTCGGCGTAACGTCGATCGGCTGGAGCGCGGGGTGGCGCGCGAGCGGAGCGCGGGCAGCGGCTCCGCGGTCCAAACCAACGCGTCGGGGTTTACGGTCTCGGCTACTCATGACTGGTATACAATATGCCAGATGCGCCAATGTGCAGCAACCGCCCTGTTTTCGCAACAAACCGGGCGAAGCCCGCAAGGCTAGAAGTGTGAAGGGCGACTGGTGTTCATTCCGCCGGCCGCAGCTTGCCAGACCGCAATCGCGTCCAGCCCGCCTGGATCAGTGGCCAGAACAACGCGATCAGACCCAAGGTCATGATCGTGCTCACCAGACCGGTCGAGAAGAACACCCCGAGCCCGCCCTGCGAGGCAAGCAGCGACTGACGGAATGCCTCTTCCGCTTTGTCGCCAAGCACGATCGCCAGCACCATCGGAGCCATCGGGTAGTTGCACTTCTTCATGAAGTAGCCGGCGACGCCGAACACCACCATCATGACGACGTCGAAGGTGTTGTTGTGCACGGTGTAGGCGCCGATCGCGCAGAACACCATGATCACTGGCGCAATCACGCTGAATGGAATGCGCAGAATGGATGCGAACAGCGGAACGCAGGTCAGCACAACGAGAAGGCCGACAATATTGCCCATGTACATGCTGGCGATCAGGCCCCAGACGAAGTCTTTCTGTTCGACAAACAGCAGCGGGCCCGGCTGCAATCCCCAGATCAACAGGCCGCCAAGCAGCACTGCCGCGGTGGGCGAACCAGGAACGCCGAGTGCGATCATCGGCAGCAACGCCGAGGTACCGGCGGCATGTGCCGCGGTTTCGGGCGCGATCACGCCTTCGATCTGGCCGGTGCCGAACAGGTGGCCGTCTTTAGAAATTCGCTTGGCGATGCCATAGCTCATGAACGATGCCGGCGTGGCGCCCGCAGGGCTGATGCCCATCCAGCAC
Source organism: Pseudolabrys sp. (assembly GCA_041500065.1). Taxonomy (GTDB): domain Bacteria; phylum Pseudomonadota; class Alphaproteobacteria; order Rhizobiales; family Xanthobacteraceae; genus Pseudolabrys. The sequence continues at coordinate 3,019 of JBGQLL010000176.1, forward strand.
CCGATCAGGCAAGAGCGCAGATAGAGCATCCAGTAGCGCGGCAACTTCGCCCAGGTCTGCAGCACGACCTTCATGTTCAAGACCGCAGGCTTGCCGCGGAAACTCAAGCCTTCTTCCATCGTGAGCAGAATTTCGCCGATTCCAAACAGGCCGATGACCGCAATCAGAAAGTCGAAGCCGTTCAGCATCTGCTCGACGCCGAATGTGAGCCGCAGCTGGCCGGTCATCTGATCGAGGCCGACGGCGCCAAGCCCGAAGCCCAGCATCATCGATGCAACAGTCTTGAACGGTGGCTCCTTGCTCAGGCCCACGAAGCTACAGAAGGCCAGGAAGTACACCGCAAAAATTTCGGGCGGACCGAAACGCAACGCAAAGCTTGCGACCAGCGGGGCCACCAGCGTGATGATGATCACGGCAAACAGCGCGCCGACAAAGGACGAGGTGAAGGCGGCGGTGAGCGCTTCGCCAGCCCGTCCATTCTGCGCCATCGGATAACCGTCGAACGTTGTCGCCACCGACCATGGTTCGCCCGGTATGTTGAACAAGATGGAGGTGATGGCGCCGCCGAACAGCGCCCCCCAGTAAATGCAGGACAACATGATGATGGCCGACGTCGGCGACATCGAGAAAGTCAGCGGCAGCAGGATTGCCACACCATTGGCGCCGCCGAGGCCCGGCAACACGCCAACAATAACGCCAAGTACGATGCCAACGAACATCAGCACCAGGTTGAACGGCTGCACGACCACCGCAAAGCCGTGAAAAAGATTACCGATGTCTTCCATGCATCACGTCTCTAGATTCTTTGTGTGCCCACCGCCGAACGAGTCGATGCGGTTTTCGATCTTCTAGAATCCCAGCATGCTTTCGAGCGGCCCTTTGGGCAGCGGGACCAGAAACCACGTTTCGAACATCAGAAAGGTCAAAATCGGGACGGCGACTGAAACCGCCGCGGTCACGATCCAGCCGTATCGGCCGAACAAACGCATGAAGAACGCTATCAACAGGGCCGACGAGACATAGATGCCGAGATAGGGAATCAAGCTCACATAGACGATGGTAGGCACCAGAACGGATAAAACTTTCCGAAGCTGCCCCCATTCCGCGAACACCCGTTCCTTGTCGGTGGCGAGCACCGAAATCAAGTTGATGGCGCAGGCGATCAGAACAACAATACTGACATAAAAAGGAAAGAAGCCAGCGCGCGGCCCTTCGCCACCCCAGCCGATTCCAACCTTGATACTTCCGTAGATTCCGATCAGCGCGAGGAAAGCCATGAACGCGGCCACCCCGATTTCGACGCTCCGGTGGGACGGGCCCGTCCCACCGGTCTCTTTCACTGTTTCGTTCATTGCAGTCTCGCGTGTCTGCGGCCGAGGCTACCGCACGATCAATTGGAGGTGGCGAGGAAGCCGGCTTCTTTCATCAAGCCTTCGTGCAACTTCTCCGCATCGGCAACCCACTTGGCGTATTGGTCGCCAGTCATGAAGGTCGTGTTGAAGGCACCGTCACTCATCAGCTTTATCCACTCGGGCGTTTCACGCACTTTCTTGAACAGGTCGACATAGTAGGCGACCTGTTCTTGAGTGACGCCCGACGGCATGAAGTAGCCGCGCAGCATCAGATATTCGACATCAAGGCCCTGCGACTTGCACGTTGGAATGTCGTTCCACGACATGTCGCCGCTGATCTTTTCGTTATAGTCGAGCTTCTTGCTGTCAAACACGCAGAGTGGCCGCAACTTGCCGGCGCGCCAATGCGCTACGGCCTCGATCGGATTGTTGACCGTCGAGTCGACGTGGCCGCCGACCAGCTGCACCGCAACCGCGCCGCCGCCCTTGTAAGGAATGTAAGTCATCTTCTTGCCGGTCGCCTTTTCAAGCGCGACGGTGATGATCTGGTCTTCCTGCTTGGAGCCGGTGCCGCCCATCTTGAACTGGTTATCGGGCGCTGCCTTGATGGCGGCGATGTAATCCTTCGTGGTCTTGTACGGAGTATCGGCGTTGACCCAGAGGATGAATTCGTCGAGCGCCATCATCGCGACCGGAGTCAGATCCTTCCAGTTGAAGGGAATGCCGGTGGCCAGCGGAGTCGTGAACAGGTTCGACAGCGTAATGATCAGCTTGTGGGGGTCACCTTTGGCGTTTTTTGCCGCGAGGAATCCCTCACCGCCCGCACCACCCGATTGATTGATGACAACAACCGACTGCTTGGACAGGTTGTGCTTGGTGATAATCCCCTGCATGACACGGGCCATCTGATCGGCGCCGCCGCCCGTGCCTGCCGGCACAATGATCTCGATGGGCTTGGTGGGCTCCCATGCTTGGGCTGGCATCGACGCCACAACGGCGCCACCAAACGCAGCAGCAAAGCTTAAGCTCTTTCGTGTAGTCCGCATTTCACTCCTCCCTGAGGTCCTCCGTTCGGCCGATCTTGTTGCCGGCTCGACGACTATTTCATCACCCTTCATCGCATCGTAGTCCAGAATAGGCCAAATCATAAATAGTACCTATTCGCTAGACGCCATCGGATCGGCTGATGCGAGGCTTTTTGCCGCTCCTTTTGAACTTTTGCCGATTGACCTGCTGCAACGCAACAAAGCGGGCATTTTTGGTTCCGAGCAGGAGTATGTGGAAATAATAAAAAGAGACATTGCGGTTCGGGCGTCAAAAAAAATCTCAGGCCCGGCCTTTGGCCGGGCCTAAGATTGCGCACTCGCGCGATGGTTGCGGGGGTAGGATTTGAACCTACGACCTTCAGGTTATGAGCCTGACGAGCTACCGGGCTGCTCCACCCCGCGTCAAAATGTTAAGCGCGGGGCAAGACCCGCGCCATTCGGGGGGGTATGTAGCAACGGCGGATGCCGATGGGAAGGGCGAAAAGCGTTCGATTTCATCAACATGTCACGAAGTTGCGGCAAGAGGCGGGTATGAGGGGGGTTGCTGGCGGAGGCGACAGCAGCTTCCGCGACGGTCTTGCGACCGCCGCGCGTTCTATTATTGCCGACGCTCGTCGCGCCCTGACTGATCCTGAGCTTTCCGAACCTGAGGCGGTTCATGAGGTGCGCAAGGCCCTCAAGCGCTGGCGCGCACTTTTGCGGCTGCTCTCCCGTCCGCTTGGCGAGCAGGCCGACCAATTGCGCACAGAAGCACGCGAGTTGATGCGGGCAGTGGCTGGCGCCCGCGACGCCCAATCGGCGCTCGATGCCCTGGCCGACCTCCGCAAAGCTGATTTGCCGTTCTCAACGACGTCAACGGAAACGATCCGTGCTCGACTGACCGAAATGCGGGACGCGGCAGGAGCGACGAGCTTCACCAAAAGCACGCGAGAACGGATTTCGCGGTATCTGGACTACGCGACGCTTTCGCTTGAGCGGTGGCCGCTTAAGGCGATCGACTTCGATACCGTTACCGATGGCCTGACGTCTACCTATCGCCGCGCCCGGCAACTGGTGCCCGATGGCTGGGAGGATTCGGAAGCCGAGCACCTCCACGACTTGCGCCGGCGCGTCGTGGAGCACCGCCACCAGATGGATCTGGTCGAGCCGCTTTGGCCGCGTCTTGGAAAAGTTTGGGCCGAAGAGGCGCAGCGCCTGCGCAACCAGCTCGGCTCCTGCCAGGATCTTGCAGTGCTCACGAGCTTCACGGCGCCGCATCAGCCTCTGGCACCCTGGCGATCACGATTGGCGCCGTTGATTCAAGCGCGGCGCAACGCGCATTTGAAAGCAGCCGCGCGGCTGGCTGGCCGCTTGTTTGCGGAGAAGCCAAAGGCGTTTCGCCAGCGCATGGCGGCGTTGTGGTCGGCGCGCAATTCCAGACAGCAGTGAATTTACGAAAGCCCGGTCACGGCCGGGCCTTCGCTTTCGCGGTGCGACTGTCACGCCACCAGCGGCTTCAGGGTCGGATGTTGCTTGAAGAATCCGAGATTTTCCGCCCAGGCATCGAGCCCGAAGACATGCCCGGCGCGTTTGACGATCAGGTATACCAGTACGCCGGCATAGACGAGGTGATAGTCGACGATCAGATTGTTTTTGTTTTCGATGAACGGCCAGTCCATATGGGCAAACCAGTAGACAATCATCAGCACCACTCCGAAGGTCGCGCTAACGCGCAC
>JBGQLL010000177.1:0-7128 GCA_041500065.1 Pseudolabrys sp.
CCACCGATATAAGATTAAGGCCAAGCTTCTTGCGCACGACGCCAGCGAGGAAGCCGCGGACCGAATGCGGTTGCCACTTCGCTGCATGTGCCATCGCCTCGATGGTCGAGCCACCTGGCGCTCGCAACATTGCAATGATGTGAACCTTTTTGCTTTCGCGGCGTGCTGTCGGTTGCGACGTGGACACGCGCTGCTGATGAGCCGTCGGCTTTGTAACGGACCTGAGTTGTCCGACCTTGCGCGCGGTCGTTCGCTTGACGCTGTTGCGGGTCCTGGTCTTGCTGTCGTTTCTGCGTGATGCGGGCTTGCGTTTGGACTTTGCGTTGGTCATCGGAATCTCCTTCGGTTGTGCGGCGGCCATCGCCGCCACCACCGAAGCCCCACCTCGGCGAACAAGCCGGCGGGGCAGGATCCCGAAGCGCAGCCAGCGCCCCGAACTGGACACAGTACCGCTCTGTCTGCGCGAAAAAGCCAGTGCTTTCTGGATAATCTTATTGCTGGTTGAGGGCGATCCTGAGCATCCAAGGACAAACTTGCAGCGCCAGGATTGCCGCAGAAGACGCTGACCAATGTCCGCTATTGGGGGTAAAGCGGACATCGCGCGGACATCGTGGAATGTCCGCTTTTGACCCAAAGCGGACATTGCCTCGTAATAGCGTTGTCGCTTACGTACAAAGCACGACAATCATATCGAACAAGGTGCTGGCACCGTTGACGCCCCACAGGACGAATGCAGCAATGCAGAGCACAGAGGCAACGATCCCAGTCGACCACAGCAGCCAGTAGGGTGTGTCGGCAGGCGACGCTTCGGTGGCGAAACTTATTTCCTCTGCACGCGCGCGCCGGAAGAATCGAGGGATGTGGCCGTTTCGAATGCGTGTACCGATGGCGTTCATGCCAGCGCCGCTGCCATCGCCAGCCGCGGGACCGGGCGCTCGCGAATCCACCAATGAACTACGGCCGCCAACGCACCGAGCCATACCGAGATCCACCACATTAAATCGTAGTTGCCCTGAATGTCGTAGAGTCGGCCGGCGCCCCAGCCCCCGAGAAAGCTACCGAACTGATGACTGAAGAACACGATGCCCCATAGCATCGACATATGGGCCGAACCGAACATGTAACCCACGAGACCGCTGGTAAGCGGAATCGTGCCGAGCCAAAGGAACCCGAGAGACGCCGAGAACACCAGGACCGAGGCCCATGAAAGCGGCAGAGCAAGAAAGATTACGAATGCAAGTGCACGCAAGGCGTAGAGCAGCGCCAGCATGTCCTTCTTTGGATATCGGTTTCCCAGCCAGCCCCAGATCAACGAACCGGCGATGTTGAACAGGCCGACAAGGCCGATGGCCCATCCTCCGAGCTCGAAGGCCGAAATCGGCGTGCCGAAGAACGACATGCCGACTGCCTTGTCGGCAATGTATGCGGGGAAATGAAGGCCGATAAACGTTACGTGGAAGCCGCACACGAAGAAGCCGATGGCGAGCAGCCAGAAGCCTTGCGTCTGGAACGCCTCTTGCAGCGCGTCTTTGGCGCCTTGTGGGGTGGCCGCGCCGGGCTTTGTGCCCGCGGTGCGCTGCTCCCGGAGGCCGAAGGCAAGCGGCACCATCAGCATCGACATCACGCCGAGGACAAACATGGTGGTATGCCAATTGTCGAGCCGATACTGCAACAGCGACGCGAACGGCACGATGGCGAATTGACCAAAAGATCCGCCGGCGGTTGCGACACCAAGGGCGACCGAGCGTTTCTCGGGTGGCGTCTGCCGGCTGATGGAGCCGAAAATCGGCCCAAAGCCCGCAGCGGCCATGCCGATGCCGCACAACACATTTCCGAACGTGAGCATGACGCCTTCCGTCGCAAACCCGATCATAAACATGCCGATGACATATAAAACGCCGCCGGCCGCGACGGTCCGCGCTGTGCCAAAGCGATCCGCGACGTTGCCGACGAACGGCGAGAACGCGCCCATCAGCAGCACCGCAAGCGCATTGGCGAACGACCACACCTCGCGTCCGACATTGAGATCGGCTGCGATCGGCTTTTGAAAGATGCCGAAGCTTTGGCGCGCGCCAATCCCGATCGTGAGAATCACGGCGCCGCAGATCACGGCAATCCAGAAACTGCGTTGTGGCGGATTGATGGTTGCTTCAGACGATGGCACGGACATGGGGTCTTCCGCCTCGGCAAAATCAGTGCATATGCACCTTTCGAGTTGACATCTATACGTGCGTATGCACCTATTAGCAAGGACGACCGTCATCACCTTGGGAATGCGAGCCATGCAAAAACATAAGGAGCTGGTTGCCGCCGTCGGTCCGACGCCATGCAATTGCTTGGCGCTGCGCCAGGCCGCGCGCCACGTCAGCCTGATCTACGACCGGCAACTGGCCCAGGCAGGTCTGCGCACCACGCAATTCTCGATCTTGTCTAAACTCGGCCGGCTGGGCGCGATGCCCATCAGCAAATTGGCCGATGCCATGGTCATGGAGCGCACCGCGCTCAGCCGCGCCATCGGTCCGCTTGAGCGCGACGGGTTGGTGAAAATCGGGGCCGGGCCCGATGGCCGTACACGCAGCCTAACTCTAACTACAACTGGCGAGGCCCGCCTCAAGGCCGCAGCAGTGCACTGGCGGCGTGCGCAAAGGGAATTCGAAATAGCCGTCGGTGTGGGCAATGCTGCAGACTTGCGGACTGTATTGCAGCGCGTGATCTCAGTGACCTGAGGGCCGGCCGCCACGGATGGTAGCCTCATGTCCGCTATTGGCACATAGCGGACGTCCCCATCGCGCAGGTGAATGTCCGCTTTTGGGGGTAAAGCGGACATCACGCACAAAGGCAGTCATGTCTGCTCGGGCCACCCATTGTAATCTCGGCCCCCCTGGGATTCGACGATACGGAATTAGAAAGCTTAGGGTTGGGCTCCGAACACGCGGTAATCAGGTCAGGGTGGTCATGAAGGTCGCATTCATCGGTTTGGGAAACATGGGATCCGCTATCGCGAATTGCATCTTGCGTGGTGGCTTCGATCTTACGGTCTGGAATCGTAGCCCGGAGAGGACTGAGCCATTGGTTGCGCGTGGTGCCCGTTTGGCCAAGACGCCGCGCGATGCGGCGGCGAATGCGGACGCCGTCATCACCTGTTTGATGGATGACAAAATGGTGCTGGACATTGTCTCGGCGCCTGATGGCCTCCTGGCCGGCATGCGTCCCGGCAGTATTCACGCCTGCGCCATGACAATCTCGCCGATCTGCGCCGATGAACTCGAAAGGCGCCACGGCGCTCACGGCAGCTCTTATGTGTCTGCGCCGGTGGTCGGTCGTCCTGACGCAGCTGCCCGCGGCGAATTGTTAACGTACCTCGCGGGACCAGTGGCCGCAGTCCGCAGCCTTGAGCGGGTTTTCTGCTCCTACGCAAAACTTATCACGGTTGTTTCGGAGCGTCCTCGCCTCGCCAATGTGATGAAGCTTTCGATCAACTACAACATTGCCTGCGCGATGCAATTGATCAGTGAGACTTATATTTTCGCGGAGAAAAACGGGTTGCCGCTCGATTTCGTGCGCGAGTTCTATCAACAACAATGGTACACGCATCCAGCCGCCAAATATTACGCGGACAAGCTACAGAAGCGCGATTTTGAAGGGCGCGGCGGCTTCGTCATGACAGGCGGCCTGAAGGATCTCAGGCTGATGTTGACGGCGGCGTCCGACGCCGGGGCGCAATTCAAGGTGGGCGAAATTGTCGCGCAGATGTTCGAAGCCGGCATCGCGGCCGGTATGGGCGAACAGGACTGGAGCGCGTTTCACGAGCTTGCCAGAAAGAATGCCGGTCTCTGACGGGGCCGACGAGGGTGTGCAACACAAGGGAGCTATAGATGTCGCTGCAGCCGTTCATTCCGACGCCAAAGTTCGAGGACTACAAGGAGCGTTTCAAGGAGCACTATATCCTTGAGCGTCGTCCCGACGGCGTCATTCTCGCCAAGGGTCATACCAAGGGTGGTTCAATCCAACTCAGCGTTGAGAACCACCGTTCTGTCGGACAGCTTTTTAAGACCATCGGCGCCGATCCCGAAAACGAGATCATGATTTTCACCGGCTCCGGCCCCGATTTCATGATGGATGCCGATCCGGAAGGCTTCCACCTCGAGTCGTCCGATCTCCAGTATTGGACCTACGAATATGCCTACAAGGACGGCCGCATCAATGTCAGTTCGCTGGTGAACGATCTTGAGATTCCGACTATCGGTCTCATCAATGGCTCAGGCTTCCACTCGGAAATCTGCCTGATGTGCGACATCACGTTGTGCGCCGAAGACGCCGTTATCTACGACCTGCACTACGACATTGGCTCGGCGCCGGGCGATGGCATCCATTCCTGCTTCATGGAATTGCTCGGCGTCAAACGCGCAGCTTATGCGCTGCTGACCGGCGAAGCCATGAACGCGCAGAAGATGCTCGAATACGGCCTGGTCAACGAAATCGTCCCGCGCGACAAGCTAATCGAGCGTGCTTATAAGATTGCCGATCACATCATGACGCAGCCGCGAACCACCCGGCGCCTGACCACGCAAATCGTACGCCGGCCGTGGAAGCAGCGTATTGTCGACGATCTCGACGGTGGTTTTGGCATCCAAATGTTCGGTCACCTCGCTAAGCAGGCGGCCACTCATGGGCGTGATCACATCAAGAACCAGGGCGCTTATGTCCGCAAAGGTAAGCGCAACAATTTTGATTGATCGCCGCACGAGCACAGCAGACTTCCGATCCACCTATCATTGGCGTCTTGTTGGCGCATTGGCTGCTGCTGCCCGAAATATCGAAGCCTTTCGCTCCGGGCTTCAGGATCTAGGATATTTTGAGGGCCGCAACTACACGATTGAGTTTCGCTTCGCCGATGGAATGAGGTGCAATGTCCGCTTTTGGCACTTAGCGGACATTGCGTTCGGCGCTCGGAATGTCCGCTTTCGGGGGTAAAGCGGACATCCCGCTGCCCCGCGACAATGTCTGCTTTTGACCCAAAGCGGACATGCCATTCACACTGACGAATGCAAACTTTCCGCTAGCAGCGAACCATATTTATGGTTTGATCTTTGCCGTCAGCTCCAGGAACGGTTACGGCCTGTGTGGGGCAGCCGGAGGGAATTGATATCCTTGGAGCAGGTGGCGGATCAGCAACAGGGCCAAAAAAATTTGGCGGAAATCGGTGCGCCCAATCCCAAGGAACATCATTTTTGAATGTGTAAGTAAAATCGCCCGATACCGCGCCTGATATTGGGGGTGCAACCTCTACGCTGGGTAGGCCATTCGACGATCCCCAGAAGAGGCCTCCGGCTGCGGGAAAGAAAGGCCCTACGTTGCGTCCGATCCGATGAGGCGGCGATCGACCGAAGGATGGATGAAAAGTCGAATGCGTCGAAGCAGAACTTCCACCATGGCCTGCCAACTGCCCGAATGCTTGGTTGGAGGCAAGGGCAAACGCTACGCTGAAAGAAGTTACGAAGGCCGCATGCACTTTGGTCATCATGTCATACCCAGCAATGTCGCATCAAAGAGCAACATCTCGACGAATACTAGGCTCGGCATTTTGCGCCCGCCAACGCCTAAGTTAATCGTTAGTTAAGCCGTAATCTTAACTCCACCGGCGGAATGATTAATGACCGCTATTTGGCACTTAGCGGACATGGCGATTCTGCCTAGGTCTGTCTGCTTTCGGACAATAGCGGACATCGAAAAGTTGGAGTAAATATTTACCGCCAGGTCGCGCTTTGCTTCATAGCCGCTATTGGCAGGCGTTCATCCCCCTGGTTATCACGCGCTGGCTGCTTTAATCTCAGCGGTATCAGAGAACCGGCCGTAGGGGGCACAGGATGGGGGCATAGGATGGGACATGCTCCAGTGGTTACCGCGATTCAGTTTCGTTGCTATGGCGATCAGCGTGATGGTGGCCCTTGTGATTTGGGCCGCATGCGTGTCGGTTCTTATTTTCCGACATGACGCTACAGAAGCGGTGACCGTAGAGTCACGGGCCGCGCCAATGACCAAGCACGAACGCGAAGAAGAAACCAAACGCGATCTTGAATTTAGGCTGCGATGCCAGCCAACTGAATATAAGGATTCTCTAGGTGTGACCCATTTAAAATATGCGCACCCGGATTGCGGCGGTCGGGTGCTGAACTAAGTTCAGCGCCAGCGCTCATAAGTCTGCATTTAACCCAAAGCGGACATTGGGCGCGTCCCATGGCGCACGACGGTTAATCATCACTCGCGGCTTCCGTCGTATTCGTCGCTGCAAAACGGGCCGCCTGCATTAGGCCTAACGATTATCCTGAATTTCGGCTTGAGCGCACTTCTCGGTGGCAACTGGATACCAGTGCTCCTTGAGAAGCCGCCCGATGCACGAGAGTCCGTCTCAAATTGCCCGCTCACTGCGTGCGTTTCGGAATGCGCACAGGCTCGGCTTGTTGCGCGGCGTTCGCATTCTGCCCGGACCGTACCCGTGCGAAGTCGTAGTAGGACAGTTCGGTATAGAATATCCGGGCAATACCGTGCCTCGCTTGCCACTTCGTCGATGCACGCGTGACCGCTGCGAATGCAAGTACGTCGCTATCGGCAGCGAGAAGTTTCATAGCCTAAGCACAACTAAACGCACCGCAGGAAACTTGCACCGCTTGCTTGAAGCGGCGGGCTTAGAGCGCCGGCTCAAAGACATCACGTAGCTGCATTGAGCGGAAGCGCACATAATGTGGCGGCCTCCTAGCGGCCGGTTTTATCGAGCACGTCACGATGTCGCCTATTGGCACTTAGCGGACATCCCCCCGAGCACCGGTCAATGTCCGCTTTCGGGGGTAACGTGGACATCGACCTGGACGGTCTCTAGCGTCATCGACGTTGTGGCTCGATGCAGTTGTTGCCGTTCTGCGCATGTTTGATGGACACTGTCTAGCGCCCTTTGGCACGGGAACCGGTGCGTTCTGCATCGGCACGCACCGCTTTCTCGCGTTCAAGGAGCGCTAACCATGCAATGCTTTTCGGTAGCGGAGGTTCATTCTAGTTAATGAGTATTCAATAGCTTTGAAAAAAGATGACGCCGTCACTTTTTCCAAGGGCGAATTTCATGAGACGGTTTCA
>JBGQLL010000178.1:0-6990 GCA_041500065.1 Pseudolabrys sp.
CTCTGCTTTGCAAAACGTGATGTTTGGACTGGAAATGAAAGGCATGCGCGGAGCCGTGCTACGCGAAACCGCAGAAAAATATCTGCACCTCGTCGGCCTGAAAGATTCTCAAAATCGCCGTCCACACCAGCTCTCCGGTGGTATGAAACAGCGCGTCGGCATCGCACGCGCACTCGCCATCGATCCCAAGGTCTTGTTGATGGACGAGCCGTTTGGCGCCCTCGATGCGCAGACGCGCGAGTCGCTGCAAGGCGAATTGCTCGATTTACATAGGCGCACCGGAAAGACCATTCTGTTTGTCACCCACGATCTCGACGAAGCTGTGTTGATCGCCGACCGCATCGTCGTCATGAAAAGTGGCCGCGTGCAGGAAATTATGGATGTGCCGCTCAAGCGGCCGCGTCCTGATCTTGGCGTTGTACGTGGTACGCCGGAATTCGCCGAGACGCGCTACAAGGTTTGGCGCGCGATACACGATGGTGCAACGGTTCACTGATGGTTGATATTGCGAACAGACGACAGAAGACTGCAGCAGCCGCGGAAGCGGAAACCACTGAGCGGAGGCCGTTGCCGCGGTCGGTCATTACACTTGCATCTATCGCCGTTGTCCTGGTCCTTTGGGAGATATTCGGCCGCCGCGTAAACCCCGTTTTTGGCTCCTATCCAACCGCCATAGCGGTCGCCTTTTGGGAGCTGGCGGTCACCGGTCAATTGTGGTCGGCCCTTTTCGAATCGTTACGGCCATTTCTGGTCGGCTATGCGCTCGCGATTGTAGTCGGCGTGCCGCTCGGTCTTTTGGTTGGCGGCTTTCGTGTGGCGGAGGCGGCGCTCGGTATCTACGTCACCGCCGGTTACGCCATGCCGTTGGTTGCGCTGGTGCCGTTGTTGATACTGTGGCTCGGCCTTGGCTTTGCGGTCAAAGTCGCGGTTGTGTTCCTGATGGCGCTGTTTCCGATCTGCATCAACACCTGGCTCGGCGTCGTCGCCGTGCCGAAAACGCTGATTGAGGTCGGGAAATCCTTCGTAGCGCCCGACATTGTAATTCTGCGCCGCATCGTTCTGCCCGCCACGTTGCCCTATATCATGGCGGGTATTCGTTTGGCGGTCGGCCGTGCTGTGGTGGCCATGGTGATTGCGGAATTCTTCACGACGATCTCGGGTCTTGGTGCGGTAATCATCAATTCCGCCAACAATTTCGATACGGCCACCATGTTTGTTCCCATCATCATTTTGATGGTGATGGCGATCGGGCTGAACTGGCTGATCGGCTTCGTCGAGCGCACCGTCGCGCCGTGGCAGGCGGAAATCGCCGGGCGAGATCGCGAGTAAGTCAGACGAGCGCCTTGATAGCGGCGAGCAGATCGCGCATCTGACGTTCCGAAATATTCCGGGTGATGAACACCACGCGGCTCTGCCGGTTCGCGTCCGGCCACTTTTCCAGTTCGACCGGCGGGTGGGCCAAGTGTTGCACGAACTGCACCACGACGGGTCCCTTGCATCCCTCAACGTCCAGAAAGCCTTTGACGCGCAGCAGGTCCGCTCCGCGCAATTGCATCAGCGTATCCATCGCGCGCGCGAATACGATCCACACCAGCGGCCTGCTGTCGGTGAGCACAAAGCTGCCGATGCTGTCGCTATGTGCAGTCTCGGCCACGAATGCGTTGCGCTGATCGGAAACCGGCTCGGTCAACCGGGAAGGGTCGATCTCGCCGTTAACCGCCTCATGAATTTCCGCACCAGGATTGAGCGCGTGCAATTGCGCGGCGAGTGTTGCACCCGCGCCTTCACCGGCAATGTCCATTTTGGTGACGATGAGACGGTCAGCGAGAATGATCTGTTTGCGCGCCTCGGCCGACCACTCGAGGGTGGCGCCGCCGGTGACGGCATCGACCACGGTCACAACTGCTTCCACGTGAAATACGCTTCCGAGCGCACGGTCGGTTGCGAACGTCTGCAGGATAGGGCTCGGATCGGCGAGGCCGCTGGTTTCAATCACGATACGGTGGAAGTCCGGCAATTCTCCGCGCTCGCGTTCCACCACCATGCGGCGCAGCGCCTGCTGCAGGTCGGTGCGGGTGATGCAGCACAGGCAGCCATTGCCAAGCAGCACGGTCTCATCGGCACTGGACCGCACCAGTGCATCATCGATACCAACCGCGCCGAATTCGTTGACGACGACGGCGGTGCCTTGCCCTTCCGGTGTTGTCAAAAAGCGCTTGAGCAACGTGGTCTTTCCGGCACCGAGAAAGCCGGTGATGACAGTGACCGGTACACGCGGCCCGCGCTCGCGCTTGAGCCGACGCCCGAAGCGTCCGGCCGTCGGGGAGGGGAAAAGCTCGTTCAGAAATCCATCTCCAGCATGTACAGCCCGCCGGTGTGGCGATCGACGGTGTAAACAATGGCGCGCTCGTCGACGAACACGTCGTTGAGTTGCACCGCGCCGGCTGGCGTGCCTTGCGGCGGCGGCGGGACAAAGGCACCGACTTCCTTCGGCTGATACGGATTGGAAATGTCGTAAGCCCGCAGGCCGCCGTTGAAAAAGGTGCCGAGCACGATCTGATCTGACTGCCAGGCTGTCGGTACCGTTGCGTTTTCATGGATGTTGTGCGCGCCGAAACGGCCGCCGCGGTCCTTGTAAGCATCGACCGGCGGCATCGGGCAAGTCGAGATCGACACCAGGTTCTTCTCGTCGCGCATGTCGAGAATCCAGATCAGTTTCGGCCAGTCTTTGCCGGCGTTTTCCGTCGACTCATCGGTTACAAGCATGAGCTCGCGGTCGAACAACGGCACTGCGGTGTGCATGAAACCCGTATAGGGCGGCGAATTGGTCCAGTGCGAGATGACCTTCGGATTGGCCTTGTCCTTGATGTCCATCACGAACATGCCGCCGTCTATGTAGCAGAGATAAAGGCGATCGGGCCGCTGCGGGTAAACGTTCGTGTTATGCGCGCGATAACCCTTGTCGAGTGGGTGGCGCGGGGGCGGCGCGACGTTATCGGTGGCGGATGTCCCAGGCATCCACCAACGGCCGACCTCGATTGGCTTCGACGGATTGCGTACGTCGATGCAACGGTAGAACTGGTCGTCCTGCGGGTGACTCGGTTTGAAATCGGGCGAGCCCGACGCCATGTGCACATATTCGCCGTCGCAGAACCACAGCTGATGCACGCCACGCGACGTCGGACCTGAGGTATCGAAGAACGAAATTGACCGCGGTTTCTCCGGTACCGATACGTCGAAGAGCTCCAGTCCGGCCGGCTGCTGCCCCACCTTCTGCGTCTGATAGGCCACCGCCATGATGTCGCCGGAGAGTTCCAGCGAGTTCGAACGCATGTAAGGCTTGGGCAGGTCGGTCTGAACGACGACCTTCGGGTTGCGCGGATCCGAGACGTCGACGGCAGTGAAATTTTTCGGTGCGCTTTCATGCGCCAGCCAGATGATGCGCCGGCCGTTCTTGGCAATTTGCACCGACATGCCCTCGCCCATGCCGCCAAAGCCGCCGAGGTCGTTCTGCGCGAGCAGCTTGAAATTCCAGGTGGTGGGCTCCGCGCTTTTGTTCAGCGGATTACTGGCGGTGGACATTCACGTCTCCGTGGCTTGGCTATGCGGAAAGGCCGGCGCGGAAAAGCGCCGGCCCGTGGTTAGTACAACATGCGCTTAAGCCCGTCACCGGGGTATCAGGCGCCCGCCTGCTTGAGGAATTCCGTGCGCAGCGCTTTGCTCCAATCGGGCACAGCTTTGATCTTGTTTTCCTTCAAAAGGATTTCGGCCTGTCCTTGCATGTATGGGACGAGGTCGGTCGGCCATCCTGGCTGCACTTCCACGCGCGCCAGTGCCTTGGCGAAGGTGTCTTTCGCCATCTTGTAACCCTTTGACTCGTAGAACGAGAAAATCGTGTCGGCGACCTTCTTTGGGTCGGACTTGAAATCCTTGGCGACCTCGAGCCACGCCTTCAGATAGGCAACGACCGTTTCCGGACTCTTCTGCACAAATTCGGGTGTCGCCGCCATGAACACCGGCAGCCTGTCGAACTGGTCGAACTCCGAAATGCTGACAGCGAGGCCGTCAGCTTCTGCGATCGCGTTATAAGGCTCAACATTCACCATGGCGTCGACAGTCTTTGCCGCCATCGCGGCCACCATGTCGTCGACGTTCATCCGGATTTCCTGATAGTCACCCTTTTTGAGACCAGCCTTGGTCGCGATCTGGTCGACGAAGATATTGCCGGTGGATGAACCGGTTTGATTGGCGACCTTGAGACCCTTGAGCTGCTCGACCTTGGTGATGTTGAGATCCTTGCGCGCCAACACGCGCGCAGTCTTGCCGACATATTCGATCATGGCGATGGCGAGCAGCCCGCCTTTGTCATGGCCGATGGCAAAAGAGGGTCCGGCATATGTGCCCATGTCGACCTGGCGGGCGACCATCTGCTGCATCGTGAGATTTCCGGACGGCACGGCAAATTCCTCGAATTTTACGCCGTGCTTTTCCAACAGCCCCGAGCGCAGCAGGTAATAGGTCGGCATACCCCACATGTTGGTCTGGTAGCCCTGCCGCACGGTTTCCAACGCCGCAGCCGGCCGCGCGCCGAAACCGGCCGCAAGTACGCCGGCCCCAGTTGCTGCCAAATAGTGACGGCGTGTTATTCCGCCTTTGTGCTTCATGATTGTCCTCCCTTATGCGTTTGCTTTGCGGTTAGTTTTCATCGGCTCGTTTGTACCTGTTTCATGGCCGAGATGCCGCAACAACTCCTTTTGAAAATCCAGAAATTCCACGCTGAGCGGATCGCGCGGCCGCGACAGCGGAATGCGGATCTCCGCTTTCACCGTACCCGGATGCGGTGTCATCACAATGACCCGATCCGCCAGATAGACTGCCTCAGAGACGTTGTGTGTCACGTAGATCACCGTCTTGCGGGTTTCCCGCCAAACGTCGGCGAGCAGGCGCTGCATATCGTCGCGGGTTAGCGCGTCGAGTGCAGCGAACGGCTCGTCCATCAACAGCACGGACGGATTGTATGCCAGGGCGCGGGCGATGGCGACACGCTGCTGCATGCCGCCTGACAGGTGATGGGGGTATGAGCCGGTAAACTTGTCGAGTTTCACCAGTCGCAATTGCTCTTGTGCGATCTTTTCACGCTCATCCTTTGGCACGCCTTTCATTTCGAGGCCGAAAGTGACGTTGCCAAGCGCCGTACGCCACGGGAAAAGCTGGGCGAAATCCTGAAAGACAATACCACGATCCATGCCGTGGCCGTCGACCTTTTTGCCGCCAATGCGAATCTCGCCCGCCGCCGGTTCAAGGAACCCGGCGACAATGTTGAGCAGCGTGGACTTGCCGCAGCCGGACGGCCCAACGATGCAAACAAATTCCGATGCGCCGATATTCAAATTGACGTCTTTGACGCCCGGCACCTTGCCGCCAGGTGTGTCGTATATCAGCGAAACGTCACGAATTTCGATGGGGACCATGCTCGTTGCCCTGCCGCGCTAGCCCTTCGCCGCGCGCATCATGCCCCACCGCAGCACCGTCATGCGCTCGAGCGAGCCGAAAATGAAACGCTCGAACGCAAAACCAATCAGGCCAATCACGATCAGCGATGCCAACATGACATCTGTATTGAGAAATTCCTTAGCGTCGAAAATGACCCAGCCTAAACCCCAGTCGGAAGCGGCGATCATCTCGGCGCCGACAACCGCAATCCACGAGCGCAAGAAGGCTTGCCGCATACCTGTAATAATAAAAGGCGAAGCGCCGGGAATGATCACTTTCCAGAACAGTTTGTGCTCGTCGGCACCCATCGCGCCTGCTGCCCGCAGCCATAGCGGATTGACCGAGCGTACGCCGGACCAGGTGTTGAACATCATCGGAAATGTTGCGGCGTAGAACACGATCAGGATCGTGGTCAGATTGCCGATGCCAAACCATAGCATGAACAATGGTACCAGCGCGAATGATGGGATCGGCATCAGCGCGCTGACCAGTGGCAGGAAGAAATGCTCGACGCGCGAGAAGCGCGCCATCAAGATTCCAAGCGGAAGTCCGACCGCCACTGAAAGTGCGAAGCCAAACATCACGCGATAAAGAGTGAACGCGGCGTGTTCTATCATGCTGCCGTCGGCGATGCTGGCGACAAGCGTACGCGCGATCGTCGGAAGCGTCGGCAGAAGTGCTGGCGCGAAATAGCCGCTGCGCGCCATCGCCTCGTAGACTGCGGCAGCAACGAGCAAGGAAAGCGTGCCCCGCAGGATTGTACGCTGACGTTGACCGCTTTCCGTCATGACGAGATCATCCCCCAGCGCACAACCGTGTAATTTTCGATCTTCTGGAATACGAATTTTTCCAGCGTGAGGCCGATGATCGCGATGACGACGATGCCGGCCAGCATGACGTCGGTATTGAGGAACTTGCGAGCGCCGAAGATCAGCCAGCCAAGACCCCACGGTACGGCGGCGAGCATTTCGACCGCCACCAGGATGCGCCAGGCCTGTGCCAGCCCCAACCGCAGTCCAGTAAGGATGTAAGGCAGTGCTCCCGGCAGGATGACGTGCCTGAACAAACGGCGGTCATCGGCCCCCATCGCCTGCGCCGACCTAACCCAAATTTCTTTCACCGCTTTTACGCCCGTCCAACTGTTGAAGATGATCGGAAACGCCGACACGAATCCGACCAGCAGGACTGCCGAGATATTGCCGAGGCCGAACCAGAGCAGGAACAGCGGCGCATAGGCGAGGCCGGGAATCGGCGCGCAAATGCTCACCAGCGGCAGACAGATATCTTCAGCCCGGCGCGAACGTCCCATCAATACGCCGATGGTCACCCCTATGAGCGCGGCGAGAGCAAACCCGCTCAGCAGGCGGATCACCGTCTCGATAGCGTGATGCGGCAGGATGCCGGCGATGGTGAGTTGGATGAAAGAAAGCGCCACTTCCTCAAGCGTCGGAAACAGCAGATGCGGAAATACTCCGGCCCAGGCGATAATTTCCCAAA
>JBGQLL010000179.1:0-6985 GCA_041500065.1 Pseudolabrys sp.
GACGGCCGCGCCCGTTACGAGACCAGCCCGGACGCTCACCACGACCATCTGATCAATTTGCGCAATGGCGAGGTGATCGAATTTCAGTCCGAGGAAATCGAACGCCTGCAAGCCGAGGTGGCGCGCAAGCTCGGCTATAAACTCGTCGATCACCGGCTTGAGCTCTACGCCGTCCCGCTCAACGACGAAAAGAAGCGCTAGCGATGATCCCGGTGGATTAGACGCCGATGGCGCGCGCGCTCTTTATTGCGGCATTCTTCTTCACGGTGACCCCGCTATTGATTTCAATCCAGTGGTTGCTCGGTAAATTGAACTTGCCCGGCTGGGGCTTTATCTCGTCGAACTATTACCGCGTGCTGTGTTTCCTCTTGCGAATCCGCGTGCGCGTCAATGGCACACCGGTGCGCAGCCGCGCGATACTGTTCGTGTCCAACCATATCTCGTGGGCCGACATCGTCGTGATCGGCTCAATCGCGCCGGTCGCCTTTATCGCCAAGCGCGAAGTTGCAAGTTGGCCGCTGGTCGGCATCACCGCCAAGCTGCAGAAGACGGTTTTCGTCGATCGTGCGAGGCGGCATCAGACCGGCGATGCCGTAGCCGAGATCGTCAAGCGCATTGAAAGAGGCGTGTCAGTGGTGCTGTTCGCGGAAGGGACATCGAGCGACGGCAATCGCGTGTTGCCGTTCCGCTCTGCATTGCTCGGCGCGGTGGAAGAAGCCGCCGGTAGCGGCGGCGACAACATCCTGATTCAGCCGATGTCAATCTGCTACACCGGCCAACATGGTCTTCCGATGGGACGTCAACACCGCCCCTTGGTTGCCTGGTACGGTGATCTGGATTTCATGCCGCACATCAAGGCCTTCATCGAACAGGGGGCAGTCGATGCATTGGTTACTTATGGCGAGCCCATGCCTGCGGACCGTGACACCGACCGCAAGACTATGACCAAACAGCTGGAAGACGCGGTGCGGCGACTACTGACGGCTGCCCTGCGCGGGCGGCCGTTGGCCATAGAACCCGCGGACTAGCCTTTAATTATTTTTAGCGTAAGGCCCGGCAAGTCTTAAAATCGTTGTAAAATCAAATATATGGTTCAGCGGGACAAATCCCGCCACGACAGGCTAGATTGGACGGGCTTCGCACCGAAACGGCATGAGCAGACCCCGCAAAGTCCACGTCAAATCTTTCGGCTGCCAGATGAACGTCTACGATTCCCATCGTATGGCGGACACCCTGGCACCCGCCGGGTTCACGGAGACCGCAAGTCCCGAGGACGCTGACCTCGTCATCCTCAACACCTGCCACATTCGCGAAAAAGCTGCAGAGAAGGTCTACTCAGAGATCGGCCGTATCCGCGAGATGAAAGAGGCTGCGGCACGTGACGGCCGCCGCATGATAATCGCGGTGGCTGGTTGCGTCGCACAGGCGGAGGGCAAAGAAATCATCCGCCGCGCCGGCACGGTCGATCTCGTTGTCGGCTCGCAAAATTATCATCGCCTGCCGGATATGGTTGCCCGTGCGCAAAGTGGCCAGAAAATCGTCGACACCGAATTTCCGGTCGAGGACAAATTCGATGTTCTGGCTGCACCCAAACGAGATGTGATCGCCAGGCGCGGCATTTCCACTTTTGTCACCGTGCAGGAAGGGTGTGACAAGTTCTGCACATTCTGCGTAGTGCCCTATACGCGCGGCGCCGAAGTTTCTCGACCAGTTGAAAAGATCGTTGCAGAGGTCGAGCGGCTGGCGGAAGCGGGCGTGCGTGAGGTGACGCTGATTGGCCAGAATGTGAACGCCTATCACGGGCTTGGGCCTGATGGCCGGCCGTCGACGCTCGGACGACTACTGCGATGCCTCGCGCAAGTGCCAGGCATCCTGCGCTTGCGTTACACCACGAGCCATCCGCGCGACATGGATGACGATCTCGTCGCGACACATGCCGAGCTGCCGGCGCTGATGCCGTATGTGCATTTGCCGGTGCAGTCTGGCTCTGACCGCATTCTTGCAGCGATGAACCGAAAGCATACGCGCCGGAACTATCTTGATGTAATTGCGCGTCTGCGTGCCGGCCGCACCGATCTTGCCTTTACGTCCGATTTCATCGTCGGCTTCCCTGGCGAGACCGAAACCGATTTCCGCGATACCCTCGCGCTGATAGACGAAGTCGGCTTCGCCGGCGCCTTTTCGTTCATGTACTCGGCGCGACCCGGAACGCCGGCAGCAGAGATGGATCATCAGGTACCCCAAGAGGAAAAATCCGAACGCTTGCAACGGCTTCAGGCCGTGATCACGCGCCATCAGCGTAATTTCAATGCTGGATTTGCTGGTCGGACCATTGATGTTCTGCTGGAGAAACCCGGCAGGCTTGCTGGGCAGCTCGTTGGCCGCTCCCCATATTTGCAGGCTGTGCAGATCATGGCGTCGACCGAGTTGATCGGTTCGATCAAACGCGTGACCATTACCGAGGTCGGCAGCAACAGTCTTTTTGGCACTCTCGCGGATGTAACGCGCGCGCCGGTGCTGGCCGCAGCAGGAGCTTGAAAAACCTTTGCGCACTACGGATTCCGTGATCCCGCCCGCCGCCGCCTCCGAGGAGACGGCCACCACGCAGACTGTGCTCGCATTCGAGGACAACAAGCTTGCCTCGGTTCTGTTCGGACAATACGGACAGAATCTCGCGCTGATCGAACGTCGCCTTGGTGTGGTGGCAGAGCAGCGCGGCAATCACGTTACCATCGAGGGCTCGCGCGGCGCCTGCGAGCAAGCGCGTCGTGTGCTGGAAGGTCTCTATGAGCAACTCAAGCGCGGCCATGATTTGAGCCAAGGCGATGTCGAAGGCGCCATCCGTCAGGCGATCGCACAGGGTTCACTATTTGACTATGATCCGGCGGCTCCGCGTCCTGCTTTCGAGGAAATCAATCTGCGCAAGCGTCCGGTGCGCGCGCGCACGGCCGCACAGGACGCCTATATTCGCGCGCTCAAGCGCCACGCGCTGGTGTTCGGAACCGGGCCGGCCGGTACCGGCAAGACCTGGCTTGCGGTCGCGCAAGCAGTCCAGATGTTCGAGCGAAAAGAAGTCGATCGCATCATCCTTTCGCGGCCGGCGGTTGAGGCCGGCGAGCGATTGGGTTTCCTTCCCGGCGACATGCGTGAGAAAGTCGATCCTTATCTGCGTCCAATTTACGACGCGCTTTATGACTTGATGGATGCCCGCATTGTCGAGCGTGCCTTACAGGCAGGCGAGATTGAAATCGCGCCGCTCGCCTTCATGCGTGGGCGCACGCTGTCGAACGCCGCTGTTATTCTCGACGAAGCGCAGAATACGACCTCGATGCAGATGAAGATGTTTCTCACGCGCCTGGGCGAGAACAGCCGCATGATCGTCACGGGCGATCCGAGCCAGGTCGATCTGCCGCCCGGCCAGACCTCCGGATTGGCGGAAGCGGTCAAGTTGCTTGCGCGGATCGAGGGCATTGGCCATGTCGCCTTCACCCATGAAGACGTCATTCGCCACGAGCTGGTGGCCCGAATCGTTGAGGCTTATGACCGCGGCGTACCCGCGCGCGAGGGCAAGGGATGAGGCCGATGCCGCAGCGGCGCGCATCCCCGCCGCACATTGACATTCAGACGCAATCCCCGCTTTGGGAAGCGCAGCCTCTTGCTGCGCAAACCGTGCGCAAGGCGATCACTGCGGCGGCTTCCGCACTCTCAACAGCCGGCGGTGAATTGAGTATCGTCCTCACGGACGATTCGGCGATTCGCCTGCTTAATCGCGATTGGCGGGGAATTGACCAGCCGACCAACGTGCTGTCGTTCCCGGCCTCCGGTAACAAAACCAGCGAAGACGCGCGCTTGCTCGGCGACATCGTCATCGCCTACGAGACGCTTGAACGGGAATGCGACAATGAAGCCCGCATCTTCCTTCATCACCTTGCCCATCTCGCGGTGCATGGTTTTCTCCATCTCATCGGGTACGATCACCAAACCGATCCCCAAGCCGAAGAAATGGAAGGGCTGGAGAGTAAAATCATGAAGCGTTTGAACATGCCCGATCCCTATCTTCCGCGTGACCTTGGCGACGCCTGACCGCCATGCCTGACAGCGATCCATCCAGTTCGAGCCCAACCGGCGCACCATTCGAGCCGCGCAATTTGCCGGTGCCAGTTCCACCGGCTCGCGAAAACGGCGAAAGCTGGCTCGCGCGAGCACTGCGTGTGTTGTTCGGCTGGAAGCCGACAACAATGCGCGCCGACCTCAAGGACATACTGGATGCGATGAGTCCCGGTGAATCCGGCTTCTCACCGGAAGAAAGCCGGATGCTCAAGAACATCCTCGGCCTGCGCGAGCGTCGTGTCGGCGACGTCATGGTCCCGCGCGCGGACATCATCGCGGTACAGCAGGACATCCAGCTCGGCGAACTTGTGCGCGTATTCGAAGGGGCCGGACACTCTCGGCTTGTCGTCTACAATGACACGCTCGACGATCCCATCGGCATGGTGCACATCCGCGACCTCATCGCGTTCATGACTGCGCGCGCCGCCGTCGATCCAGAGAAGAACGCCAAGCGCAAGAAGCCGCTGCCTGCCGGCCTCGATCTCAAGGCCGTCAATCTCGGCATGCCCCTGTCGGTCACCAGAATCGTGCGTGAAATCCTGTTCGTACCGCCGTCAATGCGGGTCATCGACCTGTTGGCACGGATGCAAGCCACACGCATCCACCTCTCGCTGGTTGTCGACGAATACGGGGGTACCGACGGCCTCGCTTCGATCGAAGACATTGTCGAGCAGATCGTCGGCGAAATTGCCGATGAGCACGATGAAGACGAGTTGCCCGCGGTGACGCAGCAAACCGATGGCTCATTCGTCGCCGACGCACGCGCCACGATAGAAGATGTGGTCGGCACAGTCGGCAACGACTTCGACGTCGGCGATGCGGCCGAGGAGGTCGATACCATCGGCGGATATCTGGTGACGCGCGCCGGCCGTTTGCCGGTCCGCGGCGAAATCGTTCCGGGACCCGGGCTTTTCGAATTTGAAGTGCTCGATGCTGATCCGCGCCGCGTCAAGCGCATAAGAATTACGCGCCTGAAGGAACGGCGTGACCGGCTGCGTGAGCCGCGCCGGCCCGGCCCGGCAGAAGCGCTTGTCGGCGCGCCGACGCCATCTTCAGGGAACGATGATACGCCAGCATCGAAAAATGCCGGCTCTGTAGGCACGCGCCCACCGTGACGCTCACCCGGCTTGCACACATCATCATCCTCGCCTCCGGTTGGCAGCGCGCCACGATCGCATTTATCGCCGGCGCCGCATCCGCACTCGCGATGGCTCCGGTCAACGCTTGGCCAATTTTGTTCGTAACATTTCCGGTGCTGATCTGGCTGGTCGACGGGTCAGCAGCGGGCCGCTGGGGCGGCGCGGTAACTGCGGCGCTGGCAGGCTGGTGCTTCGGCTTCGGCTACTTTCTCGCCGGTCTATATTGGATCGGTTATGCCTTTCTGGTCGACGTAAAGACATTCGGATGGTTGCTGCCGGTGGCAGTCGCCGGCTTGCCAGCCTATCTCGCGCTGTACACGGCATTGGGCCTGGCCGCCGCCCGGCTGATCTGGGTGCGTGGGCCCGAACGCATATTGGCGCTTGCCGCAACTTTGACCGTCGCTGAATGGCTGCGCGGTCACCTGCTCAGCGGATTCCCCTGGAATACCTTTGGCTATGCGCTCACTGAACCGCTCGTCATGGCGCAAAGCGTATCATTGATCGGAATCTGGACACTGACATTCTTCTGCATCGCCATCTGCTCGACGCCCGCGGTGTTCGCCGACGACAAGGCGGATACGCGGCATCCCTACCGTCCGCTGGTCATCGGAGTGGTGTTACTTGCGGCGTTCGTCGGCTATGGCGCGACAAGGCTTTGGTCGCATCCGACCGGCTACGTAAGCGGCGTCAAGCTGCGCATCATGCAGCCCAATCTACAGCAGGACGATAAATTCAACTATTCCGCCAAGGCGCAGGTGATGGAGCGTTACTTGCGCCTTTCCGATCGTGCAACCGGTCCGCAATCAAGTGGCGTCCACGACATAACGCATTTGATCTGGCCGGAAGCCGCCTTTCCATTCTTTCTCACACGCGAACCTGACGTCTTGGCGCAGATCGCTGCGTTGCTAAAGCCATCCACCGAATTGATCACCGGTGCGGTGCGTGCCCCCGACAATTCCAACGCTCGTAGTCCGCAGGCTTATAATTCGGTTTATGTGATCGATCCGGATGGTTCGATCCGCGGCATCTACGACAAGGTGCATCTGGTTCCGTTCGGCGAATACCTGCCGTTCCAGCGTCTGCTTGAACGGCTCGGTCTGATGCAGCTGACAAAGGTATTGGGCGGATTTTTATCCGGTGATCGCCGGCGCGCGATGGACATTGCCGGCGCACCGAAAATGTTACCGCTGATCTGTTACGAGGCCATCTTTCCGGGTGCCGCTGTGCCGCGCGGCGAGCGGCCAGGCTGGCTGGTCAACGTGACCAATGACGGCTGGTTTGGCATAAGTTCGGGGCCATACCAGCATTTCCAGCAAGCGCGTGTGCTCGCCATCGCAGAAGGATTGCCACTGGTTCGGGCGGCAAACACGGGGATTTCGGCGGTCATTGATCCGGTCGGGCGGATTGTCGGTCAATTACCGTTGGGCGTCGAAGGTGTGCTTGACGCCCAGCTGCCGACCGCAATCGAGCCGACGATCTATTTGAGCTACGGCAATTACGTCCTGATTTTCGTAGTGCTCATCAGTCTGGCGATCGTGGGCCGGCGCCGGCTGCGCGCATAGATTGAGCAACTTTTGAATGCATAATGCAAGTTGCTGAGCGTGCAAATCAACCTGTGCGCGCTATGGCCTAGATTTAATGCCGGATTGCCATTCTACGAAAACTGCTGAAATCTATAACTTATTTACACTCTTATTCACGATTACAGCGAATTGACGCATTGCCTTGGTGCATCC
>JBGQLL010000180.1:0-6959 GCA_041500065.1 Pseudolabrys sp.
GGAAACGAAAACATCGCCACCGAAGCAAGTGTCACGATCAGCAAACAATTACGAAGCATAGTCATCGCCTTTCTCTGGTGAAATCATTCGTATGAGCATCAGCAGCGCACATCGCGTACCACCTGATGGGAATGAATGTAAGCACCGAGCGTTGCCGGATCACTCCTCCGCACGGATGAGAAAAAGTCCCCACCAAGACTTGGATTCGAGCGAGTGCCGGTGTTGAGCGGCTTGTCGAGATGGACATTGGGCTGTGATGTGCAATAGGTGCCGTCGATTGCCGGGTTGCACCGCTCTGCAATCCCGGGTGCACCGAACGCAATAACGAAGATTGTCACGACAGCAATTCGCGACACCGAAACCCCCCACTGCGAACGCCCGATGAGGGCATTCCCAGCGATATAACCTTAGTGCAAAGCCGGAGCAGGTGAAAGACGCTGGTTCGCGCATCGGATTGCTGGCCGACCGATGACTCAAACGAATTCTGTGCGTGCGGACGGCCTCTTATTTCCTACATCAGTACCACAGCCACAAACGTGCCACGGCGGCGAAATCAGCATATGATGCAGCCGAGGTTGCGGGGTTTCGGGGGACGTGGCGTAAATGCTCCGAGCGATTTTGGCCGCTGGTTATCGCTTACGCAGGCGAGTTGGGGTTCTTTTCGGCATCGCTGTGTTGGTCGGCGTTGGAGTTGCCGGCTGCGCAACCCTCGAACGCCTTCCGGCGGTCTCTTACGCGCAGGCGAAGCAAACCGATATTCTCGATATTCCGGATGCCCGCTTCTACATCAGTGAAAAGAACCAAATTCTCGATCTTGCTGTAAAGGCAAATCAGCGGCGCAATCTATCGCTAGGACCTTCGGCAACCCGACACTTTATCGCGATTTCCGGCGGAGGAGACGACGGCGCTTTCGGAGCTGGACTTCTGGTCGGATGGAGCGAGCGCGGGAACAGACCTGAGTTTGACGTGGTGACCGGCGTAAGCACAGGGTCGTTATCCGCCCCATTCGTTTTTCTGGGCCAAAAATATGACGCGCGGTTGAAAGAGATTTATACGGATACAACTGCCAACGATATCTTTGTGCGCCGCCCGACCGTATTAGCCGCAATCGCAAGCGACGCGGTATCAGATAGTGCGCCACTGCGCAGGATGATTGCGCGCTATCTCGATCAGGCGATGGTTCACAGGATTGCGGAAGAATACGGCAAAGGACGCCTTTTGTTCGTTTTAACGACCAATCTTGACCAGGGCCGTCCCGTCATCTGGAACATCGGAGCGATTGCCGCGAGCAACAATCCGAATGCGCAGGAGCTCATCATCGACGTGCTGTTGGCATCGGCCTCGATTCCTGCCGTTTTCCCGCCGGTGATGCTGGATGTCACAGTCGACGGAGCGAGGCATCAGGAGATGCATGTCGACGGCGGCACAATCGCACAGGCCTTTCTTTATCCACCCTCATACTCGCTCAAATCGGCGGCGGCTCGCGCCGGGATTAGCGAGGCAAAGTTGAGGAAAGAGCGAAAGCGTATCGCCTACGTGATCCGTAATGGCCGATTTACGCGGCCAGAAGAAAGTGTCCAATTGCGAACCATCGCGATCGCGCGAGAAGCACTATCGACGATGATTACTTCAAGCGGCGTGAACGACACCTATCGAATGTATCTGCTGGCCAAACGAGACGGTGTTGATTTCAATCTTGCATCGATTGGCGATGATTTCGACGTACCGTACAAGGGTCCGTTTGACCAAGAATACATGCAAACGCTTTTTGCCTACGGGTACAAAAAAGGACGCGCTGGATATCCGTGGCAGAAGGCGCCGCCGGGCTACGTCAATTAGGGCGCGCGGCGGCCTTGGAAACTCGCACCGCCCGGTGCTACGCTAGCAAGTGCGTTCATTGTAATAATTTGGGGAGACGATCATGTCGGGTTTTTTTCGGGCAATGAAGTATGGCGCGGCGGTTCTGATGGCTGCGATCATGCTGGTTGCAGTGGCTTCGCCGTCGGATGCGGCCACTGGAACAGTCCGGGTCACAGTCACCAGGGCAGGGTTCATTATCGGTGTTGGCGGTGGTAGCGGCACACTGCGCTTTGCCAACCGATCCTATCCGCTGAGCGTCGGTGGTATCAGTGTCGGGACGCTGGGGATCAGCCAAGCAGACTTCGTTGGCCGCGCCTATAATCTGCGCAGGCCGGAAGATATTGCCGGGACTTATACGGCAGTGGGAGCTGGTCTCGCGATCGCGGGCGGTGCCAGAGTCGCGCGTCTCAGCAATGCCAATGGCGTTGTCCTCGAGCTGCGCGGACGGCAGGTGGGCTTTGAGGTTGCTATTGACCTCAGCGGCATGAACGTCTCGATGCGTTAGGTTCAACCGGCGCTATTCTTTCGACGATAAAGTTGCAGTGCAAACCCCGGGCCGTGTGCCCGGGGTTTTTGCGAATTGACCAAAAAAGGGGCCGCCCGTTTGTGACAAACGGCGGCCCAATACTTTCACGCCTGCCGGCGCGGGGAAGGGGGATCAGGCCGGCAGTCGTGATTTCAACTTGCACGCAGCAAGAAGGTTCCGTTTTGCACCCTCGCCCGAGGCCCCGGGCAAGGCCTTCCACTGGCTGGAAATCTCCAAATTTTATCAGGGGTTACGCCGGAAATGGCCATCATCCGAGCCGCATCGATCGTCGCGGTACGTCGTGCCGCGGCAATCTCAATTTTGACGGGAGTGTGAGCCCGCTCACAAATTTTTCCGCGCCCTGGCGCGATGCTCCGGACCGCGGGGTCGCACTCCCAGGACAATCGTGAATTTGGTGACGCCCATCACAGTAGGGCCATCCGCTCTGACCTAGCGTCCCATCACCAAAATCGTTTTGCTTTGAAGTGGAATAAAAAATGCAAAAAGTATCGGCAGTGCTGTCATACGTCATGAATGAAGGCAGGCTGTGTGCGCTAAAACCGTCAGAATGGTCAATCCTGCTTGTCGGCGTCGCGCTCTGTGGTTTCGGAACGCTTGTTTTTCTGACGGCCCGTTTATAGCGCGCTCGTGCGCTGCGCCGCTTATTGCAGAGGCGGTGAAAACGCCGGTCCAAAATAAGGCCGGCCTGCATCGACCGCGGCTTATTGATCGTTGCTACGAAGCCACGCGAAGCTGCGCGAGATAGCGCTCGACTTCCTTGCGCAGCAGATGTGACTGGTCCGCCAGCTCGGCCGACGCAGTCAGCACCGTCGAGGCCACCTGACCGGTCTTCACAGCGCTATTTGAGACTTCGGTGATATGTTCGGAAACGTCGCGCGTGCCTTTTGCCGCGGCCCCGGCGTTGCGCGCGATTTCCTGCGTGACTGTGTCCTGCTGGCGCATGGCCACTGCAACGTCATTGGCGACTTCGCTCAATTGCTCGATCGTCGCCGCGATCTTTTTGATTGCCTGAACGGATCGCTCCGTCGTTTGTTCTATCGATACGATATGTCGCGTGATCTCTCCTGTAGCCTTGCCCGTTTGAGTGGCGAGGCCTTTGACCTCCTGAGCCACCACGGCGAAACCGCGGCCGGCTTCCCCGGCGCGGGCAGCCTCGATGGTGGCATTGAGGGCGAGGAGATTTGTCTGCGCTGCAATGCTGCTGATGAGATCGCTGACCTCACCGATCTCGTCGACCGACGCGGATAAACTCACGACGGCGTCGGTAATGGCTCTAGCTTCGCTCGTTGCCTGACCTGCGATAGTCGCCGAATTTGCGACGCGAGCCGCTATGTGCTCGATCGATTGAGCAATCTCTTCAGCGGCAGTCGCCACGATTCCAACGTTTGCCGTCGCTTGCTCGGACGCCGCTGCCGTTGCCAGCGCCTGTTCTTGATTGCGAGTCGCGCTGTTCGCCATGTCCCGTGCTGAAGTATCCATTGCAGCCGCCGCCCGGTCGAGCGTCTTCACGATATTGGAGACCGCCTGTTCAAATTCCTGCGTGGCATTTTCGACGAGTTGCCGGCGGGATTCCAAAGTGCGGGTCTGCTCGCTCTCCTTGCGGCGGGCGGCCGCTGCATCCGCGGTCGCCTGCCGGAAGAACAGAAGCGCCCGTCCCATGTCCGCTATTTCATCGCCGCGGTTGTCCTGAACATCGACAGTAAGGTCGCCATCCGCGATGCGTCGCATGGCATCGCTCAGGAAGCCCAGGCGCCGCGCGACGCTGCGCCCGACATACAGCCATGCCACCAGGGCTGCGCCGATGACCGCGGCAATCGAAAGTGCGGTCAGAATGAATTGCCCGGAACGGATCTGCCCACTGGCATAATTGGAAATCTCTTGCGCAATACGCCCTTGCTCCTCCACGAGATCGTCCACGGCCTGCTTGAATTTGGCAGCTTCGGCCTGCGCAGCGTTAAAGGCCGACAGCGCTTCGCGCTGTTGATTGAGTTCGTAGGCGCGCGCGGCGATAACCCCGTCATCTGCCCCGATCGCGCCGAGTTGCTTGTAAAGGGCAATAAGCTTTGCCTGGTGGGTACGATCGGTGATCGCGTTCAGGTTTTTGACGATCTTCCGTTGGGCGGAATCGATGAGATCGCGCAGCGGTTCAAGACGATTCGGGTCGTTCGCGAGTGATGCTTCCGTCAGAAGTCCGGCAAGGAGGTTTGACTCAGATTCCGTTTCAAGAAGCCGGCGCAGGTTTTCAAGCCTCGTTTCGACTGCGGCGGCGCCTTCCTGCTTGGCATTCATCATGAGGTCAAAGTTGGCGTCATCGATTGCGGGAGCGAGGCCAATAAGCAAGGCCTCGTGCGCTGCCCGGACTGAGGACGCCAGATAGGACCGTTCATTCGACATGACGATCCTGTTCGATACAGCGGTGTCGAGCGTGTGCAGGCGTTCACCCAAGGCCTTGCTGGTCACTTCGATATCGCCGGCCTTGGCAATGCCGAGCGTCTTGAGGTGCGCTACGCCATTGTCCAGGTTTTTTTCCTGCTGACCGATATTGTCCATGATTTCGCCGCGGGATTTTTCGGTCCCCGCTGCCATCAGGCGCGGGCCGGACGAAACAAGACTGCTCGCTTGTTCGGCGAGGCGCAGCGACACGGCCGTTGTTGGCAAGCTGCGTGAGACTATTTCCTTGGTTGTCAGGCCAATGACGGTGAATTCATAAAAGGCGATTGCCGAACCAATGATGGTCAGCGCCGCGGCGAAGCCAAAGGCGAGGTACAACCGCCCTCGAATGGTCGAAAGCCAGCCCGCGCTCAGTTTAGCGCTTTGCAATGTCGCTGATGGTTTAATCCGCTCGACTGGCATTTGAATATCCGCTCATCACCGTGCGACGGTCTTCACGAGCCTCGTGACGGGCCTGAATGAGCCATCGGCCTGAAGCACGGTGAAATAGACCTGATTTGATCCCTGATTTTGCGTGGCGCTGAAACTCAGGCGCACGCCGCCGAGATCGAACGGGGCGCTGTCGATCGCATCCAGGAACGCTTCTCGCGTGAGGTCGCCTTGAACTCGTTTCAGGGCTTCGACAACGAGTTGGCCGACCAGATAACCCTCAAGCGACACAAAACCGGGTTTTGCATTCGGATTAACAGCCGTCAACGCGGCCTGATAGGATGTCACGACCGGTAGCGACTTGTCGCGCGGAAACGGGACGACCTGACTGACAACGACGCCCGCGCCCTGATTGCCCAGTTCCTGGGCAAGCGAGTCCGATCCGACGAACGAGATCGCAACGAATGTTGCGTCGACCTTGAGTTGACGCGCAAGCTTGATGAATTCTGCGATCGGTTTGTAGGGGCCGACTGTAACGACGGCCTCGGGCTGGCCCTTCATGATTTCGAGCAGGGCCGATTTGATCGCAGTTGTATTCCGTTTGAAGGTCCCTTCGGCGACCAGCGACATGTTGCGCTTGGCCATTGCTTTCTTGACGCCTGCGAGGCCCGCAAGCCCGAAAGCGTCGTCCTGGTAGAGGATGGCAATTTTCGTGATGCCGAGGTCAGTGGTCAGGTGTTCGATCCAGGCCTCGGTCTCCTGGAAGTACGAGCTGCGAATGTTGACGATGTAACGATTGAACGGATTGCGAAGAAATTCGGCGCCGGTGAACGGACCGATGAAGGGGACCTTGGCTGTCGTCGCGATCGGCTGGCCAGCCTTTGATGTCGGCGTTCCGACCGCGCCGACAAGAGCAAAGACCTTGTCTTCCTTGATCGCTTTGTGGGTTGCTTCGATGGTCTTCTCGGGCTCGTAACTGTCATCGATCGACTTGAGTTCGAGCTTGCGGCCATTGACGCCGCCGGCGCGATTGGCTTCTTCAAAAGCCGCCAGCAGACCTTCACGCATGCCCTGGCCGAGCGCTTGCGCAGGCCCGGCAAGTGCTGCGACCTGACCGAACAGGATCTTGTCTTTGAATACGCCGTCCTCCGCGCGGAGCGGCGTGTTTGAAAGGCTTAAAAAAACGGCCCCGAAAATGCAGAGCCAGTTGTGATTGGTCCGCACGGTCCCCACCAGCAAAGCGTGTAAGTGGGATCGTGCGCGAGCATGGTTTACGAACTATTAAAGGTCGGGCGGCGCGGCCCGCGATAAGGCCGGAAAGCCGGTAAAACGCGCATAAAATTTCGTGCCGTGGACTTCACAAAGGCACGTAAAACGTCCCCCCGCCCACATCGGCTGCGACTCAGCGCAATGCGGTGTCTAGTTGGATTTGTCCGCCGCAAGCTCTGTAAGGCCGACGGGGAGGCGGGCTGACCGCGTGCTAGGCGGCCGCCTTGTTTTTGATCATTCCGACAATCGCCGTGAGGATCGCACCGGCAACGCCACCGCCTACAAACTGGCCAACGAGCGCGCCGATGTCGATGTTGCCCGCGGATTGAGCAAGCATTGGCACGAGTGCCGTCAAAATCTGCCCGCCAACTCCACCGCCAATTGCGCCGGCAATTGTGTTGCCGGCCGTTCCAAGGCTGAGGTCCTTGGATGCCCCACCGGCCACATTGCCACCGATTGCGCC
>JBGQLL010000181.1:0-6958 GCA_041500065.1 Pseudolabrys sp.
AGCAAACGCAGCTCCGAAACCGACCAGGCCCACCATCAAAAGGTGGACGAAGTTGCTGGGTATTCGTATGCCGGTCGATGGAGACACACGGATTGACGACTCCGCTGGTTGTAACCTGGCTCCCACATCAGATCGGTCCCCAGCCAGTTCGACGCGCTGACCGGGATCGCGCGCGGCAGCCGCATGGTTCAGCAACTCTTCGCCTGCGGGCCAGCCCTTCGGGGCAAGGGAGACGAGATCGTCTGCATGACGCTGAACTTTTATCGCCTCGATTTCCTTGCCCGCTGCGGTGAGCTGGTCCGTGAGTGTAACGACCTCGGCTTTGAGTGCGACGAACTCGACTTTCTGCGCCTCGCGCTCGATTTTGAGCCGATTGATGGCGTTGCCCTTCCTGCCGAGTTCAGCCAGTGCGTTGGTATGCTTATTGTTTAACTCATCGACGGTGATCTCGAGGCCTCGCATGGACATTGCGAACTCGGCGCGCAGCGCATCTTTGTCGGATTGGATCTCAGCCATTGACTGCGGAATGGAATGTTCCAGCAGCCGACTGGTCAGCCGCACTGCGCGGCTGTGGACAAAAGGGATAAGGGCCACGGCGACGAGCGTCGCAAGCAGAAACCCAATCCCGAAATACATGATCGGTTCGATCATGCGAGCGAAATCCCAATTCGATTAATCAGTTCGGGGCTACGAAAATAGTGCAGTTACTTGGGGCAGACGCGAGACCGAATAAAGGCAAGAAACGGGCGAGCGTCACGGGTTCCCGCAGAATTGCGGGGTTTGTCTGCATATCTTGATGTCCGCTTAGTGCCAAAAGCGAACATCCAAACTTATCTCTTAACCAACATGCAGCGCGATCGACCTGACGCATTCTGTTACCGCCCTACAGGACAGCGCGCCAAGTATACTCCAGTGCACATCTGAGATCCGTTCGCGTTTGTGAAAGGAGAAAAAGATGACTCACGTGATGTCATTTTTGTCCAAAGTAAACGGGAAGTATGACAACCGGTCGCCCTACCAAGGAGTCGTAAAGCGCGACTGGGTGCCGACAGGACGCATCGATTTCGCAACTCACCTTAACGGCAGCGCCGAAGACGCCGATCAACCAAATGAATTCAAATTGCTTGTAGAAGAACGCAGAATTGTCGAGAGCATTGCGGGAAATGAGAATCTGGAAATTCAATGGAGGCTTGCTACGCTAAAGGAAGCAAAGGCGGTCGTAACTCAATACCATAAATTCCTATCGGAACACTCGTTGATTAAAACTGTATTTGACGAGACCCTATCGTTGCCTCCACCAAAGAAGGCTCAGGCAAGCCATTCGGCGTAGCTTCCGGCTCCTAATTCTTAATCGGCCGATGTCCGCGCTTTGGGTCAAAAGCAGACATGGCGACACGTTCACCCGATGTCCGCTTTACCCCCGAAATCGGACATTCGTGTCTACGGTTGCAATGTCCGCTTTGTGCCAATAGCGGACATCCGGAGACTGGCTGGAATGCCCCCTCGCGGCTTTCAGAGAAACACAGCTGTGCGGGGCAGAATAATTCTGATTTCGGTGAACTCGCCCAGCTGAGTATCGACTTCGATTGAACCCGCATGCTGTTTCACGATGATGTCGTGGCTAATGGAGAGGCCAAGGCCAGTGCCTTCTCCGGTCGGTTTGGTCGTGAAGAAGGGGTCAAACATCTTTTCTTTCACGTCGGGCAAAATACCAGTGCCGTTATCGCGGATCCTGATTTCCACCCGATCGCCAAGGCTTTTGGTCGAGGCAGCAAGGGTCGGCTCGTAGTTGGTGCTATTTGTTGCCGCTCTGCGCTTGGTCGCTGCATAGAAGCCGTTTGAAATCAGATTCAGAAGAGCCCGTGTGATGTCTTGCGGGAAGACGTCGGCCTCGCCGGCAGCAGGATCAAAGGATTGTTTGAGCTTGATCTCAAAGCCCTGCTTCTCGGCCCGCGTCCCGTGCCAGGCGAGATTGAGACTTTCCTCAACGAGAGCATTGATATCAACAGGCCGGTGTTCGCCCGAGCTTTCGCGCGAGTGCAGCAGCATGTTCTTGACGATCGCATCCGCGCGCTTTCCGTGCTGCACGACCTTGTCGAGGTTGTCCCGCAATGTATCGGTCAGTTCGTTAATTTCAGCGCGCGCTTTATCGGCGACCGGAAGGCCCTTCAGGGTTTCCTGCAACTCATCGATCAATTCGCTGGAGACTGCCGAGAAATTGTTTACGAAATTGAGCGGGTTCTTCATTTCGTGTGCGATACCAGCAGTGAGCTGACCAAGCGATGCGAGCTTCTGTGTCTGCACCAAACGATCCTGAGTAGTGCGCAAATGCTCCAGTGACTCGCTCAGATCGTCGGTGCGCTGGCGCAGCTCATTGAGCAGCCGCGTGTTCTCGATGGCGATGACCGCTTGGGCGGCGAAATTCTTGACTAGATCGATCTGCTTTTCAGTGAACGGCCGCACCTCTTGGCGATAAATGATGATGGCGCCAACCAGTTCGTTTTTCTTGAGCATGGGCATGCCAGCAACGGTGCGCGCGCCACCCAATTCGGCGAGATCCATCAATGGTCGATCGCCTTCGACGTAACCCTGCACTGTCGTGATATCGGAGATGTGTGCTACCTGCCCCGTCCGCACGATGCGGTCCATAGGACTTCCCGCGGAGGGACGGAAAAACGGCTCGCGTTGGCGCTTCTCGGCAAACGGGCGCGGGACATCGTGCATGGCGACCGTGCGAAAGCCGTCGCCCTCGGACAGGTACATGATTCCGAACTTTGCCCCGCAGGTTCGCACCGCATTTCCCAGCATGGCCTTGAACACTGGCTCTAGTTGGCCGGGCGACGCGCTGATGACCTGCAGTACTTCCGAGGTCGCGGTCTGCTGCTCCAGCGATTCGCGCAGCTCGCTGAGCAGCCGCGTGTTTTCGATGGCAATGACAGCCTGCGAAGCAAAATTCGAAACCAGGCCGACTTGCTTGTCGGTGAATGGCCGCACCTCCTTGCGATAAATGGCAATGGCGCCGATCAGCTCGCCTTCCTTGAACATCGGAACAACAAGCAGCGTTCTGATTCCGCCGACGTCGGCTGCGCTCACCGGCAGTGGGTCACCCGCTAGGTAGGCTGGATCGGTGCGCAGGTCGGCGACTTGCATAGGCTGCCGCGTGACGGCAATGCGGGCAAGCGGAACTTCCGGTCTGACACGAATGAGGGTTTTATTGCGCCGGTGCTCTTCGTATTCCTTCGGCAGGTCGCCAAAGAGCGCAACGAAGCGGTACCCTTCGCCGTCGCGCAGCCAGAGGGCGCCGTAGCTCGCCTCGCACAACTCCGTCGCCTTGGCCAGCATGGTGTCGAACACCGGCTGTAACTCGCCCGCCGAGCTTGAGATGACCTTCAGCACTTCCGAGGTCGCGGTCTGCTGCTCTAACGCTTCCTTTGTTTCGTTAAATAAGCGAACATTCTCGATTGCGATCACCGCCTGATCGGCGAAGGTCTTCAAGAGTTCGACCTGGCTTTTCGGGAATAGTCCGGTTTGAGCGCGGACAATCGCAATGGATCCGATAGGAAGGCCATCGCGCAGTATTGGAATGCCAATGGCACTCCGATATCCGCAGACCGCCGCCAATGCGCCGAGGGCGTAGTCAGGGTCCGCCTTGACGTCAGGGATCTGCACGACATTTTGCTCAAGTATCGCGCGCGCCGCCACGCTCCGCCGACTTGGCGGTTGTGGGTAAGCGCGTCGGTTGATCTCAAGCACCTCGGGGGTGACGCTGTGATGGGCCACGAAGTGGAGGAGTTCGCCGTCGAAACGGTAGACAAAACAGAACTCAGCCGCGCAGAGCCTTGCCGCGCTCTCTGCAATCATGTCGAACACCGGCTGGACGTCGGTCGGAGAGCGCCGGATGACCCGCAGCACCTCCGCGGTCGCTGCCTGTTGCTCCAGTGCCTCGTCCCGCTCCCGCTTTAAGCGGTCAAATTCTTCCGCGGAGTGTGCAGTCGACGCTTTTTGAATTTTGAGCCCAACTCGGACTTTTCTCTTGCCCGACGAGCCTCCTGCTTTACCACGCCGTTTCATTGCTCCCCCGCGGCGTTCGCGAGAAGGCTAGATTTTACCAAGTTCCCATCGGAGCGCCATGCCCGCTTTGGGTCATAAGCAGACATTGCCGCATGCCCGCGTGATGTCCGCTTTGCCCCCGAAAGCGGACATTGAGTGGCGGCTCTGCGATGTCTGCTTTGTGCCAATAGCGGACATTGGCCAAGCTTATTCGATCACCTCGTCGGCGCGGGCGAGCACTGCCTGCGGAATTGTGAGACCCAGTGCTTTGGCAGTCTTGAGATTGATTGTCAGCTCATACTTGTTTGGTGCCTGCACCGGCAGGTCGGCGGGCTTCTCGCCCTTGAGAATGCGATCGACGTAGCCGGCAACTCCGCGGTACTGTTGGACGATATCATACCCATAAGAGATCAAGCCGCCGCTGGTGACGAAGTAGCGTCGGTAGTAGACCGCAGGTAGTTTGTACTGGGCCGCGAGCGCGATAATTAGTTCGCGATGGGTCACCGACAACGCGCTCGTCGTCAAGATCAGGCCGCCATTTGGGGTGCGCGCAAAGGCCGTAACGGCGCGCTCGATCTCGCCCGCATCGCGAACGTTGATCGCGCTGACTTCCACCCCGGCCGACGGCGCCACGGCCTGGATGACGGCGAATTGTCCGATCCCGGAGGCTATGGCGGGATCACGGAGAACTGCTGCCCGCGTTACGCCCGGGGCGATCTGCTTGAGCAGTTCCAGCCATTTTCCACTCAATGTGTATTCAAACTGAACAAACCCCGTGGCATTGCCGCCCGGCCGCGCCATGCTATCGATAAAACCGGCGCCGACCGGGTCGGCGACATTCACGAACACGATCGGCACAGTGCGCGTCGCCTGCAATATCGACGGCAATGCCGCAGTGCCAGTCGCAACGATGACATCCGGTGTGAGAGCGACCATTTCCGCCGCGTAATTGCGAATCTCGGAGGCATGGCCTCCGGCCCACCGGGTGTCGATCCGCACGTTGCGGCCGTCGGTCCAACCCAATTGCTGCAGCACTTGCAGGAATGCCGCATAGTTGATTCGCTGATCTGCATTGTCCACGTTCATGAGTACGGCGATACGCCGCATGCGGTCGCCCTGTTGCGCGCGCGCGGCTAGCGGCCACGCCGCCGCTGCGCCGCCGATCAGCGTGATGAACTCGCGCCGCTTCATTCGATCACCTCGTCGGCGATGGAGAGCAACCCGGACGGCAGCGTGAGGCCGAGCGCCTTGGCAGTCTTGATATTTATGATCGTCTCGTACTTGGTCGGCGCCTGCACCGGCAGGTCGGCCGGCTTCTCGCCCTTGAGGATACGGTCGACGTAGCCGGCCGCGCGGCGGAACTGTTCGGTGTAATCAGGCCCATAAGAAAGCAGGCCGCCGCTGGTGGCGTAAAAGCGGGAGTTGTAGACGGCCGGCAATCGGTACTTGGCAGCCAGCGAAATGATTAGTCCGCGATAAACCGTCGCCGCCGGACTCCCCGTCACGATCAGACCGCCGTTCGGACTTTGCGCGAACGCCGTGATGTCGCGCTCGATCTCGCCGGCACCGCGCACATCGATCGGGCTGACCTGCACCCCAACCGCCGGCGCCACGGCCTGGATTGCGCCGAACTGGCCGGGCCCGGCCGCTATGGCGGATTCGCGCAAGACCGCCGCCCGCGTCACGCCGGGGGCGATCTCTTTCAGCAGCTCCAGCCATTTCCCGGCGGTGCTATATTCGAAGTTGGTAAAACCCGTGGCGTTACCGCCAGGGTGCGCCAGGCTGTTGACGAAGCCGGCGCCGACCGGGTCGGCGACAATCGTGAACACGATCGGAATGGTACGGCTCGCTTGCAGCAACGGCGCGACGGCCGCGCTGGAATGGGCCACGATGACGTCGGGCGAGAGCGCGACCAATTCTCCCGCTTGTTGGCGCATGGTGTCGGCATTGCCGCCAGCCCAGCGATATTCGACCCGGAGGTTTTGGCCGACGGTCCAACCCGCTTGCTGGAGGCCCTGCGCAAACGCCGCGAGGCGAGCCTGTGCTTCCGGGTCGTCCGCGGCGAGGTTCATGAGCACGCCGATGCGCCGCATGCGCGCCGGCTGCTGCGCGCGCACGGCAAGCGGCCACGCCGCCGCCGCGCCGCCGAGAAGTGTGATGAACTCCCGCCGCCTCATTCGATCACCTCATCGGCACGGCCGAGCAGTGGCATCGGAATATTGATACCAAGCGCCTTGGCGGTCTTGAGATTGATGACCAGTTCGACTTTCGTGGATTGCTGGACCGGCAGGTCGGAAGGCTTCTCGCCCTTGAGAATTCGCCCGGTGTACACGCCGACCTGGCGCAACGCATCGCGCAGGCTCGCTCCGTAGCTTATCAAGCCGCCGGCGGTGGCGAACTCGCGCAATGGATAGATCGCGGGCAGCGCGTGGCGAGCCGCGAGTGCGACCAGTTGTTCCGTTCGTCCGTTGAAGAGCACGTCCGAACGAACAAGGAGGGCTCCGATCCCCTGTTGCACGAGGCTCGTTAAGGCGGGATCAATGTCGTGTTCGACAACGGCTTTGGCGATAAGCAATTTTCGCCCAAGCGCATCCGCCGCTGCCTGCAGGTTCCTGCGGACGGTGCCGGCATTGGGATTGGTTGGATTCTCAAGCATACCGATGATTGCGGGCTTTGGCACCGTCTCGTGCAGCACCTCAAGCTGCTTTACCGCGAGTTCGCCACCAAGGAAGGTCACGCCGGTGACGTTGCCACCCGGCCGTGCCAGGCTGGCGACAAGGCCATGCTTGACCGGATCGTCGCCGATTTCGAAAACGATCGGAATCGTCGCGGTTGACGCTTTCGCCGCAACCGCCGCCGCGTTGCCGACCGCAACGAGTACCGCTACCTGGCGGGCGACCAGATCGGC
>JBGQLL010000182.1:0-6933 GCA_041500065.1 Pseudolabrys sp.
ACCGTGGTCTTGAAGGGCGGGAGTTCGTCGAGCGTGCGCCAGCCGTCGTCGAAGGCGATGCGGGCGAGTGGCTCATAGCGTCCGGAAGCATTGCTTCGCGCGCCTCGGCCTCGCCGGCGCTCATGGTCGACAACGACGCCCAGCAATTCGCTGACATCGTCATAGCCGCCCGCCGGCGCGGAGGGCAGCTCCTTCACCGGCGGGCGTCTTTGGGCTGCTTCTGATCGCGCCATGGCGTCACCCTAGCGAGCGTATGTGAACATAACAAGAACAGTTTTGAACTTTGCGGCCGCCTACAAGTTAGGCACTTAAGGGCCGATGTCGTGGGGCGAAGGCTGACCCCCACATGATATGGTGGCAACGGTATCCAACGGCTACGGTTCCATGCTGAGCGTCGTCATTGCCACCCACGAATCGGAGCAAGCCCTCGTTCCCACTCTGGCCGCGCTGGTTCCGGGGGCTGCGGCGGGTCTCCTTGGCGAAGTGGTCGTCGCGGATGCCGGGTCGCGCGATGCCACCGCGGAGGTTGCCGACGTCGCGGGCTGCCGGTTCATAAGTTCAACCGAACCCATTGGAACACAGTTGAAGGCCGCGGCGGCGAGCACCCGCGGCCCGTGGCTGATGTTCCTGCGGGCTGGTGCGGTGCCCCAGGCGGGCTGGATCGAGGCGGTTGACCGGTTCATTGCCGCTTCGGATGTTTCGGCCTCCCGCGCCGCCGTATTCCGTCCTGCGGGAATTAGCGACCTGACGCGCCCGGGACTTTCAGAGATCCTTGCACTGCTGCGCGTGACCTTCGGTGGCCGCCCGCGGCCTGAACAAGGCCTGCTGATTGCCCGGCGTTTCTATGACGCCCTCGGCGGGCATCCGGACGGCGACCAGGCCGAAACAGCCCTTCTCCGGCGCCTTGGACGGCGACGAATTGGCATGCTTTCAGCTGGCGCGCGCTATGCACACTGATACTTGACACTATCAACTAATATACTTGACTCTATCAACTAACTGGCCAATCGTGCGCGGGCATGACCGCCGTCAGCCACCGCATCGCCGCCGCGCGCCGCTTCAACCGCTTCTACACGCGGCAGATCGGCGTTTTGCGCCGCAATTACCTCGACAGTCCCTTTTCGCTCGGCGAGTCGCGGGTGCTCTACGAGATATTGCACGGTGCGCGCACTGCCAGTGACGTCGGCCGCGCGCTCGATCTCGATGCCGGCTATCTGAGCCGCGTGCTGCGCAATTTCGAGAAACGGGGCCTGATCAGCCGCAAGGTTTCTGATCAGGACGCACGCCAAAGCCACCTTGCCTTAACCGCACTCGGTCGAAATGCCTTCGCGCCGCTCGAGAAGCGCTCGCAGGAGACCGTCGCCAGCGTGTTCGGCAAGCTCAAGCCGGCAGAGCAGACACGCCTGGTCACAGCGATGGCGGAAATCGAAACGCTGCTTGGTGGCGAGGCCGCGCCCAAACTCGAAGCCGGCTACACATTGCGTGCGCCCCACCCCGGCGATTTCGGCTGGATCGTCTCCCGCCACGCGGAACTCTACGAAAAAGAATATGGGTGGACTGTTCCGTTCGAGGGACTCTGTGCGCAGATCGTCGCCGACTTTGTCAACAATTTCGATTCCACCTGCGAGCGTTGCTGGATTGCCGAACTAAACGGCGAGAATGTCGGCTGCATCATGTTGGCCAAGGACAAGCCCGGCGTGGCCCGCATCCGCCTGCTGCTGGTCGATCCAAAGGCGCGTGGGTTAGGGTTGGGCCCAAGACTGGTCGATGAATGCCTGCGTTTTGCGCGCGAGAGCGGTTACAAAAAGATCACCCTCTGGACCCACAGCGTGCTCAAGGCCGCACGTCACATCTACGAAAAGGCCGGCTTCAAGCTCATGCGCACGGAGCGCCACAAAAGCTGGGGCCGAGCCGTCGTAAGCGAGCATTGGGACTTGACGCTATGAAGCGGCGCGTTCCCAAAATCACGCACGAACTCATTGCGCACTATAAGGACGAAGCGCGGCGTGCCAGATGGCAGGCTTATCGTGACGCGTCGATATGGTTGTCGCTGGAAGTCACCAAGCTTGCGCGTTACGGCTTTGCGCTTTTCGTCTCACTCCGCCGCAAGTGCTCATCAAGCCGCGGCATGATTTCAGCGAAATTGCAGGGCCGGTAACGGTAGTCGAGCTGGTGCACCAGGATTTCGTCCCAGGCATCCTTGCAGGCGCCGGGCGAGCCCGGCAGACAGAAAATGTAAGTCGCATTGGCGACGCCCGCAGTGGCACGCGTCTGGATCGCCGATGTGCCGATCTTCTTCTCGCTCACCAACAGGAACATCGTCGCAAAGCCGTCCATCTTCTTTTCGAATAGTGGCTCGACTGCTTCCGGGGTCACATCGCGGCCGGTAAAACCGGTGCCGCCTGTCGTAATGACGACGTCGATGAATTTGTCAGCTATCCAATCCTTGACCCGCTGCCGGATCGCCTTGACTTCATCCTTGACGATCGCGCGCTCGGCCACGACGTGGCCGGCGGAGCGGATGCGTTCAATCAAAGTCGCGCCAGACTTGTCGTCGGCAGTCTCCCGCGTGTCCGACACGGTGAGAACCGCAATTTTCAACGGTACGAATTGTCGGCTTTCGTCAATGCCGGGCATCGTGGATTCTCTCGCAACACCGTTATTTGGTACGCCTTTACAGCTGAGCCGCCGCCGCGAAAGTGTTGCAGGATGATACCTTGCCCTCTTTCAGGCCGATCGTGAACCAGCGCTGTCGCTGTGCCGAGGAACCGTGGGTGAAGGCGTCGGGCACAACGTAACCCTGTGTCTGCCGCTGCAAGCGGTCGTCCCCAATTGCCGCCGCGGTCTGCAAAGCTGCTTCCACGTCGCCAGGCTCAATCGAATTCCAGCGCTGGTTGGAGTGACTAGCCCAAACGCCAGCGAGGCAATCAGCCTGCAACTCGACGAGCACCTGAATGCGGTTCGCCTCCGCCTTGCTGCCTGCCGCGCGCTGTGCATTTTGCGCTTTTGGCAAAATTCCGAGCAGGTTCTGCACGTGATGACCCACCTCATGCGCAATCACATAAGCTTCGGCGAATTCGCAAGCCTTGCCGCTGCAGCCGCGGAAACGATCGCGCATGTCGCGGAAGAACGAGGTATCGAGATAGATGCGACGATCGTTGGGACAATAGAACGGACCCATCGCAGCCTGCGCGAAGCCGCAGCCGCCTTGAATCGCTCCGGAATACAACCGCAGTCGCGGCACGCTGTATTGCTGTCCGCCGTTTTTGAAAATTTCAGTCCATGTGTCTTCGGTGTTGCCGAGCACGGCGGCAACGAAATCACCCATCTGGTCCTTCGGCGCGCCGGTGCGCTGCGCGGGCTGCTCATAGGGCTGCTGCGAGTGCCGCCCGCTGTTCACGAGTTCGGCGCCGCCGATCAGAATGCTCGGATCGATTCCGAGCGCCCAGCCAATCAGGCCAAGAACGACAACGGTCCCGATTCCGAGACCACCACCCCCGATCGGGATGCCCATACCACCGCCGCCGCCACCAAAGCCGCCGCCCTCATCACCGCGACTATCTTCGACATTGTCGCTCCGGCGGAAGTCATCCCAACGCATGACGAATTACTCCCTATGGCTATGGGCAATCATCGCCGAACTGGTCGTACGCGTCCAACAGCCTTGAAACTCACATCACTGTCATACCTCCTAAGTCCGTATTAATTAGGCAGAATTTGCCCAGTTCCGAGCCGCGATATAAACCGCTTTTTTACTTTGCGCGCTCAAGATGCCGGCCTGTCGGTTGTAGGTCCCGCGTCGCCGACCGCGTCACCTGAGTCAGAGTCCTGAGTCATGGTTGTGTCGCGTCGCGGGGCGCCCTCGAGGGCGCCCCGTGGAGTTTCAGAGAGTCCGCAACCGCACCGCATTCTTGTCGGCGACTGCGTCGCCGGGATGGCGAAGTTGCCCGCGGCCTCCGTCGACCTTGTCTTCGCCGATCCACCTTACAATCTCCAACTTGCCAGCGATTTGAAGCGACCAGACGATTCGCGCGTCGATGCCGTTGACGACGACTGGGACAAGTTCGCGAGCTTTTCCGCCTATGACGACTTCACGAGGCGCTGGCTCACTGCCTGCCGGCGCGTAATGAAACCCGCCTCCACCATTTGGGTGATCGGCTCGTATCACAACATCTTTCGCGTCGGCACGATAATGCAGGATCTCGGCTTTTGGATCCTCAATGACGTGATCTGGCGCAAATCGAACCCGATGCCGAATTTTCGCGGCCGCCGGTTCACCAATGCGCATGAAACCCTGATTTGGGCCTCGCGCGACGCCGAAGCTCGCGGCTACACCTTCAACTATGAAGTACTCAAAGCGGGTAACGAAGACATCCAGGTGCGTTCGGACTGGACCGTGCCGCTATGCACTGGTGAGGAGCGCCTGAAAGGCCGCAACGGCAAGAAGCTGCATCCGACCCAAAAGCCGGAAGCGCTACTTGCGCGCGTGCTTCTGTCGAGTTCACGTCCCGACGACCTTGTGCTGGATCCGTTTTGCGGTACCGGCACGACTGGCGCCGTCGCAAAACGTCTCGGCCGGCGCTTCGTTGGTTGTGAGCAGGACGCTAAATACGCCAAGGCGGCCGACAAGCGCATCTCGGCAACAAAGCCGTTGGAGGCGCCGACATTGGCACCTTTCGTGACTGCGCGTGAAGCGCCACGCGTTCCGTTTGCGGCACTGATCGAGCGTGGACTGGTGACGCCGGGCGCCCGACTGGTTGATGCCAAGAAACGGCATAAGGCGCTGGTGCGCGCCGACGGCGCGGTGTCGCTCGACGGTACCGTGGGTTCGATCCATCGCATCGGCGCGCTGGCGCAGGGCCTTGAGGCCTGCAACGGTTGGACCTTCTGGCATGTTGAGACCCAGAAAGGCCTGACTCTTATCGACGAGCTGCGCGCCAAAGTGCGCGCGGAGATGGCCTAGCTCATCTCACGGCGAACGGTGACGCATAGGGCCGGCCGAACGCGACACCTGCCGTCACAGTCTGCACTGGTTTCAAATAGGCCTTCCCCTCACGCTTGTTGTTGCGGGTGTCGACGAATGACACTGGCCCGTCGACCAACTCCATGATCGCAACGTCGCCCGGCGCACCGACCTGCAAGGTGCCAAGCTTTGGCACGCGGTTGATGATCTTCGCAGGATTGATGGTCGCCATCGCGACCACCTGCTCGAGTGTGAAACCGAGCCCCATGAACTTCGACATCACCCAAGGCAGGTAGGGCATCCCCGGCGTATTGCCCGAGAACACGTGAATATCGGAGGAGATCGTATCCGGCCCGCAGCCGCCGGGGATTGCCACTTCCGCGACGGTGTAATCGAAGCTGCCGCCGCCATGCCCAACGTCAAAGATAACGCCACGCTGTTTCGCCGCCAGTGCCGCAGGCAGCAGCTTGCCGTTCTGCACAATATTAGTGAAAGCGCCGGCGATGTTCGGCGCACCTGAATAGGCATGGGTCAGGATGTCGCCCGGCCGCAACAGGTCGAGGATTTGCGACATCAGCTCACCGGTCTCGACACCGCCGATGTGACACATCACCTTTGCGCCGGTGCCGGATTTTTCACACGCCATGATCGCGCGTTTGAGCGGCTCGGTGCCGTGTTTGGCGATGACATTCTCGGACATGCGTACCTTGGCGCCGAGCGCGATATCTGCATTCTCCCCGATCGTTTTGGCACAGGCGTCCACCTGCGCGAAATCAATGTTGTAAAGCTCGGCAACCGGAAATGGAGTGAGCCCTACATTCGCAATATGCACGAACGCGTAAAGCCGCGTGCGCGTTTGCGCCACGATGTGCCGGCGG
The DNA here is from genome assembly GCA_041500065.1 of Pseudolabrys sp. Lineage (GTDB taxonomy): Bacteria > Pseudomonadota > Alphaproteobacteria > Rhizobiales > Xanthobacteraceae > Pseudolabrys. Next base: position 5,842 of record JBGQLL010000182.1, read on the forward strand.
AAGGCGGCGAAATTGTTCGCACCGGCATCTCCTGCTGAAACACAGGTCGTGGTGCATTGATGGGCGACGAGCTCGTCGGCGGGAATCCCGATGGCGGAGCCGTAGGGATAAACATGGCTGTGCAGGTCGACCAGACCCGCAGTCACCAGTTTGCCGGAGGCATTAAGCACGCGGAGTGCCCGCGCTTCGGCGATATCAGCTTCGACCGCTTCGATCACGCCATAACGGATTCCGATATCGCGGCGTCCACGCAACGACTGGCTGGGATCGAGCACATCGCCACCCTTGATGAGCAAGTCGAACTTGTCATCCGGCCCCATCGCGGCATGCGCGCTGCCAACACCGGCGGTAAGGGCTAGCGAGGCAGTAGAGGCGAGAAATTCGCGACGTGACAGCATGATAGTCCTCCCCATTTTGTTGGAAGAATGCTATCGCCCGCAGGAGTGGCGCGTCCAGTAAAGTTCGGGCCGCTTACAAGTCGCCGCGGCCTAGTTGGCAGAGCACGCGGAAAACACCCACGTCAGCCGTCGAAAATTGTTGAGACAGGCGCGCGCCCATCGATTCAGCGTCGGCTTGGCGCAGCGTATCGATCATCAGGCAGCCTTTGATTTTCTTGTCGCCGCCACGCAACTTTTCCTCCATTGAGACGGGCATGCCTGCCGGATCGAGCGCGATCCAGATTTCGCCGCTGGCGACATTGGTGTCGCGCAAGAGTTCATCGAGCAACGCGGTGAGCGCGTTGTTGTCAGGCTCCTGATCGAAGCGGGCGGTGACCGCGAATGCACCACGGAAGTCACCGCACCGGAGCGTCCGGCGGCACACCGTGCGGTTCATGTTAAGAAATACCTCCGACATGATCTTGCGCGTCATCGGCGTCGGATTGTCGAGCCTTTCGAGATAAGGCCGCGATGTCAGGATGTCCGGCGATTCGACCAGATAGAAATTGAAATAGCCGGCACTTCCGGAAATCGCCTGATGCCGCCGGCCGAACAGGAAGCCGGGGACGGAGAGGCGCTCGAGCAGATGCTCGCCCTGGAACCACCCGTCAAATTCCGCCTCACGGCCGGCGCGGCAATCGTTCCAGATGGCCAA
>JBGQLL010000183.1:0-6907 GCA_041500065.1 Pseudolabrys sp.
CGTTCGAGGTCATGCATGAGGAATGCATGAAGCGGCCGCTGGTCATGGGAATCGCGCTGCATGCCTACATTGTCGGCTGGCCACACCGTTTCAAACATCTGGCGCGAGCGCTCAGGCACATCATGCGTCGCGCCGACGAACGTGTGTGGTTTACCACCGCGGGTGAAATCGCAGACTATGCGCGCCAACTTCCGGCCGACACGGTGCCGTAAAGCGTAGTGACACATGCCTGTCATCTTGCCGCTCACTGAAGCCGCTTTGCACCTGCCCGTTCGCGGGGCCCTGATCGGACTCGATCTCGGAACCAAGACGATCGGCGTCTCCGCCAGCGATCCCGATCGAAAGCTCGCGACCGGCGTCGAGACCATCGCGCGCAAGACGTTCACCGCCGACGCGGCGCGCGTCCTTGCACTCGCCGCTGAACGTTCAGCTGTCGGATTTGTGCTCGGCCTGCCGATCAATATGGATGGCAGCGAGGGCCCGCGGGCGCAATCAACCCGCGCCTTCGCCCGCAATCTCGGCAAGCTCACCGAACTGCCGATCGCTCTTTGGGACGAACGGCTTTCGACTGTCGCCGTCGAGCGCGAATTGATCGCTGCCGATGTCAGCCGCAAAAAGCGCGCCGCCGTGATCGACCAGCATGCGGCCGCTTTCATTCTTCAAGGCGCGCTTGATCGTTTGTCGCGTCTGTAAAAAAGAAGCCGCCCCGAAAGAGCGGCCTCTCCTTCACGACGTCCCCTCAGCTAGCGCTGCGAGTCAATCGAGAAATTGTTTGTGTTGTGCTGACGCGACCAGTTGTCGCCGTAGTAGTAGCCGTATCGCGGTGCCGGCTGATAGGCATAGGTGTCGGCATAAGGATCATAGGCATACGAGCCATAAGCGTAGCCGGGTTCGTAGGCATAACCCGGATCGCCGTAATATCCGTAGTAGCCGTTGTTATAGGCTGAACTGGCGATTGCCGCCCCCGCTACTGCGCCCACACCGAAGCCAATCGCGGCCGCGTTGCGTCCATTGCGAGCCTGACTTGGGGATGCTGCAAGCGCGAGCGCACCCGTCAATGCCACCGCAGTCGCGTATTTGAAAATTCTCTTCATGTTTGGCCTCCTTTTCGTGCCGGCTTTTTCACGTATCCGGGCTCAACACGGGAACAGCCATCACAGTTCCTGCAAAACAGGGTCGGGTCATCACGAATATTTGGGGGAACGAAAACATTAACGATCCCAATCAGTGCCTTGTGGATCGGAGGGCAATACCCTTGCCGGGGGAACAAGTTGCGCCTATAGGTCTTGCTTTAATGACCATTGCGCCGAAACCCTCGTTCGTCCTCAGCATGCGGCATCTGTTGGGGATCGAAGGTCTTTCGCACGCGGACATTTCCGGCCTGCTCGACCTTGCTGAAGAATTCGTCGACCTCAATCGTCAGGTCGAGAAAAAGCGCGCCTCGCTTCGCGGCCGCACCCAGATCAACCTTTTCTTTGAGGTCTCGACGCGCACCCAGGCCTCGTTCGAACTAGCCGGCAAGCGGCTTGGCGCCGACGTGATGAACATGTCGACCAGCTCGTCCTCGATGCGCAAGGGCGAGACACTGATTGACACCGCGATCACGCTCAATGCGATGCATCCTGACATCATCGTCGTGCGCCATCATGCATCCGGCGCGGTCGAATTGCTGGCGCGCAAAGTGGATTGCTCGGTGATCAATGCGGGCGACGGATCGCACGAGCACCCGACCCAGGCGCTGCTGGACGCACTGACGATCCGGCGCAACAAAGGTCACATCGACGGCCTCCTGGTGGCGATCTGCGGCGACATCATGCACTCGCGCGTCGCGCGCTCGAATATCATCCTGCTCAACGCCATGGGTGCGCGCGTACGTGTCGTCGCCCCCTCCACTCTCCTGCCGCCCGGCATCGAGCGCTTCGGCGTCGAGGTGGCCCGCGACATGCGAGAAGGACTCGCCGATGCCGACATCGTCATGATGCTGCGGCTCCAGCGCGAGCGCATGAACGGCTCCTACATTCCGTCGATGTCGGAATATTTCCACTACTTCGGGCTTGATGAGAAAAAACTCGCTTACGCAAAACCGGGCGCGCTCGTCATGCATCCCGGACCTATGAACCGAGGTGTCGAAATCGACTCAATCGTCGCCGACGGTGCGCAATCATTGATCCGGGAGCAGGTCGAGATGGGTGTGGCTGTGCGCATGGCTGTGCTGGAAGCCCTGTCACGGAATTTGCCCAATGCGTGAGCGAACTCTCCTCGTCATTCCGGGGCGCGCCGAAGGCGCGAACCCGGAATCCAGATGCTTACACAGAGTTTGTTTCTGGATTCCGGATCGCCGCTTCGCGGCGTCCGGAATGACAGGGTGGGATGAATGATGCTGTCCGACCGCCGTCCGATCCTCCTCGCGAACGCCCGGATCGTCGATCCGTCACGCGATCTCGACATTGTCGGTGATCTGTTGATCGCAGAAGGCGTGATCCGCGAGGCGAAGAAAGGCATCGGCGCCGCCGGCGTGCCGGAAGGCACCGACGTGATCGATTGCCGCGGCAAGCTGATAGCGCCCGGCCTGGTCGATATGCGCGCCTTCATCGGCGAGCCCGGCGCAGCCAGTCGCGAGACGCTTGCCTCCGCGAGCCAGGCGGCGGCCGCCGGTGGCGTAACAACTGTCATTTGCCAACCCGACACGTCGCCGGCGATCGATAATCCTGCGACGGTCGATTTCGTGCTGCGCCGCGCACGCGACAACGCGATCGTGCATGTGCATCCGATGGCCGCGATCACGAAGGGCCTCGAGGGCAAGGAAATGACGGAGATCGGCCTGCTCAAGGCAGCCGGCGCCGTCGCTTTCACCGATGGAGTGAAAAGCGTCACGAATGCCCAAGTGATGCGCCGTGTGCTCACCTACGCCGGCGACTTCGATGCGCTGATCGTGCATCACACCGAAGATCCGAACCTGATCGGCGACGGGGTAATGAATGAAGGCGAATTCGCCGCCCGCCTGGGCTTGCTCGGTATTCCGAAAGCGGCGGAAACAGTGATGCTCGAACGCGACATCCGTCTCGTCGCCTTGACAGGCGGGCGGTACCATGCGGCCTCGGTGACTTGCGTCGACACGCTCGAGGAATTGCGCCGCGCCAAAGAAGCAGGCTTGAATGTTACCGCCTCGGCCTCGATCAATCACGTTACGCTCAACGAAAATGACATTGGGCCATATCGCACCTTTTTGAAGGTTGCGCCGCCACTGCGCGCCGAAGATGACCGCAAGGCGCTGGTCGAAGCCGTCGGTACCGGACTTGTCGACGTGATCATGTCCGATCACAACCCGCAGGACGTCGAAACCAAACGTGTGCCGTTCGCTGAGGCGGCGCCCGGCGCGATCGGGCTCGAAACGATGCTCACGGCAAGCTTGCGCCTCGTCCATGGCGGCGAGATCGAGCTGATGGCACTGCTGCGGGCCATGTCGACGCGGCCTGCCGAGTTGTTGGGGCTGCCGGGCGGCACCTTAAAGAGCGGCGCACCCGCCGATGTGATTGTCGTTGATACAGAGTTGCCCTGGGTGCTCGATCCGAACGAGCTCAAGTCGAAGTGCAAGAATACGCCGTTCGACGAAGCGCGCCTCACGGGGCGCGTCGTGCGCACCATTGTCTCCGGACGAACCGTCTACGAATACGTATGACCGCCGCGCTCGCCTTTGCCTTCGGCTATCTGCTCGGCTCCATTCCATTCGGGCTTTTGCTGACGCGCGCAGCGGGCGCTCCCGATATCCGCGCGATCGGCTCGGGCAATATCGGCGCAACCAATGTCCTGCGCACCGGCCGCAAGGGGCTCGCTGCGGCAACGCTCTTTTGCGACATGGTCAAGGGCACGACCGCCGTGGTTATAGCGGCGTACTTCGGAGCCGAGGCGGCCATCGCCGCGGGACTCGGAGCATTTCTCGGCCATCTCTTTCCGGTCTGGTTGAGGTTCAAAGGGGGCAAGGGCGTCGCCACCTATATCGGCGTACTACTTGGGCTGTATTGGCCCGCGGCTCTGGGTTTTGGAGCCGTCTGGATCGTGGTCGCTGCTGCCACCCGCTACTCTTCGCTCGCAGCCTTGATCGCGAGTGCTCTCACGCCACTCGGGCTGTGGTTCTTCGGTCGTCCCAATGTTGCCGCGCTCTTTCTCCTTCTCACCGTGTTATTGTGGGTCATGCATCGGGCCAACATCGCGCGGCTGCTCAATGGCAGCGAAGGCAAAATCGGCGCGATAACCACCAACTAAACTTAGAGTTGTATTACGGCAAAATCGGTTGTAGCTCTCCGCGCCATCGGTGTGAGGCGGGTGCCAAGGTGGAAGCGCGGACGCGACTGAACGACGAGGAGCGGCTCGATTGGCTGCGCCTCATTCGGAGCGACAATGTCGGCCCGCGGACCTTCCATGACCTCGTCAGCCACTACGGCAGCGTCCGCAAAGCCCTCATGGCCCTGCCCGAGCTCGCGCGTCGTGGCGGCTCGGCGCGCCAGCTGCGTATTTGCTCGCGCGAGCAAGCCGCAGCGGAACTCAAGGCAGCACGTGAAGCCGGCGTAGAATTTTTCACGCTCGGCGAGTCAGACTATCCGGCGCGTCTGCGCATGATTGATGATCCGCCGCCGGTCCTTGCGGTGCGCGGAAAGGTTGATGCGTTGGCGCGGCCACTGATCGCCATTGTCGGCTCGCGTAATGCGTCTGCGGCCGGAGTGAAATTTGCCGAACGCATTGCGCACGATCTGGGCGAAGCCGGCTTTGCCGTTGTGTCCGGGCTTGCGCGCGGCATCGACGCCGCGGCCCATCGCGCCAGCCTCGGCACCGGCACCATCGCCGTGCTCGCCGGCGGCCACCATCGGATCTATCCGGCGGAACACGGCGAGTTGATGGAAAGACTCGTGGTGGAAGGCGCCGCGATATCGGAAATGCCGCTGACGTGGGAGCCGCGCGCTCACGACTTTCCACGCCGCAATCGTTTGATCTCGGGCCTCTCGCTTGGAGTCGTGGTGGTGGAGGCGGCGCGCCGCTCGGGATCGTTGATCACCGCGCGGCTTGCCGGCGAGCAAGGGCGGGAAGTCTTCGCAGTGCCTGGCTCACCGCTCGATCCGCGCAGCGAGGGTACGAACGGCCTCCTCAAGCAGGGCGCTACGCCGGTAACCGAAGCTGGCGACGTGATCGCGGCGGTCGAGCCAATCCTCGGCCGCGGTTTCAATCTACCATCGGCACAGGAACCATCTCAGGAACCGCTTGGCCTGGCAGAGGCCGAGCCGGGTACTGACGAGCGCAGCCGTCTCATCGCGCTGCTCGGGCCCGCGCCCGTATCGATCGACGATCTTGTGCGCCTGTCGCGCACATCGGCCACGACTGTGGGCAGCGTTCTGCTGGAACTTGAAATCGCCGGGCGTCTCGCGCGCCATGGCGCGGGGTTGGTATCGCTCTTGTAACGTGCGATATGAATTGCCCCACCGGATTTCCTCCATGGCCAATCGATACCTTCCGAGCGTTGCCGTCTTTCTTTTGCTTCAAGGCATCCCGTCATATGCGCAGGAGCAATCCTTCGCAGCGTTCACCGCCGAATTGTGGACCGATGCGCAGGCCAAGGGCATTACCCGTCCTACGTTCGATCTCGCCTTGAAAGGTGTGACGCCTGACCAGCGCGTGATAGCCGCAACCCAGCGTCAACCCGAATATGGCAAGCCGGTCGGCGACTACGTGAACGCGATCGTCTCAAATCGCCGCATTGCAGACGCCCAACTCAAGGCGCGCGAATGGGCGAAGACCTTCGACGCAGTTGAAAAGCAATTCGGGGTGGAACGCTGGGTCCTGCTCGCCTTGTGGGGCATGGAATCAGATTTCGGCACCGAAAAGGATCGCTGGGATGTTTTTCGGTCGCTCGCCACGCTCGCCTATGTGAAATATCGCCATCCTTATTTCCGTAACGAATTAATCGTTGCGATGCGCATCATGCAGGACAACCATTTTACCCGCGACAAGATGGTCAGCTCATGGGCCGGCGCCATGGGTCAGAGCCAATTCATGCCGTCGAATTTCGTGGACTTTGCCGTGGACTTTTCAGGCGACGGCCGCATCGATATCTGGAGCAATGTTCCGGATGTGCTTGGTTCCACAGCCAACTATCTGCACAAATGGAAGTGGAATGCCGCCCTGCCCTGGGGTTTCGAGGTCACGGTGCCAAATGGGTTCGACTACATGCGCAGCCGCGCCACCTTCGCGGAGTGGCAGACGCTGGGCGCGCGCCGTGCCGACGGCAAGCCGTTTCCGACCTCGGGCGAGGGAATTCTTTTCTTCCCGAGCGGCGCGAGCGGTCCGGGATTTATCGTCACTGAAAATTTCGATGTGCTGAAGGAGTACAACAACTCCGATGCTTACGCGATTGCGGTCGGCCACCTCGCCGATCGAATCCACGGCGGCGGCCTGATCAAAACGCCTTGGCCGAAGGATGACCGGCAACTTTCACGCGATGCCCGAATTGCCTTGCAGAAAAAATTGTCAGAGCTCGGCTACAAGGTGAAGGACTTCGAGGGCCATATCGACTTCGATTTGCGCGACAACATCCGCGCCGAGCAGAAAAAATTCGGGATGTTGCCTGATGGCAACCCGACAGCGGCCCTGCTGGACAAACTGGACGTGAAAGCCCGCTAACCCTAATGGTCTCGGCCCGAAACCGGACAGAGGCTGGAATGCGTTTTAAGGTAGAAAGTTTCTCAGAATACATTCTATAGTTGCAGCCGCGATCGAGGCGGTCTCTTTCGTGCCCTATTTCGCTGGTCTGACACGGCTTCTTAACGGGCTTATTTGACAGTAGGGGTCACCTTCCCCATGTTCCGGGCCGGACATACGGTCGATTCCGCCCTCATTCTCAACGGTTTGGGCGGATAAC
>JBGQLL010000184.1:0-6871 GCA_041500065.1 Pseudolabrys sp.
CATGGCACGCTCGGCTGTGTCGCCGATCGCCTTGCCGTGATCGAAAAAGAAATTCAGGCTGATCGCCCCGCACCGGCGATGCAGGAAGAAAAAGAAATTCAGGCGGAACGCCCGGCGCCGGCGGTGCAGGAAGAAAAAGAGGTTCAGGCTGATCGCCCCGCACCGGCGATGCAGGAAGAAAAAGAGATTCAGGCGGAACGCCCGGCGCCGGCGATGTGGGAAGAAAAAGAAATTCAGGCAGAACGCCCGGCGCCGGCGATGCGGGAACCCGCAGTACCCGCGCTCCCGCGACGCGCCGACAAAGCTTCGATTGAGGCTATTGCCAACGCGTTGCTTGCCGAATTCTCTAACCAAAATCTGCCGCCACCAGCCCCGCCCGCGATCGACCCTGTTCCGCCACCGGCCGATCAACCACTCGAGCCCGGCTCTGGCGCGCCGCGTCTTGCCACGCACCCCGGCGTGCGTATCGCGGCTTCGGAAGCGGCCCTTGGCGTGGCTCGGCCAAGTGCAGCCGCTGCAGGCGCAAAATCGGATTTCATCGCCGCAGCCCGCCGCGCCGCTCAGGCCGCCGGCCAAGATCCGAAGGGGCGTCAGGCGCGCTCCGAATCATTCAAGATGAAGGACGAAGAAGCCGAGCGGCCCAAAGTGATGACGCGCGTCAAATCGATGCTCCTTGCAGCAAGTATCGTCGCTATTATCATCGGATCGATTCAATTCGCGAGCAACCTTTTCGATTTCAGGATCTTCGACACGAACGAAGCCAAGTTGGTCAGCAGCCCCGCGCCGGATACATCCAACAGCGAGATCGCGGCGGAACCCGCTCGACCTGAAACATCCGCCACGTTCGCCGACAGCAAACCGGCGCCATCGATCGCGCCGGCAACCAAGGCGGCTGATGCCGACATCACCTCATCTCTGCTGGCGCCCCCGACACTGCCAAGTCCGGCACCGGCCGCATCGCCACCCGCGCCCGAGTCTGCGCCCATCCAGCCACCATTGATTTTGGATGCAACGGCCAAGGCTCCGCCACCGGTGTCAAACAATGCGGCGCCATCGGGTGTTCCGCCGACAGGAAGCCACGCCGGGCCAAAAGGCGCACCCCGACCAAAGAGCGACGTCACCGGCTCGATTGCGCAAGCACCTGTCGACGCCAGCGCGAACCGACAACCGGCGCCGGCCGCGGAAGTGCCCACCACTGACGGATTGCCCGCCGCTATCGGTGGCGCACGGCTGCGCAATGCGGCAGTGGCCGGTGATCCAGCCGCTGCCTACGAAATCGCCATGCGTTTCATGGAAGGCCGCGGCGTCCCGGCGAACTTGGAAGAAGCTGTGCGATGGTATGAGCGTGCCGCGAGCAAAGGGCTGGTGCCGGCTCAATTCCGCTATGCCAGCATGCTCGAAAAGGGCCAGGGGGTGAAAAAGGATCTCACCGCCGCCCAGAAACTTTACATAGCCGCCGCCAGCAAGGGTCACGCCAAGGCAATGCATAACCTCGCCGTCCTCTACGCGGAGGGTGTCGACGGCAGGCCGGACTATGCCAACGCGGCACAATGGTTCCGCAGGGCCGCCGAACATGGTGTTGCCGACAGCCAATATAATCTCGGGGTATTGACCGCGCGTGGCCTCGGCACCGACAAAAATATTGCCGAATCCTACAAATGGTTCTCGCTGGCGGCTGCCCAAGGCGACCGCGATGCAAACCGCAAGCGCGATGACGTCGCTGCTTACCTGAATGCCCAGACGCTGGCGGCCGTTCAGGAAGCGGTCAAAAGCTTTGCGGTCCAGCCGCAACCGACGGAGGCCACCATGGTCCCGGAGCCGCCGGGCGGCTGGGATCGCACAGCGCCACCGCCGCGGAAACCGCGATCGTCTGGCCCACTGTCGCTGGGCGATTTCAATTCAGGAAAGCTGTGAACCGCCGCGGCCTATTGCCTGAGGACGTGATTAACGGCGCGCGCATCGGCTAAAATCAAGCAAAGTTCGATCGCGATCGGCCTGCTGACGTTTCCGCGTTTGCCGGTTTTCGTTGTAGAGATGAGTAGCCCGAGGCGCGGCGGTCGCTTAAGCATGCGCCTCAACCGTCGGACGAAACCGCTTGCAGATCTATCTTCCCATCGCTGATTTGCCCGTGAATGTCTTCCTGGTGCTGGGGATGGGGCTCGCGGTCGGCTACATCTCCGGCATGTTCGGTATCGGCGGCGGCTTCCTCATGACTCCGCTGCTGATCTTCATCGGGATTTCGCCGGCGGTGGCTGTGGCGACCGTGTCGAGCCACATCGCGGCATCGTCATTTACAGGCGCGATCAGCTATTGGCGCAAGCGCGCGCTCGATATCGCGTTGGCAATGATGTTGCTCAGCGCGGGCATCGTGGGAACGGCCACAGGCGTCTGGCTCTTCACCGAACTACGCGCGCTTGATCAACTCGACCTGTTGATCGGCCTGTCATACGTGACGTTGCTGACGATCGTCGGCGCCATGATGATCTATGAAAGTGTTCGCGCGATCATACGCACCCAGCAGGGCATGCCTGCAACGCTACGACGGCCGGGCAGCCACACGTGGCTGCACGGGCTGCCGTTCAAGCTGCGGTTCAAGCACTCGAAAATCTACGTGTCGGCAATTCCGGTCTGGGCGATCGGATTCATTATCGGATTCGTCGGCGCAATCATGGGCATCGGCGGCGGCTTCCTGCTGGTGCCCATGCTGATCTATTTCCTGCGGGTGCCGACCGCGACCGTCATCGGCACCTCGATGGTCTTGACCCTGGTCACCATGGCGTCTGCTACGGTGATGCACGCGGCCACCAACCACCTGGTGGATGCCGTGCTCGCACTGATCCTGATGGTCGGCGGCGTTATCGGCGCGCAATTCGGCGCACGCACCGGTCAGAAGATGCGCGGCGAACGGCTGCGGCTGTTGCTCGGCCTTCTGGTTTTCGCAGTGGGCTGCCGGTTCGCATACGAACTCGTGGTGAAGCCCGACGACCTCTATTCGCTTCGTTTCGTCATGGGTGGATGATGCGGCGGATCGCAATCACACTCGCGGTTATTGTCATGGCTTGCGGCGCCGAGCCGGCTGCCGCCGAGCGGCTGGTGGTTTCTCTGTCGAACCACCGCGTCGCGGTGACGTCGAACTTCGTCGGGGAAGAATTGGTGCTGTTCGGCACCATCGAGCCAGACCCGACAACCAGTCCGCTGCGCCCACCCTACGATCTGGTGGTCACCGTGACCGGACCGCGCCAAACAATCCGCACTCGGCGCAAAGAGCGCATGCTGGGCATCTGGGTCAACGCCGACTCGCGCGAGTTCGTGGGGGCGCCTTCTTACCTTGCCGTGCTGAGCAACCGTCCGGTCAGCAATATCGCCAGTCAGGATACGTTGCGACGCTTGCAGGTCGGTCTCGACAATTTCCTGTTGCCGCAGCGTATCGGCGTTGACGTCGCCGACACGGTACGTGACGAGCCGTTCCGGCGCGCCTTCGTGCGCCTTCAGACGCAACAGGGCCTCTACCGCGAATCCGGAACTGCGGTGACCTTCCTCACGCCAACGGTATTCCGTGCGGCAATTCCCATGCCCGCGGCCGTGCCAACCGGAACCTACAGTATCGACGTCAAGTTGTTCGGCGGTGGCGTTTTGGCCGCGCGCACCAGTTCGGCACTGGAAGTGATCAAAACCGGCTTCGAGCAATACGTCGCCGACGCAGCGCGCGATTATGGTCTGCTGTACGGGATGGCAACCGCGCTGATGGCGCTCGTTATCGGGTGGTTCGCCAGCGTCATTTTCGCGCGGGATTAGCCGCTATTCCCCTCATGTCATCGTCCGCGAAGGCGGACGATCCAGCTTTTCATGCAAAAAGCATCTAGCTATTGGGTTTACATTCTCGCGAACCGCGTCGGCGGGACTCTGTATATCGGTGTCACGAACGACCTAGTGCGCCGGGTGAGCGAACACCGCGAGCGACTCGCGGAAGGCTTCACGAAAAAACACAACGTTCATCGCCCCATCGAATCCGAACTGGATTGATCTCTATTATCAGATTGCGCAGCCATAAGAGCCCCGCGCGGGATAACACCCAGACGTCATCGTCCGCGAAGGCGGACGATCCAGCTCTTCAGCGCAACCATAAGGGCTGGATACCCCGCGTTCGCGGGGTATGACGGAGAGCGCGGGGTATGACGAAGAGCGCGGGGTATGACGGAGAGAATATGGCCGCCGGAGTGCGGTGTATGATAGGCGGACCTAATCCGGCAAACAGCGCTTTGCGGCAAATGAATAGAGCCGGCCGTCGCCGAGCAAATGCGCGGTGAAGGCGAGCGTGCCGAAAAGATCGGCGAAGGCGGCATCGCGCACGTTGAGGCCGCCGGTGAATGCGCCGAAGGCCGGCATGACCATGCGAGTCTTGTCCGCGGCAAAGCAACGCCGGCTGACTGCGCGCCCGCGGTGGGAAATACGCGCGACCGGATGCAGATGACCGTTCACTTCACCGGGTGTCTCGCTCGGCAGGTGACGGAAGGTCAAAGGACCCAAGGTCAGGCTGTCAATGAACGTTCCCCCGACACCGTCCGCAGGTTCGGGATCGTGATTGCCGGTGAGCCAGATCCACTCGCGGCCGCGCTGCATGCTGCGCAAGCCTTCGCGGTCGCCATCGCCAAGCCGCGCCGGGCCGCCGCCATCGTGGAAACTGTCGCCGAGTGCCACGACACAGCGCGGCCTATAATCCGCAATCAAATGCGACAGACGAGCCAGCGTGCTCGCGGTGTCGTAGGGCGGCAGCAGCTGCCCACGCGCGGCAAAACTCGAGCCTTTCTCCAGGTGAAGATCGGCGACCGCCAGGAGACCGTGCTCCGGCCAGTAAAGAGCGCCCTCGGGATCGGCAATGAGGGCAACAGAATTGACCATGACGGCGTGATCCGCTCGCCGCCGCGAAAGCGGGGGCCCAGTCCTGTCTTGGTCTGGATTCCCGCTTACGCGGGAATGAGCGGAAAAGTTGCTCACCGCATCGCTTCCTTGATCAGTTCGTCGGCCGCCTCGGCCAAAAGCGTATCGGAGGCCTCGCCATAGACCGTCTCGCGGCCGATCTCGAGCAGAACCGGAACCGATAGCGGCGAGACATGATCGAGCGCTTTATGAACGATTCGCCCCCTGATGCGCGAGAGCATTTCACCGAGGCGTTTGATGTCGAGGAGGCCTGTTGCCGCATCGGCACGCGCGGCGCGCAAAAGGATGTGGTCCGGCTGATGCTTGCGCAGCACGTCATAGACGAGATCGGTGGAAATCGTGAGCTGGCGGCGCGATTTCTCCTCGCCGGGGAAGTGCTTCTCAATCAGTCCGGCGATGATGGCGCAACTGCGAAACGTGCGCTTCATCAGCGCCGATTCCGCGAGCCACTCCTCCAGATCGTCGCCGAGCATGTCTTCGTCGAACAGCTCGGCAAGCGATAAATCGCCGCGCGCGATGCGCAAAGCGACATCACCCAGCCCCCAAACCGCCAATGCATACTCGTTGGCGACAAAGCCGAGCGGCCGCAGGCGTGCCCGTTCGAGGCGTCGCGTCAGCAACATGCCGAGCGTCTGATGGGCCAGGCGGCCCTCGAACGGGTAGCAGACGAGATAATATTTGGCGGCGCGCGGGAAGGTTTCGACCAGCAGATCGCCAGCCTTCGGCAGTATCGAGCGCCATTGCTGGATTTCCAGCCACTCGCGCACCTGCTCCGGCAACGCGCGCCATGCATCGGGCTTCGCCAGCAGTGCGCGCACACGCGCCGCGAGGTAGGTCGAGAGCGGAAATTTCCCGCCCTCATAAGCCGGCACCTTGGGATCGGTGGCGTCCGAGCGCGAGACGTAGACCTCGTCCTCGACCAATGCTTGGTATTTGAGAATCTCGCCGGCAAACACGAAGGTGTCACCGACTCTCAACGTCTCGATAAAATACTCCTCAACCTCGCCAAGAAGCCGCCCGCCGCGCGGAACAACGGCGCCGCTGCGCCGCGAGCGCACCAGCCGCACCTTGATCATGTCGGCCTCGACGATGGTGCCGACATTCATGCGATAGCGCTGTGCCACGCGCGGATGCGTGATGCGCCAGCGCCCGTCTTTCCCCAGCCTGATCTTGGCGAAACGCTCATAAGCTTTCAGTGCGTAGCCGCCAGTGGCAACGAAATCGACCGTAGCGTCGAAGTCCGCGCGGGTGAGCGTGGCATAAGGCGCAGCGGAACAGATTTCGGCATAGAGCTCGTCGGCTATGAATGGTTCGCCGCAGCCGCGACCCAGAATGTGCTGTGCCAGAACGTCGAGCGCACCGGTGCGCAGTGGCGGCGTATCCTGCGCATTTTCGCCCACCGCATCGATGGCGGCGCGGCACTCCAGCACCTCGAACCGATTGGCTGGCACCAGAACGGCTTCAGACGGCTCGTCGAGTCTGTGGTTGGAACGCCCGATCCGCTGCAAGAGCCGCGAGCAACCTTTTGGGGCACCGACATTGATCACCAGGTCGACGTCACCCCAATCCACCCCGAGATCCAGAGACGACGTGCACACCACAGCACGCAGCTTGCCGGTCGCCATCGCATCTTCAACGCGACGCCGCTGGGCCACATCGAGCGAGCCGTGATGCAAGGCGATGGCGAGATTGTCGTCATTCGCCCGCCAGAGTTCCTGAAAAAGAAATTCGGCCTGACTGCGCGTGTTGACGAACACCAGCGTGGTCTTGTGCGTCTTGATATGCGCGTAAATTTCACCAAGCGCGTGGCGCGCCGAGTGACCGGCCCACGGCAGATGCTCTTCGGTGTCGAGCATCGTCACGACCGGCTGCGCTCCGGCTTGCGCCATCACCAGATCGGCATGCGCCGCGCCACGCGGCGGCTGCGGCACCA
>JBGQLL010000185.1:0-6823 GCA_041500065.1 Pseudolabrys sp.
ATCAAGGCAATCCGCGATTCCGGCGTGAAAAACCTCACCATCGTGTCGAACAACGCAGGCGTCGACGGCGCCGGTCTCGGCCTGCTGCTGGAGACGCGGCAGATCAAGAAAATGATCTCGTCTTATGTCGGCGAGAATAAATTGTTCGCGCAGCAATATCTCGCGGGCGAACTCGAGATCGAATTCAATCCGCAAGGCACGCTTGCTGAGCGTATCCGCGCGGGCGGCGCCGGCATCCCGGCCTTCTTCACGCGGACCGGGGCCGGAACCGATATTGCCAAAGGCAAGGAAGAGCGCGAATTCGACGGCGGCCGTTACATTCTGGAGCGCGGCATCGTTGCCGATCTGTCGATCGTGCACGCCTGGATGGCCGACACAGAAGGCAATCTTGTCTATCGGAAGACGGCACGCAATTTCAATCCGATGATGGCAACAGCCGGGAAAGTCACCGTCGCCGAGGTCGAGCATCTGGTGCAGCCGGGCGACCTCAATCCCGATCACATCGTCACGCCGGGCGTTTACGTCAAACGGATCATCCACGTGCCCAACGCGGTCAAGCACATCGAACAGCGCACCGTACGCAAGCGCGAGGCGGCGCCCGCCGGAACCGGAGAGGAAGTCTAATGCCCTGGACCCGCGATCAGATGGCCGAACGCGCAGCCAAGGAATTGCGCGATGGCTTTTACGTCAATCTTGGCATTGGCATCCCGACGCTGGTGTCGAACTACATTCCCGATGGCATGACGGTGCAGTTGCAAAGCGAGAACGGCATGCTTGGGTTCGGACCATTCCCCTATGAAGGCGAAGAAGATCCGGACCTGATCAATGCCGGCAAGCAGACGGTGACGGAACTGCCAACCACGAGCTTTTTCTCGTCGGCGGATTCATTCGCCATGATCCGCGGTGGCCACATCGATCTCGCACTGCTCGGTGCGATGCAGGTGGCGGAGAACGGGGATCTCGCCAACTGGATGATCCCGGGCAAGATGGTGAAGGGCATGGGCGGCGCCATGGATCTCGTCGCCGGCGTCAAGAAAGTCGTCGTCATCATGGAGCACACGGCCAAGGATGAGCCCAAGCTGTTGCACAAGTGCAATCTGCCGCTCACCGGCGCTGGCGTCGTTGATATGGTGATCACCGATCTCGGCGTCTTCAATATCGACCGCAAGAAAGGTGGCATGACGCTCACCGAGCTCGCGCCGGGCGTGACGGTCGACGAGATCACGAAGAAGACCGAGGCGAGCTTCAAGATCGACCCGAAGCTCAAGCATTAATGCGGGAACAAATTCCGGCCCCGGCCTTTGATGTGGCATGAGCCAAAAGCCCGACTTCCACGAGGAAATGGATCGCCTGCAGGGCCACATGCCCGGCTGGGCTGGCCGCAACTTTGACCGCCTTCGCCAGCCGCGCGCGATCTGGGTGCGCGTACCGGCCGGCATCGCGCTCACTGGCGGCGGCGTGCTGGGGTTCCTGCCGGTGCTCGGCGTCTGGATGTTGCCGGTTGGCCTTGCGCTCCTCGCCCACGATGTGCCGCCGATGCGGAGGCCACTTGCCCGCGTGTTGAATTTCACCAACCGCAAGATCGAGCAGAGAAAAGGGCGGAGGAGCGGCGAAAAAGCGAGCTAGTCCGCTGTCGCGGTGATGCAGGCACCTCCCAATTTGATTTTCCTGCGCGAGCCGTTACAGCATCGGTCTGACGAGGGGGAACGACCCATGCTGTCCGATGCCGATCGAAAAAAGGCCGCCGATATTCTGATGGCCGCGCAGAAGGAGCGCAAACAGGCGACCCAGCTGCACATCACCTTTCCGGACATCACGATCGAGGATTCCTACGCGATCTCGACCGATGTGGCGCAGCGCAAGATCAAGGCCGGTGCCAGGCTGATCGGGCACAAAGTGGGGCTGACCTCGAAAGCGATGCAGCGCTCGTCGATGATCGATGAGCCGGACTACGGATATATCCTCGATGACCAGCTGATTGCCGATGGCGCAAAGGTCAAGCACGCCGACTACTGTAAGCCGCGGGTCGAGGTCGAACTTGCCTTCATTATGGGTAAAAAGCTGCAAGGGCCGGGCGTCGGCCTCACCGACGTCCTGCGCGCGACCGAATACGTCATTCCGGCGATCGAGATCGTTGACGCGCGTATCCAGGATCAGCGCAAGATCGTCGATACGGTCGCGGACAATGGCGCGGCCGCCGGCATTGCGATGGGTGGCCGGCCGGTGGGCCCATTGGATGTCGACCTGCGCTGGGTTGGCGGCATCATGTACCGCAACGCTGAAATCGAGGAGACCGGCTTGGCGGCCGGCGTCCTCGGTCACCCGGCACTGGGTGTCGCCTGGCTCGCCAACAAGATCGGCCCGCACGGGCACGCGCTCGAACCCGGCCACATCGTGCTTGCCGGCTCATTCACCCGCGTCGTTTTCGCCCAGAAGGGCGATACACTGCACGCCGACTTTGGGCCGCTCGGCGGCATCGCCATTCAATTCGTGTGAGCACAAAACAATGGTCGAATTCCAACGCAATGCCTTCAAGCACGCGCTAGCGCAGGGCAAGCTCCAGATCGGCTTGTGGTCGAGCCTTTGCAGCAATATCGCCGCCGAAATCATTTCCGACAGCGGCTTTGACTGGATCCTGCTCGACACCGAGCATTCGCCGAACGAAATCCCGGATCTGGTCACGCAGTTGCAGGCCATACAGAAGGGCACCGCAACGCCGATCATCCGGCCGGCCTGGAACGATGCGGTCCTGGCAAAACGTGCGCTCGACATTGGTACGCAGACATTGCTGTTTCCCTACGTGCAAAACGTAGAGGAGGCCAAACGCGCGGTTGCCTCCACGCGCTACCCGCCGCAGGGAATCCGCGGCGTGTCAGTCGCCGCGCGCGCCAGCCGCTATGGGCGCGTGCCGGGCTATCTGACCAAGGCGAACGATGAAATTTGCGTGCTGGTGCAGGTCGAAACCCGCACCGCCCTCGATCATCTCGAAGCGATCGCCAAGGTCGACGGCATCGATGGGGTGTTTATCGGGCCGTCCGATCTTGCGGCCTCGCTTGGACATCTTGGCAATCCGCAGCATGCGGAGGCGCAGAAGGCCATGCAGGACGCGGTCAAACGCCTCAAGGCCATTGGCAAGCCGGCCGGCATCCTGACCGGCAACGAAGAAGAGGCGCGCCGCTACATCGACTGGGGCTACCTGTTCGTTGCTGTGGGCGCCGACGTGGGGTTGCTGGCGCGCAATGCGGATGCATTAGCGAAGAAATTCAAGGCCTAGGTCTTTGCGTTAGATCAAAGATCGCCTCCCGCGCCCGCGCGATAGTCGCGCAGAAAATCGAGGAGGTGGCGATGCAGCCACAGGCCGAACCCGTTCACGACATTGCGCATCTCGGTAGCGTGGAGCTATTCACGCCTAAGCCGGACAAAAGCCTTTGGTACTTCCGCGACCTGCTTGGCATGGAGCCGGTGCATGAGGCGGCCCAGTCGGTCTATCTTCGCGGTTATGGCGACTACGCCACCAGCACGTTGAAGCTGACGACCGCGGCCAATGCCGGCGTTGGCTGTATTTCCTGGCGCGCGGCGAGTCCTCAGGCGCTGGAGCGCCGCGCAAAGGCGATCGCGGATGCCGGCCTCGGCATCGGCTGGACCAATGGCGATTTCGGGCGTGGCCGCTCGTTCCGGTTTCGTGATCCCGATGGTCACGTCATGGAGATCTACTACGAGGAGCAGAAATTCGTTGCGCCGGCCCCGCTGCATTCAACGCTAAAGAACCTGCCACAGAAATACACCGGGCGCGGTGTCTGCGTGCGGAGGGTCGATCATCTGGCGCTGCTTGCGAATGACGTCGAAACCAATCGCAAATTCGCGCAGGATCTGCTCGGCTTTCAGCTGCGTGAGCAGGTGCGTTACGACAAAGGCAAGACCGAGATCGGCTCCTGGATGAGTCCGACCGCCGTCCATCACCAGCTGGCTTACGTGGTGGACGTAAAAGGCGCGCACGGACGCCTGCATCATTTCTCACTTTGGGTTGACAACCGCGACGACGTGATGCGCGCAGCCGACATCCTGATCGAGAATGGCATCTTCATCGAAGCCGGTCCCTCCAAGCACAATAATTCGCAGGGCTTTTATCTCTACACGTATGAGCCTGGTGGCAATCGCGTTGAAATCTATTCCGGCAGCTTCCTGGTGTTCGCACCAGACTGGGAGCCGGTCACATGGAGCGAGGAGGAGCGCGGCACCGGCGTCTATTGGGGCGCGACGTTGCCGGAAAGTTTCATCCAGTACGCGACACCCAATGTTGAAGGAGAGGGCACCGGCAAGGCGCCGCAGTTTCCGGTTTTTTTCTGACGTGCGGCGGTCGCAAAAAATTGCAGCCGCTTTTCGGAAGGACCATGCTTAACCAAATAAGGTGTCGCCATGAGTCTACCTCCCCGGATTGACCTTGCGGCAGTGCGCGAACGCATCGGCCCGTATGCGGACAAGACATCGTTCGAGGACCGCACCGAGATTTATCGCGAATTGATCGGTTTCGTGCCGCCGCGCATCGAGGCGCGTCTGGCGGTCACCGGTGCGCTCGATCCCACGCTGCTCGACCTGCAGGAGAAGATGCGCGAGCATGCGATGTATCCGAAATGCTTCGACGTCAAAACCGCTCAATTGATGCTATTCGGGATGCTGCTGATGGACATGAGCGATGCTGCCCAATTGCATGCCATCGCCGCGCGAAACGCGGGCGCCACTTGGGAAGAGATGCAGGGGGTGGTGAGCCTGTGCTTTTTATTTCGCGGACTGCCGGCCGCCAATCGCGGCGCTGAAATCCTCGCCATTCTCGCCAAACGCGAAACGGACGTAGACGTTGACTGATTTAAGCTCTTTTCCGGTCTTTCGGGCGGGCCCGCCCGACAGGACACCTCCAATACAATCAGCCACTTAGCCGCAGGACCGAACCTTTAGTAGGCCTTGGCCATACGTCGCAAACCTGCCAAAAATGTGCGACGAGGGGACTACTGCGAATGAGTGACGAGTTGATCCTCGCAACGGAGGATCTCACCAAGGAGTTTGCCGGCTTTGTCGCCGTCAACGGCGTCAGCCTGCGCGTGAAGCGCGGAACGATCCACGCGTTGATCGGACCGAATGGTGCCGGCAAGACCACCTGCTTCAACTTGCTTACGAAATTCCTGAGCCCAACCCGCGGACGTATTCTGTTCAAAGGTCACGACATCACCGCGATGCAGCCCGCGGATGTTGCGCGGCTTGGCCTGGTGCGCTCATTCCAGATTTCGGCAGTGTTTCCGCACATGACCGTGCTGGAAAACGTCCGCATCGCCTTGCAGCGACAGCGAGGCGGTTCATTCGATTTCTGGCGTTCGACTTCGGTGCTCAACGATTTGAACGAGCGGGCCCTGGAGTTGATCGCCGACGTCGGGCTTTCCTCCGTCGCTGACTGGACCGCTGTGGAGCTTCCTTACGGACGCAAGCGCGCGCTGGAGATTGCCACGACGTTGGCGCTCGATCCGGAAATGCTTCTGCTCGACGAGCCAACCGCGGGCATGGGCCACGAGGACATCGACCGCGTCGCGCAATTGATCAAACGCGTGTCGGCCGATCGCACCGTGTTGATGGTCGAGCATAATCTTTCGGTTGTCGCTGATCTGTCCGACCACATCACCGTGCTCACGCGCGGGCGCGTCCTGGCGGAAGGGGACTACGACACCGTGTCCGCCAATTCCGAAGTGCGCGAGGCTTATATGGGGGTGGGGCATGCTTGACGCGCACACCCCGCTCCTTGCCGTCAAGGACTTGCAGGCCTGGTACGGCGAGTCGCACATCCTCCATGGCGTGACGTTCGACGTGCGCGAGGGCGAGGTTGTCACGCTGCTTGGTCGCAATGGCGCTGGCAAGACAACCACGCTCAAGTCGATCATGGGCATCGTCGGCCACCGCACGGGCTCGGTGCTCTTTCAAGGCCAGGAACTCATCAGCCGCAGTTCCGACCGGATCGCGCGTGCGGGCGTCGCCCTTTGTCCCGAGGAGCGCGGCATTTTTTCCAGCCTCAATGTCGAGGAAAATCTGCTGCTGCCGCCGGTCGTCAAGCCGGGCGGTCTTGCCCTTGATCGCATTTTCGATCTGTTTCCGAACCTCAAGGAACGGCTCAGCTCCAGCCAGGGCACCAAGCTCTCCGGCGGCGAACAGCAGATGCTGGCCATCGGCCGTATCCTGCGCACTGGCGCGCGGCTGTTGCTGCTCGACGAGCCGACCGAGGGACTCGCCCCCGTGATCATCCAGCAGATCGGCAAGACCATCCGGGCGCTCAAGGAGGAGGGCTTTACCATTCTGCTGGTCGAGCAGAATTTCCGTTTCGCATCGACTGTTGCTGATCGCTATTACGTCATGGAACATGGACGTATCATCGACCAGTTCGCCAATGCCGAACTGGACGCGAATGTCGATAAGCTCCACGATTATCTTGGTGTTTAACAAAAGAACCCGTTTGGCAGGAAAGCAGGAGGATACGTCAATGAAAAGAATGATCGGGTTGACTGCTCTCGCCGTCGTGTGGGCCTGCAGCACGGCCAGCGCCCAACAGCTGAATGTCAAGATCGGCGTGCTGACGGACATGTCGAGCCTTTATGCGGATGCCACCGGGCCAGGCTCGGTCGCCGCCGCCAAGATGGCGGCCGCGGATTTCATGAAGGACCATCCCAACTTCAAAGTTGAGGTTATTTCCGGCGACCACCAGAACAAGGCCGACATCGGCACCCAGCTCGCCAACCAGTGGTACGACGTCGAAAAGGTGGACATGATCGCTGACGTGCCGAATTCG
>JBGQLL010000186.1:0-6772 GCA_041500065.1 Pseudolabrys sp.
CGCCGCCTTGAGCGCCCCTTACCGGACAACATGGCCGAGCCGAAGCGTAACGACCCCGCTCCTTTGAGCCCGCAACCCATTGCAGGCGGCATTGCTGCGCGTGCGCTCGGGGCACGGGCTGCGCCCTATCTTGGCGATCTCAACCCCGAACAGCGCGAGGCGGTCGAAACGCTGGATGGACCCGTGCTGGTGCTCGCCGGCGCAGGGACCGGGAAGACGCGTGTGCTGACCACACGCATCGCGCACATCCTCAATCTCGGCCGCGCACACCCCAGCCAGATCCTAGCCGTCACCTTCACCAACAAGGCCGCGCGCGAGATGAAGGACCGCGTCGGCCAGATGGTCGGGCAGATCGTCGAGGGCATGCCGTGGCTCGGCACCTTCCATTCGATCGGAGTGAAGATATTGCGGCGCCACGCCGAGCTGATCGGCCTGAAGAACAATTTCACGATCCTGGACGTCGACGACCAAATTCGCGTCATCAAGCAGATCCTGGAAGCCGAGAAGCTCGACGAGAAGCGATGGCCTGCGCGCGTGCTCGCCATGCTCATCGATGGCTGGAAGAACCGCGGGCTGACACCCGAACAGGTGCCATCCGGCGAGGCCGCCAGCTTCGCCAACGGCAAAGGCAAGAAGCTTTACATGGCGTATCAGGAACGCCTGAAGACACTCAACGCCGCCGACTTCGGTGACCTGCTGCTGGAGAACATCCGACTGTTTCGGCAGAACGCGGACGTCCTGCGCAGTTTCCAGGAGCGGTTCAAATTCATTCTGGTGGACGAGTATCAGGACACGAACGTCGCGCAGTATCTATGGCTCAAGTTGCTGGCGCAGACGACGAATTCTAACACTGCCCTCACCCCGTCATCACCGGGCCGCGCTGAAAGCGCGAGTCCCGGTGATCCACGTCTTGCTGATCTGCGGGAAGACGTGGATGCCCGGCATAAAGCCGGGCATGACGAGTCTGTAGGTATTCCCGTTACGCGCCCCCCGAAAAACATCTGCTGCGTGGGCGATGACGACCAGTCGATCTATGGCTGGCGCGGGGCCGAGGTCGATAACATTCTGCGCTACGAACACGACTTTCCGGGCGCCAAAGTCATCCGCCTCGAGCGCAACTACCGCAGCACCGGCCACATTCTGGCAGCGGCGAGCCAGCTGATCGCCCATAACGAAGGCCGCCTCGGCAAGACGCTGCGCACCGAGGACGAACTGGGCGAGAAGGTGCAGGTCACCGGCGCCTGGGACTCCGAGCAAGAAGCACGTGCGATCGGCGAGGAGATCGAGCAGCTCCAGCGCGAGGCGCGCGAGCGCGGCGAGGATCACCCGCTTGACGAGATCGCCATTCTGGTGCGGGCCTCGTTCCAGATGCGCGAATTCGAAGATCGCTTCATTCAGCTCGGCCTGCCCTACCGCGTGATTGGCGGCCCGCGCTTCTACGAGCGCGCCGAAATCCGCGATGCCCTCGCCTACTTGCGCGTGATCGCGCAGCCGGCCGACGATCTCGCCTTCGAGCGCATCGTCAACGTGCCCAAGCGCGGGCTTGGCGATGCCACGCTGCAAATGCTGCACGACTACGCGCGCAAGAAACGCATCCCTCTCACCGAGGCGGCCGCTGCGCTTTCTGCCACTGACGATATGAAACCAAAGCCTCGCCTGGCGCTGCGCGACCTGATGGCCGCTTTCGAGCGCTGGCGCGCCAAGAAAGATTCAATGCCGCACACCGAGCTTGCCGAAATCGTGCTCGATGAATCCGGCTACACCGACATGTGGCAGAAGGACCGATCTGCCGACGCCGCCGGACGCCTGGAAAACCTCAAGGAGCTGGTGCGCTCCATGGAGGAGTTCGAGAACCTGCAAGGCTTCCTCGAGCACATCTCGCTGGTGATGGACCGCGAAGGTGCGGAGGCGGAGCAGGCCGTCAACATCATGACGTTGCATTCGGCCAAAGGGCTGGAATTCGATTGCGTTTTCCTGCCCGGCTGGGAAGAAGGCCTGTTCCCGCATCAACGATCCTTGGACGAGAGCGGCCGCGCGGGCCTGGAAGAAGAGCGCCGCCTTGCCCATGTCGGCCTGACGCGCGCACGAAAGCTGGCCAAGATCTATTTTGCCACCAACCGGCGCATCCACGGCATGTGGACCTCGACCGTGCCGTCGCGCTTTCTCGACGAGCTGCCGGAGGCTCACGTGCAAGTGAAGGAAGCCGCAGGTGGCGCCGGCGGCTTCGGCATGTCGGGATATGGAGCCTCGCGTTTCGACGAGATGAATTCCTTCGGCTCCAGCTACACCACGCCCGGCTGGCAGCGCGCGCAGGCGCGCAAGGGCCGCGGCGGCTTCTATGACAACGGCCAGCCGCGTTATGTGCCGGATGGTGTTTTTGATGGGACCGGCGGCGACGATGACGAACAACCCAGGCCCGAAAAGACCGGCCGGCGTGGCGCAAAGCGCGAAGGCCGCAAACCTGTGACCATCGAAGGCGAACTGGTGGCGAAATCCACCGGCGCCCTGTCATCCTTCACGGTCGGCGCGCGCGTGTTTCACCAAAAATTCGGCAACGGCAATGTGGTGGCTGTGGACGGCAACAAGCTCACCATCGCCTTCGACAAGGCAGGCGAAAAGCGCGTGGTCGATAGTTTTGTGGATAAGGTGTGAGCGCGCGATGAAAGTTCCGTCCGCCCGAAATTAGCCCGCGATTGCGACGGTTTTAGCTAGCGCTCGGCAGCGCGCCGGTGGAACTCCAATTTACCTATGCAGTTTTGGAATGGACGATTTTTTGTCCACAATTCAGACATACCGGGAGTCCATGGCATTGCAGGTCAAGCCGAATCACTGTCTGGTCGGTGGTGGTATTCGGCTGCCCTTCACGAGCGCGGTTGTCTTGTTGTCACCGTAGCGTCTCGGGCGTTCCACAAAAGATTTTTGTTCACGCTTAAGGCGGCGCGTTGCTGCCGTTTTGTCTTCACCGCAAAAGAGGGACACTATGAATCGATCGAGCATCACGGCAGCGCTGATCGCATTGCTTCTCGGCGCATTCGTGGCACAATCGGCCGAAGCCTATTCCTCGAAACGTCACCATCAGATCGGACAATCGGGTGATCGTCAGTCCGGCCAATGCTCGCTCACGAATGACGGACGGCAGGTCTGTGGTGGGGCCGTCGCAACCCACGCCGCGGCGTCGGATACTGTTGCCAACCGCACCATACGCGTTGCGGATCAGGGCACGATCATCGGCGCGCGTCCCGAGGGTTGCCCGCACACTTATTGCGGCTGTGGCTTGCGCAAATATCTCGGGCTGTCGGACGTAAGGCTCAACCTGGCAGCCAACTGGGCGCGATTGTTTCCGCATGAAAGCGCTCCGCGCGCCGGGCTCGCCGCCGTCCGCAGCGGCCACGTGATGTATATCGAGGCGGCGGCCGGAGACGGGCAATGGCTGATCCGCGACTATAATTCCGGCGGCGGCTTGTCCCGCATGCACGTGCGCGACGTGCGCGGCTACGCCTTCGTCAATCCGCATGCGCAATTGGCGGCGAATGCGCCGAAGCCCTGATCGGGACGTGCGATAACGCGCAAAGACAAAACGCGCACCCATCCGGGGCTAATCCGAGGCTGCATCGCAGTGACAGCAGCCCGGACGTTGTCGTAGTTTTCCGGCTACGCAACGGCATAAGGTAAGTATAGTTATTGCCCAATGCCCCAGCCCCACAAACAACTGACGGACCAGGCCGTTGATTTCTGGTTGGCGCGCGGCGCTGTGCTTGTCATCGTCGTGCTTCAGATCGCCATCGTGAATGACCTGATGATCGGGCCGCGCTGGCTCGCGCCCGCCGTCGAGCTTGCACTTCTCATTCCGCTCTCGGTCGCGACGGCATGGACGCAACGACGCGCGCGCAAGGCGTCGACCGAAGAGCAATTGATCCTGGTCGGTCGCGACCGACTGAGGGTCCGCCGGCTGGCCATCACCCTGACGGCAATTGTGACGCTGATGAATTTCGGCGCTCTTGTCCGCTTGATCATAGCAATATTGGAAGGCCATGCCGGCAGCGGCCGTACGCTGCTTCTGGATGCAGTCAATATTTGGGTGACTAACGTCATCATCTTCGCACTGTGGTACTGGGCGCTGGACCGCGGCGGCCCCGCAGGCGCATTCGGACCAAAACAGGGGAAGGATTTCCTGTTTACCCAGCAACTGGCGGATGAACCGGCCTATTTCCCGAATTGGTCTCCGGGATTTATCGACTACCTGTTTCTGGCGTTCACGAATGCAACGGCATTTTCGCCCGCCGACACATTCCCGCTCACCGTCAGGGCCAAGCTTCTGATGATGGCCGAATCCGCCATATCGCTTGCGACCATTGCGCTGGTGGCATCTCGCGCAGTCGGTATTCTAAGCTGACGCTTAACTCTCAGTTCCGCACGCCCGCGACTGAAATAACAAATCCTTTCCGATGTCTCGAAGGCGGCTATTAACCATCAACAAGAGGCGATGATTAAATTTTATCCAGTACAACAGGCCGGATGTATTGAGCGAAAATCTCACAAGCAAGACACGGCCTCATGCCAGAACGGCTCGCAAAATTATTGTCTGCGAAATTCTCGCGTGCGACCAACACATCAGCGTCGTCATCGAAATTTTTCAGCCCGGGACGATTCATCGTCGTCTGCGCTGCCACGCTCGCGATCATTACGGTGAGCAGCGCTGGTTTGATCGTTTACAATCTGCGCAATCGGGTAATTACCGAAAACGAAAGGGCGTTGACGAATTCCGCGCTCATCATCGCAAAGCAGATCGAACAGACTTTTACGGCGATGGAGGCTTTACAAAAGGAATTCAGCGAAGAGGTTTTGCGCGCGCCAGGCATTAGCAAGAAAACGTTCGACAGCCAGCACAGCCGCTACGACGTTCATTTGAAATTGCGCGACAAGGCGGGCGGCATTCCCTACGTCGGCGCCCTCATCATCTATAATGCCAATGGCAAATTGATCAATTATTCGCGCCAATGGCCCCTCCCCGACAACATCAACATCGCGGACCGCGACTACTTCATCGCCGCCAAACTCGATCAGAACTCGACTCCCATCCTGAGTGCGCCGGTTCGCAACCGCGCCACCGGAAGTTGGGTGATGAATCTCGTCCGCAGACTCTCCGGCCCAAGCGGAGAATTTCTCGGGGTCATCTCGACCTCATTTGAACTCCAATATCTCCAGAATTATTTCAGCGAAATCAGTTCCGACGCGTTTAGCAGTTTTGCCCTGTTCCGAAACGACGGCGCGTTGCTCGCCCGTTTTCCGCAAAACGGCGCAGACCTCGGCCGCCGGTTTCCGACAGCGGTTGCCTTGAAGCTCACGGCCAATTCCGATCACGGGGTCGGCATGAGCGAGGGCGTGATCGACGGCAGCGTCCGCATGGTTGCCGCTCGCCGGGTGAATAATTTCCCGATTGTGGTCACCGCAACAAAGACGGCAGATGCGCTTCTCGCCGGCTGGAGAAAGACCTCTTTCTATATCGCCGGCGTTTCAGCTCTGATCATCGTCCTGATCAACGCCTTCGCCTTGCTCTTCACGCGCCTGCTTCGAAACTACCAGGCGCTCGTGCAGGCGCGCGCCGAACGGAACAGGGCCGAAGAGCTCCGCCAGCAGAGCCTGCGGTTCGATGTCGCTTTGAACAATATGTCGCAAGGTTTGGTGATGTTCGACGCATCATCGAAGCTTGTGGTCTGCAATTCGCGTTTCATTGAAATCTACGGGGTGTCACGAGACGTCGTAAAGCCGGGATTGCCGCTTCTGGATCTGCTCAAGCACAGGAAAGAATGCGGATCGTTCAGCGGTGATCCGGACGAATACCATGCCAAATTGCTGAACCAGATCGCCAAGCGGAAATTGACGAAACAGGACGTCCCGACCCCTTCCGGGCGCATCATCCAGATCGTCAATCAGCCAATGCCGGATGGCGGCTGGGTTGCAACCCATGAGGATATTACCGAGAAGGTCGAGGCGGAAACCGCCATACGGAAACAGGATCTGCAGCTCAACGCGGCTCTGGAAAATATTTCACAGGGTCTTTGCATGTTCGACGCTTCGCAGCGCTTGATCATCTGCAACAAGCAATATGCCAAAATCTATGAACTGGACGACGAGCTAACGAAACCCGGTACTCCGTTTCTGACAATCCTGGAATGCACGGCTGCCAAGCGAAATGCTCCGCAGGACGGCGCGGCCTATCTCAAGACGCGAATTAATGACGTCTCTGTTAATGCGCCGTATCAGACCATAAACCGGCTGCGCGATGGACGTTATATCGCGGTGGTTCATCGCCCATTGGCGAGCGGCGGATGGGTGTCGACTCACGAAGACGTCACAGAGGCGAGACGCCGCGAAGAATCATTCCGTCTGCTCTTCGAGGGAAGCCCCGTCCCGATGTGGGTCACCGACCGGAAAACCCTGCGTTTTCTGGCAGTCAACGAGGCGGCCGTCGCGCACTACGGGTATAGCCGCGCGAAATTCATGTCGATGACGGCAACCGAGCTGCGGCCCCCCGAGGACCGCGACCGTTTCGCGGCGTTCCTGCATGAACTTTCGGAGGACCAATTCACCGAAAATATCGGCCAGCACCTGAAGGCTGACGGGACAATGATCGACGTCGCGGTGTATTCAAAAGCGCTGACCTATGAAGGGCATGATGCGCGCCTGGCCGTCGTTCATGACATCACAAAAACCAAACTTGCCGAAGGCGAACTGCGCCGGACCAAGATATTCCTCGATGCCGTCATCGAGC
>JBGQLL010000187.1:0-6731 GCA_041500065.1 Pseudolabrys sp.
AGAGCGCTACCGAGATCAGGCGCTAACGGAAAAAACCGAAAGGACTGTTGCCCGAACGGAAAATGCCTCTCGGGGGACGCGGGACATCGTCCTGTCTCGGCGGCGGTAGCGACTTGGGCTTTGGGGTGCTGTTCTGTGTGGTCTTGCCGGCAGCATCGCTCTTCGGCGTCGTGGCTTTTTTCTCCGGCACAGGCGTTGGCATGGGTTCGGTTCGCGCCGTCTCAGCCGGCGCGGAAGCCAAGGCGCCCGCGGGTGCCGCGGCCACTGGCGGCGCGTTTGAATCGTTGCCGCGCTGTAAAACGAAATCGTCGGCGCGGCCGGGTGGCGCCGTGACCGGCTCTCCTTTGACCAGGACCCGCGACGCAGTGGCATCACCGTACGGCGAGCCGCTGGCGGCACCACCGAGCAATTCCTCTGAATTACTGGGCGTCACGGTCAAAGGAACGACAGGACCCGCCACAGGCCGCGCAGCCGGTTTGCCGTCGGGAATCACAGGCGTCAGGGGGCCTGACGGCAAGGCGACGGGTGTCGCCCGGCTGTTCATATAGCGGCGGATTTCACGTTCGACATAATGCGCAAGCTTGAGCGCACCGGATTTCGTGAAGAAAACGCCGTCGCTCGAACGCAACCGGCGCATCTGGCCTTCGTAGTCCGGACCAAAGTTCGAATACTTGCCCGCTTCGTCGACAAACCCGTCCCAAACATCGATATAGACGGCACCGGCACGTTCCGCGCGCGCGCGATAGAGATCGTTGAGATAGACCGCATCCGCCGTGGACTTGGTGCCACGGATTGAGGGCAAACCGACCCAGAACACCGGTACGCCCTTGCTTTTGAGCGCCGCGATCGTGTCATCGATGCGCTTCGAATAAATCTCCGCCCATTGGTCGGTGCGGAACTCGATGACCCCGGTCGCCTTTTTTCCAGACTGATTTCCAGACTGAGATTCTGGCGCGACGATCGCTGACTCCTGGTCGTCGACCTGATCCTTGTTCTGCTTATCTTTCGTCGCATCCTTCGCATCTTTCGCGGCGGCCGACTTGTCGGTTTGATCCTTACCCTTCTTTTTGTCGGCTTCGAGGTCACGCTCGCGGATGTTCTGACGGTCGCTGACGCCGAGCATCATGACGACATAATTCGTCTTTTCCTGCGCGAGCGTATCGCGCGCAACGTGCCACCAGTCGAGGTCGCCCTTCGGCTCGTAGCGCAGCAAGCCGGAGTGAACCTTGTTCTTGCGAACGATGGCGATCTCAGGTGAATCGGAAAAGGCATCTTCCAAGCCATAGGCAAGCCAATCGGCCATGCCGTCGCCGAGAACCACAACGGACGTGGTCGGCGTTACGGGTTCGGCTTTCGGATCCGCTTTGCGGGGAAGCGGTGCGCGCGAGTTGTCGACCGGCGCCTGCTGCTCGGGGCTTTCATAGGATCGGTCGGAGCCTCCCCAAAAACCGCCGAAGAAGCCGCCGCGCTGCGGACGCTGTCGACTCAGAAACGGAAAGCGATCGTCGCGAAGAAACTGCGCCTGCGCGGGCGATGTGAGAGCAGCCTCAATGGCGGCAATGCCGGCGCCGTCGACCGCGGCCAATAGGACCGCCCCGAGGAGCCAGCGCGAAAAACGGTTTTTCCCAATCATTCCGATCGCTCAATTACCACACGGGTCTGAGTGCTTGGCAGGCGCGCACGCGTGACCCATCACCATGGACCAACAGCGCTCAGAAAATGTCAACTCAAAGGTGGCGCAGATAACATCCTTAACGGGCACGTAGCTGGTCAAGAATGCCCGCGGACGCAAAACCATCCGGAATTCGGCCGTTTTTCGCCTGGAAATCGCGAATCGCGCTGCGGGTTTTAATGCCAAACTGGCCGTCCGGCTCGCCGACATCGTAGCCATGGCGCACCAGCAGCTGTTGAAGCTCCAGCCGCTCCGCACGCGACAACACACGCTCGTATCGTGGCCAATCTTGTACGAATGACTCACCGCCGCGCAGGCGATCGGCCAGATGGCCGATTGCCAGCGCGTAAGCCTCGGCCGGGTTGTATTTCATGATGACACTGAAATTCGCCAACATCAAAAACCCTGGTCCCTGAACCCCGGCCGGTATCAGCAAAAACGCACTGTCGTTCGGCCGCGGAAACGGTTGGCCATTCGGGCGCCTGATGCCCTGCCGCTCCCACTCATGGATGCTCATTGGTCGCGCGTGATCCGCGAGCAGAAAATCGAATGTCGCCGGCACCACCACCTCATAGCCCCAGGTCTGGCCTGTATTCCAACCGTCTTTTTTCAGGTTGTTGGCAGTGGAAGCGATGATGTCAGGCACGGAGTCGACGACATCGCGGCGGCCGTCACGATCGAAATCCACTGCGTATTTCTTGAATGCGGTCGGCATAAACTGGGTCGGCCCGAATGCCCCCGCCCACGAGCCGACCAGATGATCCGGCCTGACGTCTCCACGCTGAAGAATCTCCAGCGTGGAGAGAAACTCCTCGCGGAAATAATTCTGCCGGCGACCAATGCAGGCGAGCGTGGCTGTGGAACGCACGACCGGACGATCCCCCGTCAAGGTGCCGTAGTTGGTTTCGACGCCCCAAATGGCAGCGAGGGTGTAGCGATCCACGCCGTAGGCGCGTTCCACAGCGTCGAAGACGCTCCGATATTTTTCGAGCAAGGCGCGGCCCTGCTCGATGCGCTCGTTCGTCACCAGGATATCGAGATAGTCCCAAAAGGATTTGGTGAATTCAGGTTGATTGTCGAGGAGATCCATTATCCGCAGATCGGGGGTGAGCGATGCGGTATAAGTCTGGAACACGTTGCGTGAAATGCCGCGCCGCGCGGCCGCCGGCCACAACCGACCGATGCAGTCATGGAAATTTGCCGCCGCTGCACGGATCGCTTCGGCGGTCATCAGCGGGTGGCCGGAGGAACCCGATTCCCCGCTCCATGGCGGCAACGGCTGGGCCGGTGGAGGAAGGGCGCCCGTGGTCGCCGGACCACGGTTGTTACGCGTGCCTTGCGCCGTGGCAACGCCATAAGCGCTCACCACGATGACTGTAGCAATGAGAATAGGCCACGCCCTGCGCATGCCGGTCCCCGTTCCACCCATATCCCTAATCTATAGACGCCCCGATATCATTTCAGCGACGTTAATGGTCTAATTTTCTCAAGTCGCATCTGGACCCCCGCCCCGACCCGTGCTTTCTCCCGCCGGGACGGTTTCACGACTCGCATAGCTAATGAAAATCTCGCATGACCCGCATCCGTAAAGCCATATTTCCCGTCGCCGGCCTTGGAACCCGTTTTCTGCCGGCAACCAAGGCCATGCCGAAAGAGATGCTTCCGGTGGTGGATCGACCGCTCATCCAGCATGTGGTGGATGAGGCGCGGCAAGCCGGCATTGAGCATTTCATCTTCGTCACCGGTCGGAACAAGAGCGTGATTGAAGATCATTTCGACCGCCAGTTCGAGCTGGAGTTAACCTTGACGGAGCGCGGCAAGAAAACCGAGCTTGCACTTCTGTCGGAGGATCTGCCGGAAGCCGGAACCGTAAGCTTCACTCGCCAGCAGTCTCCGCTCGGTCTCGGCCATGCGGTCTGGTGCGCACGTGAACTGGTGGGCCGCGAGCCATTTGCCCTGCTCCTGCCCGACGTGTTGGTTCAGCACACACGCGGTTGCCTCGCCCAGATGATCGACGCCGCCAAGGAGCTCGATGGCAATGCCAATATCATCGCCGTTGAGGAAGTGCCGAAGGAGCGTGTGCATATGTACGGTGTCGTCGGCGTCGGCGCTCCGAAGGGCAAGGCGTTCTCAATCACCAAAATGGTCGAGAAGCCGAAAGCGAGCGAGGCGCCGTCCAATCTCAGTATCACCGGCCGTTACATACTCCAGCCGCAGATTTTTGACCTGCTGGAAAAGCAGGCCGTCGGCACCGGCGGCGAAATTCAGCTTACCGATGCCATGTTGGCGCTTTCGCGCTCGCAGCCATTTTACGGACTTAAATTCGAAGGTCGCAGTTTCGACTGCGGCTCCAAGATTGGCTTCCTTGCGGCCAACATAGCGTATGGGCTGGAGCGCGCCGACATCGCGCCTGAGCTGCGCTCTGAAATGCGCCGTCTGCTCGGCGAGAAGTGACTAACGCCAGAGATTAAACCCAGCCTTTCAGCTCGCGTGTTACGACGTCACGAATGACCGCCATGCCGCCTGGCGTATCATTGAGACACGGGATCGCAGCGAAGTTTTCGCCACCCGCGTGACGGAAAATTTCCGCGTTCTCCATGGCAATCTCCTCCAGAGTCTCGAGGCAATCGGCGGAAAACCCGGGCGTAATGATGGCGAGACTTTTAACGCCGCGCTCGGCGAGCGATTTCACCGTGGCGTCCGTATAAGGCTTGATCCATTCAGCCGTACCGAAGCGCGACTGGAATGTCATGATCAATCGTTCATCGTTGAACTTGAGTTTCTTGCGAAGAAGCGCCGTCGTCTCGGCACATTGCTTGAAATAAGGATCGCCTTTAGCGACGTAGGATTCCGGCATGCCATGATAAGAGGCGATGATCACCTCCGGTTTGAAGGCGAGCTTCGCCAGCGCCGCGTTGAGCGAGACGGCGAGCGCGTCGATGTAGACTGGCTCGGCAAAATAGGGCGCGGCGACGCGCAGCGTCGGCTGGAAACGCATGCTGCTCAGCGCGCGGAAGACTTCATCGCAAACGGTGGCCGTCGTCGCCGCCGCGTACTGCGGATAGAGCGGCACGATCAGAATTCGTTCACAATCCTGTGCGGCAAGAGCCTCCAGCCGCGAGCGAATTGATGGATTGCCGTACCGCATCGCCCAGTCGACACGGACGCGCTTGGCGACCTTGTCCAGCATTTCGTCCAGCTTGTCGGACTGCGAGCGCGTGATCGTCTTGAGCGGAGACTCATTCCGCTCCCTGTTCCAGATCTTGTCGTAGTCCCGCCCCTTGCGGCCAGGCCGAACGGATAGAATTATCAGGTTGAGGACCAGCCACCATTTCAGCCGGTTTTCCTCGATAACGCGGCGATCGGAGAGAAACTCCTTCAGGTAACGCCGCATCGCCCAGTAGCCCGTCGAGTCGGGGGTACCGAGATTGACCAGCAGCACGCCGATACGGCCGCCGGCACTCTGAATCATGTCCGGACTCATGATTTGCGCTCGTCCGCGATCAGCTTGCCGTCGTTTGGTAGCGTGCCTGGCGCAACCAATTTTACGTTGCCTTTGAGCTTCGTGATCGACTGCAAGGTCGCAGCGACCGCCGTTTCGAGCTTGGCATCGGAAGACGCACATTCCGCCAGCAAAGTCATGGTGTCCTGTTCAGCTGCGCGGTCGACCACCAAGCGAAGCCGCTTGAGCTCGGGATGGCGTGTGGCAATCTCGGCGACCTGCTTGGGGTGCACGAACATTCCCTTTACTTTCGCTGTCTGATCGGCACGACCCACCCATCCTTTGATGCGTGAATTGGTGCGCCCGCAGGGAGAGACGCCCGGCATCAGGGCGGAAAGATCGCCGGTGCCGAGACGGATCATCGGATAGTCCGGATTAAATGAAGTAACGACGACCTCGCCCACTTCGCCATCTGGCACGGGATCGCCAGTGCCGGGTCGGACAATCTCAACCATCACTGTCTCGTTCACAATCATGCCTTCGCGCGCCTCGCTTTCGTACGCGATCACGCCCAATTCGGCGGTCGCGTACATTTGCAGCACTGCGACGCCCCGCCGGCGAAGCTCCTCGCGCAGCGAAGCCGGCAACGCGGCGCCCGATACAAGGCCGCGCCTGATCGAGGATGCGTCTTTACCGGTCTTCTCGGCCGTATCCAGAAGAATCTTCAGGAAATCCGGCGTGCCGACATAGCCAGTGGGCTTGTAGTGGGCGATCGCCTCAAGCTGCTGCTCGGTATTGCCGACACCGCCAGGAATGACGGCACATCCAAGGGCGTGCGCACCCGATTCAAGGATAAAACCGCCCGGCGTGAGATGGTAGGCAAAGGAATTGTGCACGATATCGCCGGGGCGGACTCCCGCCGCATAGAGGGCACGTGCAGTTCCCCACCAGTCGGCGCCCTCACCTTCCGGTTCGAAGATCGGGCCCGGCGACATCAGCAGGCGGCGCACTTTGTTGTCCGCGGTAACATTGAGTCCGCCGAACGGCGGATGTTCTTTTTGTAAGGCGGAAATATCCGATTTGCGCAGAACCGGCAGGCTCGCCAAAGCCGCACGGGAAGTAACCGCCTTCGGGTTCACGCCTGACAGGTATTTCGCCCAACCCGGTGCTGTCATCGCGCGCGCGACGATTTCGCTCAGGCGCGCGAGCTGTTCCCGCTCGCGCACGGCCGGGTCTCGGGTCTCCATGGAGTCGTAGTGTTCGGGCATGGCTTACGCCAGCCACCTCTTGCGCCGGCGATAGTGCTTGCCTTCTCGGAAAGATTTGCGCCGGCCCTCGGAAATGCCGAGGTAGAATTCCTTGACGTCCTCGTTCTCGGCAAGCGCCTTGGCTTCGCCATCCATCACTACGCGGCCGTTCTCAAGGATGTAGCCATAACGCGCAAAACGCAGAGCCATGTGGGTGTTCTGTTCGGCCAGAAGGAATGAGACGCCCTCCTTGTCGTTGAGGTCCTTCACGATGACAAAAATCTCCTCGACGATTTGCGGTGCGAGGCCCATCGACGGCTCATCGAGCAGTATCATCTTCGGGCGCGACATCAGAGCCCGGCCAATGGCG
>JBGQLL010000188.1:0-6710 GCA_041500065.1 Pseudolabrys sp.
CAATTTCATCAACGCGCTGCGCGAGGCTGGCGGCAAATGCGATCACTGCTTCGTCATTTTCTTTTACGACATCTACCCACAGGGCAAGAAAATCTTGCGTGATCTCGACGTCACGCTGCACGCGCTGACAACCTGGAAAGACGTGCTGGCGGTCGCCAAGGCGAGCGGCAAATTCGATCCGAAAATGCTGGCCGAAGTCGAGAAATTCATCGGCGATCCGGCCGGCTGGTCGAAGGCGCACGGCGGCGCGGCGGAAGCCGCGGAGTAAGTTTTATTTGTCATGCCCGCGCTTGTCGCGGGCATCTCGCTTAGGGACGCACAGCATTGCCACCTTAAGCGGGATGGCCGGGACAAGCCCGGTATGACGTTTCACATGGAGGCCTGTCATGGCGAAAGCAAAACACAAGGCGAAGGCAACCAAGGCAACCAAGGCAAAGACCAAAAAAAGCAAAAAGAAGATTGCCGCCAAGTCCAGCAAACGCAGCAAAGCACGCAAGCCGCAGCGCTTCACGGTCAGCCACCACCGCGAGGAAGACTTCGACCAGGGCCTGCGCCCCTACTCGGCCTATCGCGATCTCGGCCTCGCGCCGGCGACCGGCGGCATGGTGCAGGCCCACGTCATCCGCATGACCAAGCCGTTCAGCGCGGATGAAGTCGCGATCCCGCATTATCACGACGTTGATTTCCAGATGGTCTATGTGCTCAAGGGCTGGTTCACGAGCGAGTTCGAGGGTCATGGCGCGCACACATTCCATGCCGGTTCGTGCTGGATCCAGCCGCCGAAGATCAAGCACACCGTGCTGGGCTATTCCGACGATTGCGAATTGCTGGAAATCGTGCTGCCGGCAGACTTCGAGACGGTGACGCTGACTTAAGAGGCGTTCGCCAACCTCTCTGTGGTCATGCGCGGGCTTGACCCTACGTGCCCCGGACGCGGCGCAGTGCATCACGTCCGCTCGTCCTCGCGGAAGCGGGGACCAAGGCAACAGATCCGGAATTTTGTGACTCTGGATTCCCGCTTACGCGGGAATGAGCGGAGTATGTGCAGCTCGTGCCGCGAACGGGTCGTAGCGGATAGCGATCAATGCTTCCATTCCGGTGCGGCGACCGGTTTCCAGGTGCGCTTGAGCCGCAGATCGTCGGCAATAGCATTGGCGGCGATATAGCCGGCCGCGCCATTGATGCCGCCGCCGTTGCCTGACGACGAACCGCAGAGATAGAGCGCTTCAACCGGCGTGCGAGAACCGGGCATCAGCGGATGCGGCCGGTTGATACCGAGCTGGTTCGGGACATACGCACCGACGCGCACGGCACCCTGACGCATATTGGCATTGAGCTGTTCGACGTCGAGCGGCGTGAAGAGATAGCTTCCCAGTAGATTGTCGCCTCCAAGGTTCGAGGCGTAGATGCGCCAGTAATCGAGGACACGCTGCGTGTAGCCGGCGCGATTGCGCTCCCATTCCTGCGGCCAGCCATCCACCGAATAGGGCGCGAAGGGCCACCAGAACGCTGCGTGCCGGCCGGCCGGGGCGTAGCTCGGGTCGAACAGGCTGTTGCAGGCGCCGTTGCCCATCAAGACCTTGGGAAATTTTTTCGCCGCGCAATCCTCGAAGCAGCTCGCAACGTCGTCGATATGATCCATGCCAAAAAAGATATTGTAGGCGCGCGCAACATCGGGGTCGAAAGCCGTCGCGCGATAGGCCGGCGGATCCTTAAGCGCCAGGTGCAGGGTCACCAGGCTGTGGTTGCCCCAATGCCAGGATTTCGCCTTCTCGCGCACCGGTTCGGGAAACAGCTCCTCGCCGGTCATTTGCACGGTCGTCGGAAAATCGATGGCGCTGGCGACGAATTTGCTGCCGTTGATCGTGCGGCCATCGGCAAGTTTCACGCCAGTAGCGCGGCCATTCTTGACGATGATTTCCTTCACATCGGCGCCGGTGACGATTTCACCGCCGCCAGCCTCCACAACCCGCGCCAGCGCCAACGGCAAGGAAGCCGCGCCTCCGACCGGCAGGGTGAAGCTCGCGATATTGGCGAAGATCGCCGGGAATACGATGCCGGCGCCGGGCACGTTTTCGGTCGTGATGACGTGCATATACGACGTGAACAACGTGCGGATGCGCTCGTCGACAAAATGCTTGCGCACGACGCTGAAAAGATCGTGCTGGGCGTGCGACAGCAGCTCTTTTGCCTTCGGTCCGCTCAGCCGATCGATCAGCTGCTCGCGCGGCATCGGCGCATTGTACAGAAGCGACACGAGCAGCGGCCGCATCTCCTCGCAGTAGGTGTGCCACAGCACGCGGAACGTTTCGGCATCCTGCTTGGAGAAGCGGGCGAGCGACGCGCAGGTCTTGTCGAGATCCTTGTAGATGACAATGCCGGTGCCGTCGCGGAAGACCGCGGCTTGCTGCACGGGCGGTTCGATATAGGAAAACCCATAGCGATAGAGTTCGAGATCCTGGAGCAAGGGACAAAGCCCCATCCCCATATAGAAATTCGCATGCAGGTTGAGTTTGTAGCCGGGGAGAATGCGCTCTTCGGTACTTGAACCGCCGCCGATGCGGCCGTTGCGTTCGAGCACGGCGATGCGCATGCCGGCGCGCGACAGGTAAGCGGCCAGCGTCAGGCCATTGTGACCTGCACCGATCACAACTCCATCGAAACTCGCCATGTTGTTTCTCCTACCTCAAGCGTAGCCGCTCAAAACGGCGACAACAATGACGCAAAAATTGTCCGGGCACCTTTTGCTATCCTGAGCTTTTGTAAAGCGGTAAGACGTGGATGCCCGCGACAAGCGCGGGCATGACGGGTGAGAGGCAATACATTTCGCTCAGACCCGAGTGCCGGGCATGACAAATTGAAACAATGCGTTTCAACGTCATGGCCGGACATAGCTGTCCAAAGGACGGCGTGCTTTCGCGCGCCTATGTTCCGGCCATCCACCCCTTTACTTGTTGGTATGCCGTGAAGACGTGGATGCCCGTTAGGAGCCGGAACCGGTTTTGACCCCAAGGCCGCGCATGAAACGCTCGCGAATCTGCACCGGATCACGGTCTGTCGTGCCAATCGCCGGTCTGTTGTCGATACGTGCAGCCACCAGACTCGGGCCGCCCTTAAGTGCGCTCGTGAACAGGCGATCGAAATCGTCTTCGTCCGCGGCCCACGCGCTGCTGACAATGCCGGAACCGCGTGCAATGGCAACGAGATCCGCGGCTGACGCGCTCGCCGTCGGTTGTGAACCGGTGATCTGATAGATTCCGTTGTCCCACACGATGATCGTAAGATTTTTCGGTGCCCGTTCGGCAACCGTTGCGAGGCAACCGAGCTGCATCAGCAGCGAGCCGTCACCTTCCAGCGCGATGACGTGCCGGCGCGGCTGCGCAAGGGCGACGCCCAACGCAATTGGAATGGTGAGGCCCATGCTGCCAAGCATGTAGAAATTCTGCGGGCGCTGTCCGCTCGCCCAAAGATCGAAATTGGCATTGCCGATGCCGCCAATAACCGCTTCGTCGCGCTTGAGCTGAGTCACCAGCCGCTTCGTCAATTCGAAACGGTTCATCACCTTGGCGTTGTGCGCTCCAATAGCTCCGGACGGTCTCGTGCTCATGGCGTCCTCACCCTTCGAACACTTTGCCGCCAGTGAGCAATGGCGAAAGGATAAAGGTGACGGGAGCCTGCGTTGCCACGGCCTGTTTGATGGACCGGTCGATGGTGAACGCAAGCTCGTCCTGGCGTGTGATGGTGATATTTTCGACCGCAAGCGAATTGAGCACCGGGCGCATGGTCTTGCAGACCAGCGCCTGGCCGAGGTTGAACTCGCCAAGCGTTCCGCGTTCCGACACGAATATCAGGGCCGGAATCTGGCAGGGTACGACCAGCGAAGCGAGCGCATTCGGAATCGTGGCGAAGCCACTGGTCTGCATCAGCACCGCACCGCGCAACCCGCCCATCCATGCACCGGTGATGATGCCGAGCGCTTCTTCTTCGCGCGTCGCCGCAAAAGCTGTGAAAAACGAATCGGCGTGAATGGCTTTGATCAGCGGTGTGAACACCCGGTCGGGGACGTACACGATAAGCGTGACGTTGTTCGCTTTCAGGGTTGCGAGCACGATCTCGTGCCAGGTGGTTCGCGTTTGGCTATCTGTCATGGCTGGAAAGACCGGGCCGCTACCATTTGAATACTGTGAAATTCGTGTGCTCGAACCAAGCCCGACGACGCCTCTATTCGAGGCCATTGCTCCAATGATCGCAAAAGCTTAGCCTAAGACAAATAACAGCGCTAATCAGAAAATGCTGCCGAAACTCGAGGGGGGGATGATGATGAATTCCAACGGGCACTCACGCCGCACTATCATCAAGGGCGCGCTGGCTGCTGGCGTCGCCGCACCTGCATTGCTGCGCGTACATTCCGCCTATGCCGCCTATCCGGACCGGCCGGTGAAAATCATCGTCGCCAATACGCCGGGCGGGCCTTCCGACATCGTCGGGCGTATCACCGCCGCCGCGCTCCAGCAATCGACGGGCAAGACCTTCATCATCGAGAATATTGGTGGTGCCGGCGGCAATATCGGATTCAGCAATGCCGCGCGCAGCGAACCGGACGGCTACACCATCCTGCTCGCCACCAATGCCCTTTCGGTCAATGTCAGCCTGTACAACAAGATTCCCTTTGACCCGCTCAAGGACTTCGTGGGCATAAGCGAATTGGCGACCTCGCCCAACACATTCGTGGTCAAGTCTGACCTGCCGGCAAAGACGATGAAGGAATTCGTCACGCTTGCGCGTGCCAACCCAGAGAAATTCAACTGCGCGACGCCGCCGATCGGCACCACACCTCAGATCCAGCTCGAAGTTCTGAAACTGCGCGAGAAGCTGCCCAAACTGGAAGACGTGGTCTACAAAGGCGGCGGCGACGCCATTCAGGCCCTGCTGAGCGGGACCGCGCAATTGAGCTCCGGTTCGCTGCCACCGGCCGCGCCTCATATCAAGGCCGGAACGCTGCGATGTCTTGCAGTGACAGGCGAAACCCGCTGGCCCGACATGCCTGACGTTCCGACCATGGTGGAATCCGGCTACAAGGATTTCGTGTTCGCGACCGACACCGTGCTCCTCGCTCCGTCGAAGACCCCGCCGGACGCCGTCAAATGGCTGGAAAAGGAAACACTCAAGGTGCTGGGCACTCCGGAAATGAAAGAGAAATTGTACGCATCCGGCTTCCAGGTGCGGGCGAAGGGCGCTGACGCGGCATGGGCACGCGTGACCAAGGAAATCGACTTGTTCCGGAGCATCATTGACCAAGCCGGCATCCAGAAACTTTAACGCGGAAATTAACATGCGCCTGCTTTCGCCGAAGTCGATGGCAGGCGCAGTCGCGATAGGACCGAGGTAATCGGCGTGCATATTAAAACCGTCGAGCCGATCGCGGTCAGTTTGCCTATGCTCAAGCCTGTGATCATGGCGGGCGAGGAAGTCCGGCGTGCCGAAAATGTGCTGGTGCGGGTTGAGGCCGACAATGGCGTTATCGGTTGGGGTGAAGCCGCCTCCGCGCCCGTGATGACCGGCGATACGCTGGAGAGCATCGTCTCTGCCGTCCATTACCTTAACGCCACACTTCTTCGACGTGACGCCACCGACATTGCCGGCGCGCTCACCGCCATGGACGGCCGCATGTACGGCAATCACGGCGCCAAGGCTGCGATCGAAATCGCGTTGCACGATCTCTTTGGTCGCGCCACTGGCAAGCCCGTTTTTGCCCTGCTCGGCAACAAGAAGCGCAGCCGTATGGCTTTACTTGGAGTCATCGGCGGTGGCGACTACCAAGGCGATCTGCGCGACGCGGAAAGGAAAAAGGCAGCAGGCTTTACGGCCTACAAAATCAAAGTTGGCATCGATACGCCGGAAAACGACGCGGCGCGCACGCGCGACATCTGCAAGGTCCTGGGCAGTGGCATGCTGATTTCCGCCGACGCTAACCAAGGCTACAGCACCGAACAGGCTCTTGCTTATGTACGGGCGGTGAACGGATCGGGACTCGATTTCTTTGAACAGCCGGTGATCGGCCACGACCTCGCCGGTATGGCAGAAGTGGCGGCGGCAACCGACATTGCGATCGGTGCCGACGAAGGCATCCATTCACTTGAAGACATCCGGCAGCATCATGAGCGCAAAGCCGCCCGCGGCGTCAGCCTGAAGGCGATAAAGCTGGGGGGCGTCCGCGCCCTCACCGAGGCGGGGAACCTGTGCGACCGTCTCGGCATGAGCGTCAATATTTCATGCAAGACCGGAGAATCGAGCGTTGCCTGTGCGGCCGCGCTCCACGCCGCCTCCGTCATTCCAAATATTGCCTGGGGACTGACGCTTACGCATACAGGGCTCGCGGAGGACATCGTCGCCTCACCGACCCCGACCGCCAAAGGCCATGCGGATAGCCTCGACCGGCCCGGCCTCGGTGTCGACGTCGACGAGAACCGCGTACGGCGCCACCGCCTCGCGATTGCCACGCGAAACGTTGCGTAGATTGGCGACAAGCATTGTCAAAGTCGTGGCGCAGCGGGCTTTGTGATATGAGGCCGGGTCTTAGTCCGTATGCTCAACCCCGCAGACAGCAGCGGTCCCTTTAGTCTTGAAGGCGGGCTTACCCGAAAAGAGCGATACACATATTAGTATCATGATAGCCACGTCGACGCTGACAACGACAAACTTTTGCAT
Source organism: Pseudolabrys sp. (assembly GCA_041500065.1). Classification (GTDB taxonomy): domain Bacteria; phylum Pseudomonadota; class Alphaproteobacteria; order Rhizobiales; family Xanthobacteraceae; genus Pseudolabrys. The sequence goes on from JBGQLL010000188.1 coordinate 6,709, forward strand.
AG
>JBGQLL010000189.1:0-6682 GCA_041500065.1 Pseudolabrys sp.
ACGAGTTCATCGACCGCACGGCGAAATGCGCGAGCGTCGCCCAATAGCGTCGTGATATCCCGAAACATGATCCCGGGTTTCGGATAATCCGGAATCGTCCGGATCGCCGCACGCAGATCTTTCTCGAGGCTGGGTGAGGTCATGGGATATGCAACGCTGCAGAATTGAGACGCATAGCTCTCAGCCGCCATGCCCGGCCTTGTGTCGGGCATCCACGACTTTCGGATCACACATTAAAGACGTGGATGGCCGGGACAAGCCCGGCCATGACATCCGCCAGCTATTGTCGGTCACCCGTTCGGCAGCCAGCGGCGCGGCGTTTCGCGCTTGTCGTCGTAGGCCGCTTCGAACACCGGCGAGGCAAGCGTTGATTCAATGTGAAGAACAGTTTTGCCGGTGTTTGAAAAGCCATGCTTGCGACCGGCCGGCACAATGACCAGTTGTCCGCTCGTCAGCGTGACATGCTTGTCGTCAATCCAAACGTCAGCCTGGCCTTCACGAACGCACAATACTTCCTCGACTGCGTGCAGATGGTTTGGCGCGCCGTGTCCCGGGTCGCACCATTGCTCGAACAGGCAAAGCTGGGTTGCACTATTCGCCGCCGAGGCTCTCATACGCGTCTTGACGCCCGACCGCCATTCTTCGCTTGCCTGTTGGTTCACATCGACGATACGCATTGGTTCCCCAAAAAAATTTACTGCGACACGGTCACTTGTTTGCTTTGCGGCTCAGACCGAGACGATCAATCACTTTGGCATAGCGGTCGAAGTCGTCTTGCATGAAGCGAACATAATTGGCCGTGCCATTTTCCTGCATATCCATGCCAAGTATTGCCATACGTTCGGCCATTGCCGGCTCTCGCATGAGTTTTGCGATCGCAGCCTGCAACCGCTCGACCGCCTTGGGCGCCATCCCGGCAGGGCCTTGCAGGCCCAACATGTCGGCAATGTCAAAGCCCTTGATGCCTGCCTCGTCACACGTCGGCACGTCCGGCAATGACACGGCGCGCTTGAGCACGCTGACGCAGAGGCCGCGCAGCTTGCCTGCCGTGATATGCGAGATCACATTCGGAAGGCCGGACCATCCGGCCTGAATTTCGCCGGTCAGCAATCCGTTCACCAGCGCAGTGCCGCCGCGGTAGGGAACGTGCAGGAGCTTGATGCCGGTGCGTTCGGCGAAAATTTCCATGGTGAGATGATGAATCGATCCGGCACCCGCTGAGCCAAAGCTCATGACATCAGGCTTTGATTTTGCCAGCGCGATGAAGTCGCTTAGATTCTGGGCGGGCACAGAGGGGATAATCACCAGAGCGGTCGGCACGGTTGCGAGAGCCGTGATCGGCGTGAAGTCCTTCAGTTTGTAGGTCGCTTCCGGGCTCATGTTGATGTTGATCGCCAGGGCACCGGAATCGTTTAACATCAGCGTGTAGCCGTCTGGCGATGCATCGGCGATGCGCTTTGCCGCCAATATACCGCCCGCGCCCGGCACGTTTTCAACGACAAAGGGCTGGCCGAGAACTTCCGATAGACGCTGCGATAGCAGGCGCGCCAGCACATCAGGATTGCCCCCCGGGGCTGCGGCGGCAAGGACATGGACCGGACGGCTGGGATAATTCTGCTCCTGCGCCTGCGACGTCGTCGCAAACGTGGCCACGCCGACCGCAATCAACAGGTAAACAATGCCACGCAGCATGCAGCCCCTCGCCTAGCTAGGCCTCGCCCCAGATGTCGCGGGCCAGTTCAACAACCAGACGCAGCTTAGCTTCCTGCACCTGAGGCGTCACCGGATTGCCGGTGTCGACGCTAGCGAAGCCGCATTGTGGGCTCACCGCCAGGCGGTCGAGCGAGACATGGCGGCTCGCCTCCTCCACCCGCGCGTGCAAGGCCGTCTTGTCCTCCAGCGCCGGCGTCTTCGACGAAATCAATCCGAGCACGACCGTTTTGTGTTTGGGAACGAAACGCAGCGGCGTAAAAGTGCCCGCGCGTGGAGTATCGAATTCGAGAAAATAGGACGAAATTTCCAGCGCATTGAACAACCGTTCGGCGACATCTTCGTAGCTCCCCTCGGCATGCCAATGACCACCGCGATTGCCACGACAGAGGTGCATTCCGATGTGGAGCGTCTTCGGCGCCACGCGCAATACCCGGTTGGTGATTGCAATATATGCGTCGATCAGTTTGCTCCAGTCGTCGCCACGCGCCGCCAACGCCGCCTGAACGTCAGGATCGCCGAATTTTGCGAACGCAGTTTCGTCGATCTGAATGTATCGGCAACCCGCCTCTGCCAGCGCGGTCAGCTCGCCGTTGAAGGCTTCGACCGTGTCATCCCAGAATTGCTCAACGTCGCGATAAGCAGACGTGAGGACGGCGGCATTGCCGCCACGGAAATGCAGCGCGCAAGCGCCCGGGATGGTGATCTTGGGAAGCAACTTCGTCTTGCTCTTGAGGAAGTTGAAATCGGCGACGTTGATCGGGTGGGTCCAGCGCACGCGGCTGTTGATGAGAGCGACGGGCTGCGCTCCGCGTCCGCCACCGGACGGCGCGCCCCTGGCATCGGCGCCTGCGACCGTATCGATACTTAAATCGCCGAGCTGCTGGTAGAAAAAGCTGTGATACGACCGACGGCGGAATTCCCCGTCTGTCGCGAAACGCAAACCGAGCTGCTCCTGCAAGGCGACCGCGCTTGAAATCGCGGCATCTTCCGCCGCGGTCAAATCGGCCTGCGAAATTTCGCCGCGTGCGAAACGTCCACGCTGATCAAGCAAGGCCTTGGGCCGCAAAAGGCTGCCGATATGTTCGGCGCGAAAGGGCGGCTTTTCGCGCGTGACGGCGCCGGCCTGAACATTCATGACGACGAAGCTACCGCCCGAGCACCCGGCCGGCAACGGCATCGAGCTTTTTGATCAGCTCCGGGTCGCGCGCTTCAGGGGCGGTGATCAGCGCGGTATCGAGCGCGCGATCCGATCCGATCGGACAAGGCTCATGCTCACGCGGGAATTCGCGCGCCAGACGTGCGACGAGACGTTTGGCCTTTTCGGCATTCGCCAACAGTACCTTGATGATGTCTTGCACGGTGACGGCATCGTGGTCCGGGTGCCAGCAATCGAAATCGGTCACCATCGCGACGGTCGCGTAACAGATCTCGGCTTCGCGAGCGAGTTTGGCTTCGGGCATATTGGTCATGCCAATCACCGAATAGCCCAACTGTTTATAAGTCATGCTTTCCGCATAGGTGGAGAACTGCGGCCCCTCCATGCAGATATAGGTACCACCCCAATGCGGCGCGATGCCTTCGGTTACCGCCGCGTCGCGCAGCTGCGCACGCAGAAGAGGCGAATTCGGATGTGCCATCGACACGTGGGCGACCAGTCCCTTGCCGAAGAATGAGCTTTCGCGCCTATGGGTGCGGTCGACGAATTGGTCAACCAGAACGAAGGCGCCGGGTGGCACATCCTCCTTGAATGAACCGCAGGCCGATAACGAGACCAGATCGGTGACGCCAGCGCGCTTGAGGATATCGATATTGGCTCGATAGTTGATGTCGGAGGGCGAGAGGCGGTGGCCCTGGTCGTGGCGTGAAAGGAACACGACCGGCAGCCCGTCGATGTCACCGATGCGCAAAGGCCCGGATGGCTCGCCCCATGGGCTTTTGATGCGTTGCTCGCGCACATTCGCAAGCCCCGGCAGGTCGTAGATTCCGGACCCGCCGATAATGCCGAGCACCGATTTTGCCACTCGCTCGCCTCCGTCGTGGCCGGGCTTGCCCCGGCCATCCACGCCCTGCTGACGTCAAGCATTAAAGACGCGGATGCCCGGCACAAGGCCTGTGCTCGAGCCGGCGCAGCCGGACCCGAGCGCCGGGCATCACGATTTCACACAGGCTGGTCGATCGATCGCGGCGCTCTCAGTGCACCGCCGACCAGACCTTCTTCTTGGTGAAATACATGAGCCCCGCGAGCACGATCAGAAAGATCATGACCTGGAAGCCAATGCGCTTGCGTTGCACCAGGTGCGGCTCGGCCACCCACATCAGGAAGGCAGAGATGTCCTTGGAATACTGATCCATCGTCTGGGGGGCGCCATCGTCGAAGGAGACTTGGCCTGCCTGGAGCGGCGGCGGCATCGCGATATTGTGGCCCGGAAAATATCTGTTGAAGTTCCCGCCGGACGGCAGCTGGAAGCCCGTCGGCGGATTTTCGTAACCCTTCAGGAGGGCTGCGATGTAGTCGGGGCCCTGCTCCTGATACTGCGTGAACAGGTCGAACACGAACCACGGGAAGCCGCGCTGATACGTGCGCGCCTTGGCGAGCGTAGACATGTCGGGCGGGGCGGTGCCGCCATTGGCAGCCTTGGCGGCCAATTCGTTAGCGAACGGTGGCGGGAACGTATCCGCCGGCCGGCCGGCACGCTCGGTCGGTTCGCCCTTGTCGTCGAGATCCTTGATCTTGTACTCGGCCGCCACGGCCGCCACCTGCGCTTCCGAGAAACCTGGGCCACCTTTGTCGGCGAGGTTACGGAACGCCAGCATCTGAATCGAATGGCAGGCCGAGCAGACCTCTTTGTAAATCTTGAAGCCGCGCTGGAGTTGCGCCTCGTCATATCTTCCAAACGGACCGGCGAACGACCATTTCAGCCTCGGCGGAGCTTCTTGCTCCTCGCCCAGTGCGGGCAGAGCGAACGAAGCAACCGTGGCGGCGAGCGCCAGAGCGAGAATGGTACGCTTCATCATCATGACAGTGCCCCCGCTCACGCTTTTGCGCCCAAGACCGACTCCGAAATCGAATTCGGCAGTGGCTTGGTTTTCTCAAAAATACCGAGCAGCGGCATAACGATCAGGAAGAAGGCGAAGTAGTAGACGGTGAAAACCCGCGACATAATGACGTAGATGCCCTCGGGTTGCTTCGAGCCGAGCCAGCCGAGGCCGATGCAGGCGATCACCCACAGCCAGAAGAATTGCTTGAACAGCGGACGATAACGAGCCGAGCGCACGCGCGAGGTATCCAGCCAGGGTATGAAGGCCAGAACCAGGATCGACGAGAAAAGCGCGATGACACCCATCAGCTTGTCGGGGATCGATCGCAGGATGGCGTAGAACGGCAGGTAGTACCATTCGGGCACGATCTCAGCCGGCGTCACAGCCGGATTGGCCGGAATGTAGTTGTCTGCATGGCCGAGGTAATTCGGGACGTAGAACACAAACCAGGCGTAGAGGATGCAGAACGCGGCCACGAAGAAGCCGTCCTTGAGGGTTGCGTATGGCGTGAACGCCACGGTGTCCTTGTCGGACTTCGGCTCAATGCCGGTCGGATTGTTCTGACCGGCAACATGCAGCGCCCAGATGTGAAGCACCACCACGCCGGCGATCACGAACGGCAGCAGGTAGTGCAGCGAATAGAAACGATTGAGTGTCGGATTGCCGACGGCAAAGCCACCCCACAGCCACGTGACGATCGTGTCACCGACGCCCGGAATGGCCGAGAATAAGTTGGTGATGACTGTCGCGGCCCAGAAGCTCATCTGGCCCCAGACCAGAACATAGCCCATGAAGCCGGTCGCCATCATCAGCAGATAGATGATGACGCCGAGAATCCAGAGGACTTCGCGCGGCTCCTTATAGGACCCGTAATAGATGCCGCGGAACATGTGAATGTAGACGGCGAGGAAGAACATCGAGGCGCCGTTGGCGTGCAAGTAGCGCAACAGCCAACCGAAGTTGACGTCGCGCATGATGCTCTCGACAGACCTGAAAGCCATATCAACGTGGGGCGTGTAGTGCATCGCCAGCACGACGCCGGTGATGATCTGCACGCCAAGCATGAACGCAAGGATGGCGCCGAACGTCCACAGGTAATTCAGATTACGCGGCGTCGGATAGGCCACAAAGGAAGAATGAATCAGGCCGCCGATCGGCAGCCGCTTCTCGAACCATTGCAGAACTTTGCTCTGCGGTTGGTAGGTCGAGTGTCCGCTCATGATTGAACCTTGAATGCGCCGTTTCGCTCAGCCGATCTGGATCTTGGTGTCGGATACGAACTTGTAGGGCGGGAGGAAAAGATTTTTCGGTGCCGGACCTTTGCGAATGCGGCCGGACGTATCGTACTGCGAGCCGTGGCACGGACAGAACCAGCCATCATATTCGCCCTGGTGCGCGAGCGGGATGCAGCCAAGATGGGTGCAAATTCCGATGACGACGAGCCATTGGTCATGGCCTGGCTTGACGCGCGCCGAATCCGGCTCGGGATCTGGAAGGTCGGCAACATTGACCTTCTGCGCCTCCTCGATCTCCTTCTTGGTGCGATGGAAAACGAAGATCGGCTTCGAACGCCAGAACACCTTGATGATCTGCCCGTCGGCGATGGGCGCGAGATCGACCTCGATCGGTGCGCCGGCCGCTATGGTCGAGGCATCGGGATTCATTTGTGCGATCAGCGGCACCAGTGTGGCCGCGGCCCCCACCGCGCCAACGGCGCCGGTGGCGATATAGAGAAAGTCGCGGCGCGTGTGCTCCGCCGAAGACACGGTCGTCACGTCTTAGGCCCTCTCCTCCGGCTGAATTCTTCCGCCCGCGGCTGGAGCCCGGGACCGAAGTCTCGCGGCGGCGGGGACGGACCGGTTGCGGCAGCCCTGGAAAAGGCAGGACAGCGCGTCGGTGGCGTTCTATTGGCACCCTTGCAGTGGGAGTG
>JBGQLL010000190.1:0-6653 GCA_041500065.1 Pseudolabrys sp.
AGGCCGTTCCTGTATGTCGTTCAAAAAGACAAGGCGTACATCGGCGCTTACACTATAGCTACGACCGAGTACCGCAATATCTGCAATTGAAAACGGACTATCGCCCGTCTTGAATGTCCGCTATTGGCACTTAGCGGACATTGGCCAATTCCTTACGCCGAGCAACTGAACTGCCTGTTTCCAGTGGTAGCTCGCGCCGATACTATAGCTCTGCCTTGGGCCAAGCGCGATTAACGCACAAGGGCAATGGCGGCCACCTTGGAGGCGGGCCGACCCGGACTGGCATTTCAAAGGAGGAGTCCATGTTGTTTGGTCCCTGCGCCCAAAATGTGGCTGCCTCATTTCTGCCGGCCACGAGTTCACTTTGCTCGGGTGGCGCGGGCTTCATCACCGCCATGGTGGCGACGCTCGCTACCAATGCCCGCACCGCACCGGCCAAGACACTGGGCGGCGCGGTTCCGGTGGTCGACACGCTCGCAGTGCGCATGGTCACCGATAATATCGTGATCCAGTTCGTACCGAGCGAAAAGCGCGATGGGCTGACCATCGAGCGCCGCAGCGGCAACACCAAGCCGGACGTGCCACCGCGCCACATTCTCAATGGCGAGTGGGGTCTTTCGATGCATGCGCAATCCTTCGCCGGCGGCGAAGAGCGAAACGTACTTATTGATTTCGGCTACACGCCCGAAGTACTCAATAACAACATGGCCATTCTCGGCATCGAGCCATCCTGCTTCGATGCTATCGTGCTCAGCCACGGCCATTACGATCATTTCGGCGGCATGGTCGGCTTCCTGAAAACACATAAGAGCGCGCTCAAGAAAAAAATGCCGTTCTATGGCGGCGGCGAGGATTGTTTTTGCCTGCGCCGCAATCCCGGCGGCAATTTCGGAGCGCTCGACCGCAAGGCGATCCTGGACGCCGATCTCACACTGATGATGGCGTCGGAGCCGGCCATCATCGCTGACCATGCCTTTACCACCGGCCGCATCGGGCAGACTTCATTCGAGCAGCCCCTGCAGCCGAGCACTGAGATCATCGGCATTTTCGACGGCCTCGGCTGCTTCCCGGAAAAGATGCCCGCGCACAAGAAGACGGGTAGCTATATCCCCGACGATTTCGAGCACGAGATTGGCACCAATTACATGGTCAAGGATAAGGGTCTTGTGGTGCTTACTTCATGCAGCCATCGCGGCGTGGTCAATACTGTGCGCCAGGCGAAGGAAGCCTCTGGTATCGACAAGGTGCACGCTGTCATCGGTGGCTTCCATGTGGTGCCGCCACTCGGCGACGACTACATCAACAAGACGATCGAGGAATTCCGGCGAATCGACCCGGACTATCTGATCACCGCGCATTGCACAGGTGATCGTTTTTATGACCTTGCGCGAGCGGCGCTCGGCGACAAGGTGATCCACTCGGCCGTTGGAATGCGCTTCGCGTTCGGGAAAGCCTAGGCGGCGCGGGTCAGTTCTATGTCCGCTTTTGGCACTTAGCAGACATTTCGACAGCGCCTGCGAATGTCCTCTTTTGGGGTAAGAGCGGACATGCCGACGGGTACGACGTGTATTAGGGTGAGTTACCACCAATTGATTTCTCATCTGGGTTTTTGACAGGTCAATCCGATCACCGCCGACATGCCGCTATGCGACGTGCCTTCGTGCATCTCCAACTCTTCTTCTGTGAAGATCATATCGTTGAAGCCGGCAAACGCCTTTTCCAGCAGGGGCCTTGTGTAGAGTTGGTCGAACTGTTTCGGTCCCCCTGTCCCATAGGCGAGCTGCTTCGGGGTATAACCCTGGATGATAAGAAGGCCGCCGGGCTTAAGCGTTTTGCGCATACCAGCCCACTTCAAAGCTCGCTCAGCAGGCGCTGAGAACTGCGTGAAGATTTCGCATACCACGTCGTAAGCGGCCTCCGGATATGCCCAGGTGTGGACGTCGGCAAGTTCGAAAATAACATTCACGCCTCGCTCGCGCGCGCACGCGCTTTGTCCAACGCCGTCGGCGAGAAATCGATTGCATGCACATCGAGTCCCTGCTCTGCAAGCCAGACGCTGTTACGCCCCTCTCCGTCGGCAACAGCCAATACTCGGCCTGACGTCGGCAGCAGGGGCTTGCATTTGGCAAGAAAATAGTTCGGCTCCTTGCCGAAGACGTAATCCGGCGCACTGTAACGCGCTTCCCAACGCTCATAATCCTCACTCAATTTTGCTTCTCCAAACGGTATCGGTGTCAGGAACCCAGTATCGACCTTACAATGACGTAGAGCCCAACTACGATGACAAAGCTTGAGAAGGTAACGGAGAGCGCGCGCTTGTGGCCGGCTAAATTTTTGGCGAGCATTGTGCCGAGCAGACCGCCGAGTGCACCGCCGACGATGAAGAGGGCGGCAAGGGGCCAGTCGACCAAGCCGGACCAAGCATAGCTCGTCGCTGTGGTAAGCCCGAAAGCGGTGATCGATACCAGTGATGAGCCGATCGCATTGATCAACGGCATGCCGGTGGCGCCCATGAGGCCGGGCACGATAAGGAACCCGCCGCCGATGCCGAAGAAACCGGATAGCGCGCCTACTAGGAAGCCGATGCCAATCAACAGCGGCAACAGGCGCGGGATGCTCGAGCGCGTCAATTGTACGTCTGGATTGCCGGCCGATTTGCGCGGCTTCAGCATTACCAGACCGACAACCACCATAAGCGCGCCGAACAGCATCAGCAGGCGCCTACCATCGACCATCTTACCGAGTTGCGCGCCGCCCGCCGCGCCGGCGATACCGGACAGCGCAAACACCAGAGCGCAAGACCACTTCACCGTACGGGCGCGGGCGTGGCCGGCGAGATTGGCCGCGGCGCTGAAGGCGACTGCAATTGCGCTGGTGCCGATTGCGACATGCGGCGATTGTACGCCGACGACATAGACCAGAAGCGGCACCGCCAGGATTGAGCCGCCGCCGCCGACCAGGCCGAGCGTGAAGCCAACCAGGCCGCCGGAAGCAACTGACAATAGAGTGTGCAGGAAATTCATCTGATTGTTATTGCGGTTGCACGCCCGGGTTCTGCGGCAACTCACAAGCTTGTTGGTCGACAGTTAGTGCGGCCGCCCCGCATCGCGATTGATCCAAGTCAAAGCGGGGTCGCCTTCGCTCATATATTCAACGTTTTATATGTGATTTCCTGCGATAATTCATGTGCGAAATGGAGAATTGCGCGATGCTCACCAAAAGGGCGTGGTCACCTTATCTCGCTGGGATCGTCGTCGGTCTCCTGCAAATACCTGCGTTCCTGCTAATCGAATCCGCACTCGGCGCATCGTCATCCTACGTAACAGTCGGTGGCATGATTACTTCTTGGATCGACCCCTCGGTCCTGAAGATCGATTATGTCGCCCGCCACGTCGCCGCCACCGGCAAGAACTGGTGGCAAGTCGCGCTTGTCGTTGGTGTTGCCATTGGCGCTTTTGTCTCGATGAAGCTCTCGGGCGCGAAACGCGCATCGATTTCGCCAATCTGGCGTCGCGCGCTGGGCTCGCCGTCACCGACAAAACGTTACGCCGTCGCCTTCGTGGGCGGCTTCGCGTTGCTACTGGGTGCCCGTATCGCCGACGGCTGCACTAGCGGTCATGGCCTGTCCGGCATGGCGCAATTGGCGGTCGGCTCCACTGTCGCGGTTGCTGCCATGTTCGCCGGTGGTATCATCACCGCGATGCTGCTGTTGCGCCGGATCTAAGAGGAGATCAGTCATGTCAGTCACCGTCGCCATCGTCGTAGGAATCGCGATGGGTATTGTGTTCGGCTTCGCGCTAGAGAAATCGCGCGTGTTCGAGCCCGGCATCATCGTTGGGCAGATGCAGCTACGAAATTTCATCATGCTCAAGGTTTTTCTCACCGCGGTCGCAACCGGCGCGGTCGTGCTCGCGGTGCTCAACGGTTTCGGCTACGTAAAACTCCAGCCGAAGGCCGCGGCTTATGCTGCGGATGTTGTAGGCGGCCTGCTGCTCGGCGCCGGAATATCGTTGTCGGGCGCTTGCCCCGGCACAACGCTGGCGCAGATCGGCGCCGGCTATCGTGACGCACTGTTCACACTCGTTGGCGGCCTGTTCGGTGCTGTCACGTATTCCTACGCACAGCCCGCACTTGCCAACACGTTTCTCGGCCAGAATGGACCCAAGCTCATCTTCAGCGATCTGGTGGGCGTGCCCTACTGGATTGCCGCGCTGGTGCTAGCGGCGGTCATTGTCGCGATTCTCGTCGGGCTGGAGATCTGGTCGCCGTGGCAGAGCGAGTTGGGCAATGACGTGGACGGCAATCTTCTAGCCACACCCCTACCGGGAAAAGCCCGAATGCACGCTCAGCCCGCGGAATAACAGGAGCAGACAATGACCGTTAATGTTGGGGTCTTCGACCGAATTGCGCGCGTTATCGTTGGTGTCGTGCTGATTACCTTCGCGCTCGGGTATCTCGCCCCCGGGACGGGATGGAACTGGGTTGGCTGGATTGGCGTCGTGCCAATTCTCACGGCGTTATTTGGCACCTGTCCAGCCTACAGCCTATTTGGTTGGTCGACGCAGTAAGGGCCCGCGTCAGCGGACCGCGCCATACACGGAAAGGAACACGCTATGCGGTACGTTCGCTTGAAGGCCGACAGCGCGGGAGAAAGCCATATTGAGCAGGTGACGCTCGATCTGAACGAAGCCGATTATCGGCCTCCGGCGCCAATGCTATTTGTGTCGCACAGTTACCGAGCCGATGGCCTCCAATTCGTCCGGTTACCTTCAGGCTGGACGGGCGAATCCATTCATCCACCCAAGGCTCAATTTTTGATTTGTTTGAAAGGCCATCTCGAAGTGACCGCTAGCGATGGAGATAAACGAACGTTTGGTCCTGGCGACAGCATTTTGATGGAGGATATTTCCGGCAAAGGCCATCGCACGAGTGTCAAGGGCAAGGAAGAATGCATCGCGGCGATTATTCCGATTGCTGCTGGCTAATATCAGGCCCTCAGAGTTGATGTCCGCTTTTGACCCAAAGCGGACATCGGCTGTCTTTGCGACAGGCCGCTTACAATGTGGTAATCTGATCTGGTACGATGCCTTGTCCTGAGTCTTGGGGGCTGACATGAGGCGGCGGGAGTTCATTTCATTTCTCGCTAGCGGCGCGATCGTATTGCCGCTTGCCGCGCGCGCGCAACCGAGGCGGATGCCGACCATTGGATTGCTCGGCAGTACGTCAGCTGATGAATCCACCCGCGTTTTGGATGCGCTACGTGCCGGCTTGAAGGAAGCTGGGTTCATTGAGGACCAAAACGTAGCAATTGAGTACCGCTGGGCGCATGGCAAACACGGTCGACTGCCAACATTGGCGGCGGATCTGGTCAACCGTCAGGCGACGGTGATCGTTACCACGGGCAGCGAACCCTCGGCGCTTGCGGCAAAGGCGGCAACGAACAAAATTCCCATCATCTTTGTCATCGATGGAGACCCGGTCAGTATTGGGCTTGTCGACAGCCTCAACAATCCGGGTGGAAACATCACCGGCATGAGTCTGATTGCTCCAGCGCTTGAGGCAAAGCGACTGGGGCTGCTGCGTGAGCTGGTACCGAAAAGTACAATGATTGGCGTGTTGGCGAACGAGGATTATCCGGATACCGACCGCCAATTGGCAGGAGTGGAAACTGCGGCAAGCGAGATCGGACAAAAGATCTCTATTCAAAACGTCCGCAGCGAACGCGACCTAGACGGTGCCTTCACGACCCTGTCCCAACTAAAGGTCGACGCGCTACTAGTCGCTGCCGATCCATTATTCAACGAGATGTATGATCAAATCGTCGCGCTGGCGACGCGTTACAAAATACCGGCGATCTATGCTTCGCGCGAGTTTGCCGTCGGCGGCGGACTGATCAGTTACGGCGCGAGCGCAGCGGACGCGCATCGCCGGGCCGGAGTCTATGCTGGAAAGATTCTCAAAGGCGCTAAACCTGCCGGGTTGCCAGTTCAACTTCCAACCAAGTTTGATCTGGTGATCAATCTCAAGGCCGCGAAAGCGCTCGGCCTCACCGTTCCGCCTTCGCTGCTCACGCGCGCCGACGAGGTAATCGAGCAGCCGACAAATTAAGTCTCTCAATGTCCGCTATTGGCACAAAGCGGACATCCCTAGTTGCACCGCACATGTCCGCTTTCGAGGGTAAAGCGGACATCGCGTGGACATGCGGCAGTGTCTGCTTTTGACCCTTAGCGGACATCACGCGCACGCGTCACTCGGGAAAGAACCCTGCACCAACAACGGCGACCCCCTCGGCTTTCACAGCCTTAACTTAGCTCCATTTCTGCGACGGTTCGGTCTGTCCGGGCTTTGGTAGCCAATAGTCGACCCATCCCGATCCTTTTGTCTGCGCAACCTTTAAAATCTCGTCGTGAAAAGCCTTCCCCTTCTTGTCTTTTTCTCCGAGGTATGCGCGTCCCTCACGTGCCGGGAAGGCCGGGTTGAGGACCACTGTGCCATCGGGAGCATAAGCAAAAATGTAGGTATCACCCGAGAACCATTCGCTTCCGCGCTGACGAAATTCGGAGAATGCTTCCTTTCCTTTTGTGTTGACGAGTTCGGCTGCTCTATCCACGAGCATTTTGATCCGCTTTGCCTGATCAGAGTTTGGAGGAGAC
>JBGQLL010000191.1:0-6628 GCA_041500065.1 Pseudolabrys sp.
AAACCGTCGGGATCAACACCGATGGAAATCACATCTGCACCCAATTCCCACAGGGTACCAGGCGCCACCCTGTAGGCAGCACCGTTCGCGCAATCGATGACGACGCGCAGGCCTTCAAACGACACCGCCTTGGGTAAAGTGTGTTTGGCGAATTCGATGTAGCGATCCTGCACGCCATCGATACGTTTGGCACGGCCGAGATCGTCACTTTTGGCGAGTTGCTTGCCGAGATCGGAGTCTAGCAGATCTTCGATCTTGGCTTCCGTCTCATCGCTCAGTTTAAAGCCGTCTGGGCCAAAAAGTTTGATGCCGTTGTCGTCGAAAGGATTGTGCGAGGCCGAAATCATGACGCCGAGGTCGGCGCGCATCGAGCGCGCCAGCATACCCACGGCCGGCGTTGGAATTGGGCCGGTCAGCAGCACGTCCATTCCGACCGACGTAAAGCCGGCGACCAGTGCGGTTTCGATCATGTACCCTGAAAGGCGGGTGTCCTTGCCGATCAAAACGCGATGACGGTGATCGCCGTTTCTGAAGATCAGACCGGCGGCCTGACCAACCCTGAGCGCGAGTTCCGGGGTAATCACTCGGTTGGCCCGGCCACGAATGCCGTCGGTGCCGAAATAGCGACGAACCATGCAACAATCCCCCGACGCCCTACGCTATAGGTTAATGCCCCTGACTAGCCCTCTTTTGATGGGCAGCCAAGCCTGTTCAGGGACCGAATAATAGTGCCAACGCCGTGAAATTACTTCAAAAATTGTGAGAAATCATTACCGGGCGGGGTTAACGTCCAACCGAAAGAGCCATTTCGTGGTGCGCCGGCACTGTGCTACCCGATGGTTAATCGCCGCGTCCCAGAACAGCCCCCATGAAGACCGTCACTTGTATCGAAGACCTGCGCGAACTCGCCCGTCGCAAGGTCCCGAAAGCCTTCTTCGAATATGCCGACGGTGGCTCCTACAGCGAGGAGACTTTGCGCGCAAACCGCGCCGATCTCGAAATAATCAAGCTGCGCCAACGGGTGATGGTTGACGTGTCGCAGCGAAGCCTCGCCACGACCATCGTCGGGCAGAAAGTGAACGCGCCGTTCGCGCTGGCGCCGATTGGGCTTTGCGGCATGCAGCATGGCGACGGCGAAATCCTGTCGGCGGAGGCAGCAAACGATGCCGGCATTCCCTTTATTCTTTCCACCATGTCGATATGTTCGATCGAACAGGTGGCTGAGGCGACCGGCAGACCATTTTGGTTTCAGCTTTATGTGATCCGCGACCGCGGTTTTTCGCAGGATATTCTCGCCCGAGCCGCGGCGGCGAGATGCGATGCGTTGGTGCTCACCGTCGATTTGCAAGTGCATGGTCAGCGCCATCGCGACATCAAGAATGGCATGACGGTGCCGCCGGAAATCCGCCTGAGGAACGTCCTCGACATTGCCAGCAAGCCGGCCTGGGCATTAAGCATCTTGAGAAGCAAGAGCAAGAACTTCGGCAATCTGGCCGGCCACGTGAAAGGCATGGAAGACGTGACGTCGCTGGCCGAATGGACCAACAGCCAGTTCGATCCGGCCTTGAATTGGAAAGACGTTGAGTGGATCAAGAAACACTGGCCGGGGAAACTGATCATCAAAGGCATTCTGGACGTCGAAGACGCAAAGACTGCAGTCAGGCTTGGCGCCGATGCCGTCGTCGTATCGAATCACGGCGGGCGGCAGCTTGATGGCGCGCCATCGTCGATATCGGCGTTGCCTGCAATTGCGCAGGCGGTCGGTTCAGATACCGAGGTGCTGTTCGATGGCGGCATCCGTACCGGCGCCGATTTGCTGCGCGCGCTGGCGCTGGGCGCACGAGCCTGTCTGATCGGCCGCGCCTATGTTTACGGACTCGGTGCGGGAGGTCGTGCCGGAGTCAGCAAGGCAATCGAAATCCTGCGGAATGAGCTTAGCGTTGCCATGGCGCTCACCGGCACCACACGAGTGGCTGACATCGGCCCACAGGTGCTGGTCGGCGGCAAGGCGAAGAAACCTGCACGCAAACGCAAGGCTTGACGCTCAGTCTTCCTTCAATCCGTAAGCCAACGCATTGCCCGTAGCGCCGTAGTATTTAAATGGCAGAAACTTGCCAGTCATGCCGATCTTGACGCGGTCGCCTTTCGGGTCGGGTTGACGGTCGATCGTCATATCGAAGTCGATCGCCGACATGATGCCGTCGCCGAACTCCTCTTCGATCAGCGCTTTCCAGGCCGGACCGTTGACCATCACCAGTTCGTAGAAGCGATAGATCAACGGATCCGTCGGCGGCATCGGTGTGCCGGTGCCGCGCATCGGGACTTCGTTAAGCAAGGCCTGCTCGCTCTTCGTGAGACCAAATAATTTGGCCGCGGCGGCTGCCATCGGCTTCGTCATCTTCTGCTGACCGAGGATGCCACCGGTGATCATCACCGGCGACATGCCGCCAATCTCGGCGCATATATATTTCCAGCTCCAGCCTTTTTCGCGTTTGATGTCGAGAAGTTTCTCCGTGAGATCGGCACGCGTCATGATCAACTCCCTGTTTGCGTCTCCGCCTGAAACTGCATTTAAGCAATTTCTACGCCAATCTTTTGCCGAAATGGATCTCCTATGGGCTTTAATGGCACTACAGCCGAATAACGAGAAAGAGGTACGTCATGCGCACTGAACGGCTCGAATTCGCCAACGCAAAAGGCGAGAAATTGGCAGCCCTGATCGACCTTCCGCTCGGCAAGCCGGCTGCCTTTGCGCTGTTCGCGCACTGCTTCACCTGCGGCAAGGATAACCTTGCGGCCAGATGCATTTCCGAGCGCCTGGCCATGTGCGGCATTGGCGTGATGCGCTGCGATTTCACCGGGCTAGGCATGAGCGAGGGCAAGTTCGCCGATACGCATTTCTCATCCAACGTAGAGGATTTGGTCGCAGCCGCCGATCATCTGCGGAAAACCCATGGGGCGCCAGCGATCCTTATTGGCCATAGCCTCGGCGGCGCTGCTGCGCTCGTTGCCGCACATCGAATCCCCGAGGCGCGCGCAGTCGTCAGCATTGCCGCGCCCAGCGATCCTGCGCATGTCACCGGTCTGTTCAAGGAGCACATCGATAAAATCCGCGAACAGGGCGAGGTCGAAGTGCAACTCGCCGAGCGGCCGTTCCGCATCAAGCGTGAATTCCTTGATGACGTGGCGGAGCAACACATCGAAGCTTCTCTCACTGATCTTCGCAAAGCACTCCTGGTATTCCACTCGCCCACCGACGCTATCGTGGGCATCGAGAATGCCTCGCGTATTTTCACGGCTGCCAAGCATCCCAAGAGCTTCGTGTCGCTCGCTGGCGCGGATCATTTGTTGAGCAAGAGAGGCGATGCCGTCTACGTCGCCAATGTGATCGCCGCGTGGGCCGAACGCTATCTGGAGCAGCCGGCTGAAAGCAGCGATGAGCAGATTGAAGGCGGCACCGTCCTTGTACGCGAGACCGGCAACGGAAAATTCCAGCAGGAAATCGTGAGTGGACCACACCGATTCCTTGCCGACGAACCGGTGAAAGTGGGTGGGCTCGACTCCGGCCCCGGCCCTTACGATCTGCTGCTTGCGGGCCTCGGCGCCTGCACGTCGATGACGTTGCGGCTCTACGCCGAGAACAAGCGCTTGCCGCTCGGGCGCGTGTCGGTGCGGCTCGCCCATAATAGAATACACGCGGAGGATTGCCTCAACTGCGAGACCAAGGAAGGCCTGATCGATCGCATTGACCGCAACATCACGCTGGAAGGCGCACTCAGCGCCGATGAGCGCAAGCGGCTCCTGGAGATTGCCGACAAGTGTCCGGTGCACCGCACGCTGGAATCGGATATTGAGATCCGCACCTTTGAGCGGCCAGCTTGAATTCCTTTGCTGACCTGAATAGTTATATTTTCGTTTCGCCATGCAGGACGCCGCGCACGCGCTGACACAACAGTTCCTCGCCTGGATCGCGGAGGCACCGCGCAGTTACGCCGACGCGGAGGCCTGGCGGCGGAGTTGCCCGCATTTGTCGGTTTGGGAAGACGCTATCGCCAACGAGCTGATCCAGTTTGAACACGGCAGCAGCATGAAAGAGTCGCGAATTCTGCTGACTTCGCGCGGCCGCAAACTCCTCAACGGAAATTGATCGGCGTTCGAGCGACCATCGGGAAATTAAGACTGTGGTGAGGGGTTTGGCACATCATTTGTATGTGCAGGACTCGTCATGAATAAACACGCGGATCCTCGACTCGTCTGGGTGGCCACCGTCCTGGCGGTGGCTGTGTCCATTCTCTACGTCACGCACATCTAGGCTTGGGGTCCCCTCGTCCCGCCTGACCCCATTCCCTTGCGTCTTGACGTCTCCTTTGCGCTTGGTCACATTAGAACAAACCATGAACTCATAGCGCGCGACCCAGTCATCTGGGACTCGAAATAAAATCGTATCTTCAATGGCTTATGAATGATCGAGCAACTTCGCCAACGTCTTCTGGCTCTGCAAAGGGTGCCCAGGATTGAGGCCGGTCCCGAGGCCCTCCCCCTCGGTATTCCCGTCATCGATACAGTGCTTGGGGGCGGCCTCATGCGCGGCGCACTGCACGAAATTGCAGCACAGGGGGAGGCTCATCTCGCCGCAGCAGCCGGATTTGCTTTGGGGTTGGCGACGCTTGCAGTTCCCTCGCCCCGCTTGTTCTGGATCGTCGAGGACATGGCGCTCGCCGAAAGCGGGGTCTTGCATGGCGCCGGCCTCGACGCCCTGGGCCTCGCGCCTGAACGACTGGTGATGGTTTCCGTCGCGCATCGCCGCGACTTGCTCTGGGCGATGGAAGAGGCGTTGCGCTGCCGCGCTGTCGATGCGGTGATTGGCGAAATGCGCATCGGTGGTATCGAGAGCGTCTTAGTGAGACGGCTCTCGCTCGCAGCAGCGGATGGTGGCGCGTTAGCGTTGCTGCTGCGGGCCGCACCATCGAGTGATGCCTCCACCGCCGCCACCCGCTGGATCGTTGGCGCTGCACCTTCTGTGGCCACGCATGGTCCCGGTGCGCCGCGCTTTGCCGCACAACTTATCCGCAACCGCCGTGGCCCGGCCGGATCATGGATTCTCGAATGGAGTGGCAGCAATGAGCGATTCATCCTCGCAACGCACGCTCAGCCTGTGGCTGCGCCGGCTCTCGACCGACCGCATCGCCAGGTCGCATAAGCGATCCGCGCCACTGGTCATCACCGGTAAGCGCGGCAATGCCGAAGTCCTGACTGCCGTCGATGACCCTGCCGAACGACTTGGTCTATCGCCTGGCCTCGCGTTGGCGCAAGCGCGCGCCATGCATCCCGGCATCGATGCCGTAGATGAAAACGCCGAAGCAGATCCCGCCTTGCTCGAATCAATAGCCGACTGGTGTCAGCGCTACACACCCTTGGTAGCCTGCGACGCGCCCGATGGCCTGCTGCTCGATATCAGCGGCTGCGCACATCTTTACGGCGGCGAACATGAACTGGTCGCCGATCTCGCCGCGCGTCTGGAAAACGCAGGCTTCGCCTATTCGCTTGCTATTGCCGGCACTATCGGCGCCGCCTGGGCTGCCGCACATCATGGAGAACCGGCAAGTTACGCTTGCGGAGAAGAACGTGCACTGCTCGCGCCATTACCACTGTCCGCGTTGCGGCTTCCGCCTGCGACGGTCGCTGACCTTGCCCGTGTCGGCTTGAAGTGCATCGGCGATATTGTCGATTTGCCGCGTGCGCCGCTCACTGCGCGCTTCGGTTCCGAGGTGCTGCGTCAGCTCGACCGCGCATTGGGACACGAACATGAACCGCTGACGCCGCGTTTACCAGTTGCAACCTATGTCGCTGAGCAACGCTTTGCCGAACCGATCGCACGCGAGGAGGACGTGCTGACTATTACGAGACGGTTGGCGCGGCGGCTGCAATTCGCGCTTGAACGGCGCGGCGACGGCGCCCGCCGTATAGAGCTGGCCTTGTTCCGCACCGACGGCGTGGTACGCCGCATCGCTGCTGGCACCTCGCGGGCGCTGCGCGATCCGGACGAGATCCGCGCGTTATTTGTCGAGCGCCTCACGGCCCTCGCCGATGCGCTTGATCCAGGCTTTGGCTTCGATATGGCTCGGCTCTCAGTCATTGTCGCCGAGCCCTGCCCGGCCCAACAGATCGGCATTGGCAGTGGTGAGGATGTGACTGAGTTTTGCCGCCTGGTCGATCGTCTGAGCGCACGATTGGGCGCACGCCGCGTGCGCCAGTTAGCAGCGCAGGACAACCACATTCCGGAACTAGCCGAGGTTGCTCTCCCTGCACAGACTATCAACGGCGATACCGGCTGGGGTGCGTTCCGCCGCCATCGCAAGGAGATAGAACTTTCGCCGCGTCCGCTGCGGCTGCTGACGCGGCCAGAGCCAATTGAGGCGATAGCGGAAGTGCCGGATGGCCCGCCCTTGCGCTTCCGATGGCGGCGCGCACTGCACGAGGTGATCGCAGCCGAAGGCCCTGAACGTATCGAGGGCTCCTGGTGGAGCGAACACGGCGGGCCAGCCCGGGATTACTTCCGCGTAGAAGATAAAAGCGGTCTGCGCTTCTGGTTGTTCCGCGCCGGGCTCTATCGCGATCTCGCGCAAGG
>JBGQLL010000192.1:0-6588 GCA_041500065.1 Pseudolabrys sp.
AAGCGAGAGGCCGATTGCAAAGTAAAAACCATACTTGTGAACGCTGAACCACCACCAGGCGATGTTAGCAAGCCTGATCTCTTCCCGAATGCCATATCGCGTTGGTTTCGGTTTGCCGTATCTGATCGTGATAATACAGAGCGGAACCAAGACGAACCAAATTCCCACCATCAGGATGGCGTGGTAACTCCAGTGAATTGGGATCGTTCGTCCCAGAAAATCGAAATAAACTTCTGTCGGAATGTGTGACTGACTCTCGTTCATCGTCATCTCAATCGAAGAGAGCGTCTGCGGAGGTGGCGCGACGCAATCGGCGCGGAACCAGGGCCAGTCAGCAGTTCTATTTTTTGAGCGCCTTTTCGTAAGGATAGATGACTTCGCCACTTTTATATTGCGGCGGGTAGATGATGACTTCGGTCTTCAGATCGCGGAAATCGTCGATGTTGTTGCCTTCGATGTTCTGGAATTGGGCCGCCAGCGTGCGTTCCTCGGCCCACTCGCCCTGTTTGCCGAACTTCACGTCGCCGACGACCGTCTTGAACGTCGTCTTGCGAATATAATCGGCGAGCACGTCGTCGTTCAGGCTCTTCGTTGCAGCGATTGCGTCGCCAAGCACCTGCAGGTCGGCATAAGCCCACACCGGCATGTAATAGCCAAGCGGATCGGTGCCGGCATTCTTTGCACGCTCCTGATATTTCTTGAGCAGCTCGAGCGAGCCGGGGAACTCCATAGCCTTGACCGGCAGCCAGGTCTCATAATTGACGACGCCATTGAGCAGCGGACCAAGCTGAGTCTTGAACACCGTTGCCTGCAGACCAACCATCGCGCCGCCCCACATTTTTGGCTTGAAGCCGACCTCGTGCATCGCCTTGACCATCCCGACGGTGTCGAGCGGATAAGAGCAGACCACCATCAGATCCGGATTCACGGCCTGGATCGCCCGAACGATCGGGGAGAAGTCGGTGGTGGAGGGCGGGTAGCTCTTTTCATAGACGATCTTGAAGCCCGATGCCTGGGCATTTTGATGCGCGCCCTCGCATGCATTGCGGCCGAACTCGGCATCGGCCATCGCGATCGCAATCGTCTGCGGCTTCGGCTCCTGCGCCTCGGCCACTTTGAAGAAGCCGCGCGTGAAGGCTGGCTTCGGCGTCGGGCCGTTCGGGATCATCGAGAAATATTTAGGGTAGTTGAACGTCTCGTTGATGCCGGTGCCAAAGAGGCTGACGAACAACTTTTTCTTCTGGATCGCGACCGGCATCGCGGCGGCGATCTGAGTCGAAGCATAGCCGCTGATAATCAGGTCGACCTTGTCGATATCGAGCAGCTTGGCGTAGATGCCGGGCACCTGCGATGGACTGCTTTGATCATCGTAATAGACAAGCTTGACCGGGCGACCGAGCAGCCCGCCTCTCGTATTGATGTCGTCTTCCCAAATCTGCATCGCCACCAGCGACATTTTGCCGTTGGCAGCCAGTGGACCGGTCAGCGACATGCCGAAACCAATTTTAATCGGTTCAGCGGCTTTGGCCGGCGCTGCAGCAAAAATCAGCGCAGCAGCTAGAGAGGATAACGCCAAACGGATAATGTTGATCGACCGTGTTTTCATGACCCCCTCCCAATTGCATCCCGAATAATGCCAAGTTGACCGCAAGCCCTTCTCGTCATTCATTGATACAGATCAAAAACCTTGCGGATTGCGGGTGTTGTCTTTGTCGCAGCCGATACGGTGGAGAGCGCTGAAATGGCACTGAGTAATTGGGCATTTGCCGCGACGTTTGTGACCGCCGTCATTGGCTGTCTATTGGTCCTTCTGATCGTGTGGTACCGACGTCCGAAGCAGGACGGTTGACAAATCCGTTGGTCCTAGGCTGCACCGTCCAATGTCCGCTTGGGGGTAAAGCGGACATCGCGCCTGCTGCGGAATAGGCAATCGGTTATGTGCCATTTCGCATTCGCCGCCCGATCGCAAAATGCTAAGCTTCGGACTTAGGCGTGGTCCTTACGGGGGGCACATGCAGCGGCGTGAGTTCATTACGCTTCTGGGCGGAGCGGCCGCAGGCGCGTGGCCATTTGCGGCTAATGCGCAGCAACCCGAACGCGTGCGGCGCATTGGCGTGATCCTGCCCGCAGCGGCAAGCGATTTAGAATTTCAGACCTGGGTTGGGGCATTTCTGCAAGCGCTGGCACAATTGGGCTGGACCATCGGCCACAATGTGCGCATCGACACTCGCTGGGCCACGGCCAATCCCGCCGAAATTCGCAAACAAGCGGCGGAGTTGGTGGCACTCGCGCCCGACGTCATCCTCGCCTCCGGCACCTCGACCGTAGGGCCTTTGCTACAAGTTACCCGCACGGTGCCGATCGTGTTCCCGACTGTCGTCGACCCAGTCGGTGCCGGCTTTGTAGACAGTCTGGCGCGGCCGGGCGGCAATGCCACCGGTTTCCTTCTGTTCGAATACAGCCTGGGCGGAAAATGGCTCGAGCTGCTCAAGCAGATCGCCCCCGGCGTGACGAGAGTGGCGGTCTTTCGCGACGCGGCCACCTCTGGGCTGGGTCAGTTCGGCGCGATCCAGGCCGTGGCGCCGTCGCTCAAGCTGGAGGTAAGCCCGGTCAATTTGCGCGACGCCGGCGAGATCGAGCGCGCCATCGCGACATTCGCGCGCTCACCAAACGGCGGTCTGATTCTGACTGGGAGCGGGCTGTCAATTTTTCATCACAATCTGATCATCGCGCTGGCGGCGCGGCACAAGCTGCCCGCGGTCTATTACGAACGCTTCTTCGTCGCCGGCGGCGGGCTGATCTCATATGGGCCTGATCGGATTGATCAGTTCCGCCGCGCGGCCGGCTACGTCGATCGTATCCTCAAGGGTGAGAAGCCGGCCGACATGCCGGTGCAGGCCCCGACAAAATTTCAGATGGTCATCAACCTGAAGACGGCCAAGGCGCTCGGCCTCACCGTGCCCTCGACGCTACTGGCGAGCGCGGATGAAGTGATCGAGTAAGCATCGGACCCTCACTCACTGGGTCGCGAATGACCTGAAGCGGAAGTCAAACCCTGGCTACCGCGATCTCCAGTGGGAAATTGTCAACGACCTCGTGCCCGCTGTCCGTGACGATGAACGTGTGGCCAAGGAAGATGCCGAAAAGACCGTCTGGCGTAATCGGATTTGGTTCGGCCATGATCACCATGCCGGGCCGCAATACTTCCTCGAATTTTTCGGCCGAAACGTGCTCCGCGACGATGTGCGGCTTGTCGGTGACCAGATCGATGCCGTGGCACTGGGTCGGCCGCGACTGATAGCCCTTATCCCGGAAGAATTTGCTCGCGGTGCGCATGGCTTCCACCGGCTTTCCCGGCGCGATCTCGGCAATGATGCGCCGATAGCCGGGAAGCGTGATTTCATTCCAGAAATTTTTCACCATTTCGGTGGGCTCGCCTACGCAGATGGGTGAGCCGATTTGCGCGGTATAGCCGCGATAACCGGCTGCCAGCTCCATATTGATGATGTCGCCCTTTTGCAGCACGCGGCTCGAAGGACGCGGGTTGCCGAAAATCATCGTTGGGTTGGCCATCGGCGTCGAGCCGATGATCAGAAAATCGATATCGCCGCCGCCTTCGAGGATGGCTGCGCCCGCCGATGCGCGCAGCTCGTACTCTTTCACGCCGGGACAAGCCCGCGCGACCATCGCGTCCATAGCATTGCGGCACAAAACCCCCGCCTTGCGGACGCAGTCGAGTTCCTCGGTGCTATGGATGGAAAGCAACTCGTGCAAAAAGCCTTGGGTGAATACCAGCTTCGCGTCCGGCAGATTTTCGCGCAAGACGTTGTATTGGTTCACCGGTAGATAGTCCGAGTGCCGCGGATCGATCTCCATAAGGCCGATGGAGCCGCGCTCGAGTTTTAGTTCGCGGATGCGTTCGACCATGATGTCGGCATAGCGGCCGTTGCGGCTATGACGGACATCCTTGACCGCGACCTCGACCTGCCGCCGCACGGCTTCCGCGTGCGTGCCGCCCATGGAATAGATCAATGTCGGCTCGTCTTCGAGCGGGACAACCACATAGCTTGACAGCGCGTGCCATTCCCAATGGCCGGTCAGCCACAGCATCCCGCCGCCAAAGCTCCAATGACTTGGACCGCCGGGAACGATCAACACGTCGAGCTTGTGATCCCGCATTTTCTGCCGCAGTGCGCGGTAGCGACGGTCGTATTCGGCCTTGGAGAACTGCTCCCACACCGCATCGCGGTAATAGGGCGTATCGCGCATATTGGCGAATGGAAGTGATTGGTCGAGCTTCGTGCGCACGACATCCCAAGGCTGGGGGCCGATACGGGGCGGTCTGATATTCATCGTGAGTGTTCCCCAACGTTGTAAACGACTCTGTTCTGCGAAAGGCGCAAATGGAATTTGGCGGGCCAGCTCGCGTGAGTCGTAGCTTAGTCGAGCGGCTTAATATCGGCCTTCTTCGCGAGCTCTACCGTCGCGTTTAGATCGTCTCTGAAAAATCTGCCGAATTCCTCGACACTCATCTGCGCTGGTTCAACCCCCAGTTTGGCCAGTTTTTCGCGGAGGGCGGAATCCTTCAGAGCAGTTTCGGTCACGTCGTGCAGCTTGTTTACGATGTCACGCGGTGTTTTCGCCGGCGCCGATATTCCGTTCCAGAAACGGAAGACGGCGTCCGGATAACCAAGTTCGACGACGGAAGGCACGTTCGGCAAGATCGCGGCGCGTTTTGGTGAGCTGACTGCGAGCAACACGAGCTTGTCGCTTCCCAGCGCCGAGGCGGCTGCCGCCAAGGGGATGAAATAGAAGTCGACATTTCCACCCATCACTTGCATGAGGCCACCTTCCCGGAATGGCACGTGGCGGACGTCGATGTTGGCGGCAAGACGGAATCGCTCGGCGGCCATGTGGGAGGAGGAGCCGATTCCCGCTGACGCGAAAGTCAAGGTTCCCGGCTTCGCCTTGGCGGCAGCCACGAGGTCAGCCGCCGTCTTGAACCCACTCTTGGCTGAAGCGACCAGCAAATTCGGCGACGTGCCGATCAAGACCACCGGAACGAAATCGCGGACGGGGTCGTACGGTAATGTCTTGTGCAGTACGGTCTCGGTTGCCATCGAAGACGAGCTGGTCACTAGCGTATAGCCATCCGGGTCAGACTTGGCGACCGCACTGAAGCCGATGCTTCCACCGGCACCTGACCGCATCTCAATGACCACTGGTTGTCCGACAACCTGAGAGACCTGGTCCATCACAACGCGAGTGACAGTGTCCGAGGCACTTCCGGCCGGATAGGGGCTGATCACTCGAATTGCTCTGGTTGGATATTGCTGAGCATTCGCCGACACAGTTGCCGCGATGAGAGCTACGGGCACAGCGATACGGCGTAGTCGGCTAAACGACATCACGGTAGCTCCCAAAAAAGACTGCCGATTTTCTCTTGGTCATTTCTACCTGTTATAAATTTGAAATGTAACCGCACTGGGGGGACTAGCCAATCCGTCGCCGTGCCGCGATCGCGGTTCCATCGTAGTTACTGTAAATCGAAGTGACCAACCGGACCTGGCGATACAGTCTGCCGATGTCCGCTTTCGGGGGTAAAGCGGTCACGTATTGGACGGCGTGAGATGTCTGCTTTTGACCCAAAGCGGACATTGGGGCCGATCGAAGTTTGAGGCCGGCGGTGCGGTGGCGGATCAATCAAGGGCGGGGCGCGAAAGCGCCCCTCCGATCATTGACGCGCCTTGCCATTAGTACTATGCCGCAATTTGTGGATACGCGGGGCCATCGCGCTACTCGCTTTGGCGCATCTAGCGGTCGTTTTCAGGACAAATTTCCCTCAAGTGAAGTAGAGAGCCAATGGCCCGTGTCACCGTAGAAGATTGTATCGACAAAGTGGAGAACCGCTTCGAGCTCATCCTTGTGGCGAGCCATCGGGCTCGCATGATTTCGTCGGGGTCGAAGATAACCGTTGAGCGCGACAACGACAAGAATCCGGTCGTGGCGTTGCGCGAAATCGCCGAAACCACCGTCTCACCTGGCGACCTCAAGGAAGACCTCATTCATAGCCTGCAGAAATACGTCGAGGTCGACGAGGCGGAGCCCGAGGAGCCGCTGATCGGCACCAGTAACGCCAGCGTGGACTCCGGCGATACCGAGGTGACATCCGAGCACATGACCGAAGAAGAGCTGCTTAAGGGCATCGAGGGACTGGCGCTAGTACCGCGGGAAGAACCGGAGGAAGAGCCGCGGGAAGAGGACGCCGATCTCCGCTATTGAGAATTGAGCGCCCGTTTGATGCCGCCGGCCATCAATGCCCATCCGCGAAAATCATCTGCTGCTTCAAGCGAAGTGGCAGCGCCATCTGCAGGGCAAGCTAGTGCTTGAAATCCGCTGCCCAGTTACGTCGGTTGGCCAAGTACCGGGTCGATCACCCGCCCCATGGCATAACCCGTTGCCGTGAGTTGATAGCGGTAGCGGTTGCGCTGATCGATCGTGATCCAATTGTTCGCGACCGCTTTGTTGATTCCGCGCTGGAAATCGCCGTCGCGTACGTCGAAAAAATCATTGCGCTGAAGTATGCCA
>JBGQLL010000193.1:0-6557 GCA_041500065.1 Pseudolabrys sp.
ATCGGTCCCGCCATGAGAGTCATCGAGCGCGGCTGGGCCGGATTGTCAGCCTGGGCCATGATACTTGCGGCCACCAGCGCAGCGACGCATGGCTGGCACACCGCCACAACGTGCGCACCCGGCCCCATCACTTCGAGGAAGCGGATCAAATGTGTGATGTAATCGTCGAATCCGAAACGCCCATCCTCAACTGAGGCGTCGCGCGCATTGTGCCAATCCGTAATGAAGACGTCATGCTCGGCGAGCATCGTTCGCACGGTCGTGCGCAGCAGAGTGGCGAAGTGTCCTGACAGCGGCGCGACCAGCAACACGCGCGGCTGGGCGACCACGATGTCCTTCTTGAAATGCAACAGCGTGCCGAATGGTGTTACATCGGCCGCCTCCTGGGTTACCGCCACTTCGCGGTCGCCGATCACGATACTGTCGATGCCGTAAGGCGGGCGCTCGTGCGTAAGGCCGGCGCGGGCGATCAATTCATAGGCGGCGGTCAGGTTGCTCAGAACGGTCGGGCGTGCCGAGCCATTGAGCCTCTCCCCCACCGATCTGGCCGCCATGCCGGCAAACCGGCGCACCGGCACCATGATGTCGGCGTGCGCCTGATAGGCCTGATAAAGCATTCAGTTCCTGGCGATCCCGGCGAACCGCCTGCGAAGGCTAGAACATTTTATGTTGCACTGCGAGATAAAATTAGCGCTAGCGCTAGTTGCGCCCAGAATTTGGGGACAATTCCGCTGCCCACTAATTTTGCAGAACGGGAAAGTATTGAAAGAGCAACGCTTTCGTCTAAGCTGTCAAATGCCGGGCCATGATGAATGAGGACCTCCCCGTCCTATGGCCAAGGCTACCCTGACAATCGCCAGCAAGAACTACGGCTCCTGGTCGCTGCGCGGCTGGCTTCTTTGCAAGATGGCGGGACTCGATTTCGAAGAGCAGACCGTCGCCAGCGACGACCCATCCACACGCGCCGAACTCCTGCTGCTGTCGCCCTCTTTCCTGGTGCCTTGTCTCACGCATAACGGCGTGAAGATCTGGGACACGCTGGCGATTGCCGAGTACCTGAACGAGATCCTGCCGGCAGCCGGGTTGCTGCCAAAATCGCTCGCCGCCCGCGCGCGCTGCCGCTCGATATCCGGCGAAATGCATTCCGGTTTTTCCAACCTGCGCTCCGCGCTGCCGATGAATCTGAAGGCGCACCATCCTGGATTTAAAGTCTGGGCGGGCGCTCAGGCCGACATCGATCGCATCTTCAGCATCTGGCGCGAGTGCCTCGCCACTGAGAAAGGTCCCTACCTGTTCGGCAACTCTGCGTGCATGGCCGACGCCATGTTTGCGCCTGTCGTCACGCGCTTCCTCAGCTATGACGTCAAGCTGGATAGCGATTGCGCCGCTTATTGCGCGACGATCATGGCGATGCCGCCAATGCACGAGTGGATCGAGGACGCAAAGGCCGAGCCGGACGAGATGGTCGAATTGGACGTGGAGTTCTAACAATGACTCGTCATGGCCGGGTTTGTCCCGGCCATGACGGTAGCAAGCGCACCGCGCTATTTTTCGTCAAGCCAACCACCAATTCGCTTCACCGCCTCATGCATCTCGGCGGTCGAGCCGGCGTAGCAGAAACGCAAAAAGCGCCGGCCGTCGATCGGATCGAAATCGATACCCGGTGTCGCTGCCACACCTGCTTCATTCAGCATGCGTTTTGCAAAATCGAGGCTATCGTCGGAGAAGCGGGAAATATCGGCGTAAAGGTAGAACGCGCCGTCCGCGGGAAGAAATTTGTCGAGCCCGGCTTTCGGCAGTCCTTCGGTGAGGATACGGCGGTTTTCCTCGTAACCATGCTTGACCGCCTCCATCTCTGCGCGGCCATCGAAAGCCGCCTCCGCCGCGACTTGCGCGAGTGTCGGCACGGAAATCGCGAGATTGCCTTGCAGCCGTTCGACCGGGCGCACGAGTTCCTCCGGAACAACCATCCAGCCAATGCGCCAGCCGGTCATGCAGAAGTATTTCGAGAAGGAATTGATCACGACCGCACGTCCGGATGCATTCGCGGCCGTTTCGGCGGTGAAAGCATAATCGAGCCCGTGATAAATCTCGTCGGAGATCACCCGGATGCCTTCCGATTCCGCAACCGCAATCAGGCGCATCAACGCGTCGGCGTCCATCATGGTGCCGGTCGGATTGGCCGGACTTGCGATCACGACGCCCTTGAGCGGCGCGCGCTGATGCGCGGCGATCAGCGCCTTGGGTGACAGCGCCCAGCGCGTCTCGGCCGACGTCTGGATGAGCACCGGTTCGCAGCCGAGCGCGGAAAGGATATGGCGATACGGCGGATAGCCGGGATTGGCCAAGGCCACGCGATCACCCGGCTCGAACAACGAGAGGAAGGCCAGAATGAAACCTCCGGACGAACCGGTTGTCACCACCACACGGGCGGGATCGAGAGCGAGGTCGTAAGCGTCCTCATAGTGACGCGCGATGCGCGCCCGCAGCGATGGAATCCCAAGCGTCTCGGTATAACCGATCCTTCCGCGCTCAAGCGCAGCCTGGGCCGCCTTGATCGCAGTGGCAGGCGCGGGTGCCGCCGGCTGCCCCACCTCCATATGGATGATGTGGGCGCCCTGCGCCTCTCGCTGCGCTGCCGCAGCCATCACATCCATCACGATGAACGGCGGCACATCGCTGCGTTTGGATGGCTTCAAAAGCTGTTTTGCCGCCTCAAGCATCGTTTTCGGCCTGTCGGGCCCCATTGCCCCGCCCCGCTGTTGCCGTATTCGGCGGATTGCTTGCGACTGGCACTTTCATGTGATCGCCACCTGCGTTGACCGCCCTGGGGCGCGTCACTAGGTTCACGCCAATTCGGCAACGAAAATCGGTATGTCCTTGAACGGCACACCTATCAGGACGCGGCGCAAGGCGCCAGCAGCCCAGGCGATCGCGTTGCTAACCGCGATTGCGGTTGGGGCAGCCGGGGGCGGACCTGCGGCCACCCCCGCACGCGCGCAGGATAGTACGACGCGCGGGATGCCGGTTATCCGTGACGCCGAAATCGAACAACTGTTGCGCGACTACGCGCAACCGATCCTGCACGCCGCCGGTCTTGCGAAGCAAAATGTGCGGGTCGTGGTGCTCAGCGACCGCTCGTTCAATGCCTTCGTCATGGATGGCCGCCACATCTTCGTTAACGCCGGATCCCTTTTCGACGCCAAGACGCCGAACGAAATCATCGGCGTGTTCGCGCACGAGACCGGGCACCTCGCGGGTGGCCATCTCCAGCGGCTGCGCGAGCAACTTGCGTCCGCACAAACGGCTTCGATCATTGCCATGTTGGCTGGCGTCGGTGCGCTGGTCGCCGGCGCACGGAGCGGTGCCGCAGGCGCTTCCGACATAGGTGCTGCGGCAATCATGGCACCGCAGTCGGCGATCATGCGTTCACTGCTCGCCTATGTGCGCACACAGGAAGACCAGGCCGACCACGCCGGCGTGAAGTTCCTCAACGCTACCGGCCAGTCGCCGAAAGGAATGGTTGAGCTCTTCAAGCGTCTGAGCAACGAAGTGTTGTTTAATTCGCGCTACATCGACCCCTATATGCAAACGCACCCGATGCCGGCCGATCGTGTCGCCGCTCTCGAAACGCTGGCGAGGCAGAGCCCATATTGGGACCGCAAGGATCCACCTGAGTTACAGCTCCGCCACGACATGATGCGCGCGAAACTCTCCGGCTTTCTCGAGCGGGCCGACACAGTCGCCCGCCGCTATCCATCGAGTGACCACAGTCTGCCGGCGCGATATGCCCGCGCCATTTCGACCTACCGGAATTCCGATCTTCGCCAGGCGCTCGTCCAGATCGACGGACTGATCCAGGCGCAGCCCAACAATCCGTATTTCTACGAGCTTAAAGGTCAAGCGCTGCTTGAGGGCGGCCGTCCGGCCGAAGCTGTCGCTCCGCTGCGCCAGGCCGTTCAGCTTTCGCATAGCAACCCACTGATTGAGATCTTGCTCGCGCAAGCGCTCAACGCCACAAATAATCCAAAGCTGGCCGAAGAAGCCGTGGGCCTTCTTCGCACGGCGATTGTGCGGGAACCTGAAGCGCCTGAAGCCTATTCGCAGCTCGCGATGGCCTATGGTCGCAAAGGCGACCTCGCCAATGCCGACCTCGCATCGGCCCAGGCCGCATTTAACCGCGGCGATTTGAAAACCGCGCGCCAGCTTGCCACGCGCGCCAAGACTCGCCTGCGGATCGGCTCGCCCGCGTGGGTGCAAGCCGACGATATTGTAAACGTCAAACCGAACGCCAACGCCAAAGCTCAATAAATGAGGAAAGACTTCATGACATCTAGACCGCGCCTGATCGCCGCCGCCTGTGCGGCATTGCTGGCCATTGCCGTGCCGCAAGCCTCGCGTGCCGACGAATTCTCCGCCAGTCAACGCGGCGAGCTCGAACGCATCGTGCGTGAGTACCTGGTCGCCCATCCCGAAGTCATTCAGGAAGCGATGACCGAGCTCGAAAAACGGCAAACCGCCGCAGATGCCGAGAAGCATAAGGCCGCCGTAAAGCAATATTCGGAGGCGTTGTTCACTTCGCCACGCCAGGTCGTGCTCGGCAATCCGAGTGGCAATGTCACTTTCGTGGAGTTCTTCGATTACAACTGCGGCTACTGCAAGCGCGCCATGGATGACATGCTCACGCTGCTCAAGGACGATCCCAAGCTCAAGGTCGTGCTGAAGGAATTCCCGGTCCTCGGGCCCGGCTCGGTCGAAGCCGCACAAGTCGCGGTGGCCGTGCGCATGCAAGACAAGACCGGCAAGAAATATCTTGAATTTCACCAGAAGCTGCTCGGCGGCCGCGGCCAGGCCGACAAGGCGCGCGCACTCGCCGTTGCCAAAGAGATCGGCCTCGACATGGGCCGCCTGGACAAAGACCTGGCGAGCCCCGAAGTGAAGGCGACGTTGCAGGAGAGCTTCAAGCTTGCCGAGGCGCTCGGCCTCAACGGCACGCCAAGCTATGTCATCGGCGACAACGTCGTGGTCGGAGCGGTCGGCCTCGAATCCCTGAAGGAAAAGGTCAACACCTCCCGCTGCGGCAAGCCGAGCTGCTGACGAAAAACGTGTAGCGCTTCGTAACCAGCGGCCGCCGTGGAGGTATCTACGGCGGCCTTTTTTGCGTCCAATCGATAGTGGAACAAAGTTCCGCCGGGGCGGTTGTCGCGCGCATGTATACGCTTGGGATGGAAGAAGAGTACTTCCTGTTCGACGCGAAGACGCGCCACGCGGTGCGCCGCGCGAACAAGAAGTTTCTTTCGGTTGCCCAGAAGCAGCTCGGCAATCGGGTCATGACA
Organism: Pseudolabrys sp.; assembly: GCA_041500065.1. GTDB lineage: Bacteria > Pseudomonadota > Alphaproteobacteria > Rhizobiales > Xanthobacteraceae > Pseudolabrys. Next base: position 5,337 of record JBGQLL010000193.1, read on the forward strand.
GAAATGTTGCAGTCGCAGCTCGAGGTGGCGACGCCGCCTTGCGCAAGCGCCGAGGAGGCGCGGACCCATCTATCGCATTACCGCCGCACGCTGGGGCAGCTAGCTGCCGAACACAAGCTCGGCATCGCCGCGATGGGTACTTTCCCGCTCGCGTATTGGCCAGAGCAGGTGGTAACGCCGAAGGCGCGCTACGGCGCAATCATGGATGACCTTCAGATGATCGGGTACCGCAACATGCTGTGTGGGATGCATGTCCACGTCGCTGTGCCAGACACCGACACGCGTATCAACCTGATCATGCGGCTGACGCCATACCTTCCGCTGCTGCTCGCGCTCTCGACGTCCTCACCGTTCTGGCAAGGCAACCTCACCGGCCTCGTTGGCTATCGACTTGCCGCCTACGACGAGCTGCCGCGCACCGGCCTGCCCGAACTGTTCCGCACCAATGACGACTATCGCGAGTTCGTTGCCGCACTTACGTGGGCAAAAATCATTCCCGATGCGAGCTACATATGGTGGGCGATACGGCCTTCGCTGAATAATCCGACCATCGAATTGCGCGTCGCCGACAGCTGCACGCGAGTGGACGACGCCATCGCGATAGCGGCGCTGTTCCGGTGCCTGGTGCGCGCACTCGACCGCGACCGCGCGCTCAACGCCGGCTTCGACCGTGTTGGCCGCGCCATCACGCAAGAGAACAAGTGGCACGCCCAGCGCTATGGCATTCGTGCGACCTTCGTCGAGCCGTTCTCCCGTTCGCCCCTCACACTCGCGCAATGGCTCGATCAGGTGATCGATTTCATCGCCGAAGATGCGGACGCGCTCGATTGCTCGGGGGAAATCAGGCATCTCCACGCTATCGGCGCCCACGGCACGAGCGCGGAGCGCCAGATCGACATCTTCGGCAAGGCGAGAGGCGCCGGCCGCAGAAGGCTGACGGCGCTCAAAGAGGTGGTCGATTGGGCAGCGGCCGAAACCCAGGCGCTTGGCGGCGCCAAATGCCAAAACTGACAGTCATTCGGGCTTCCCCTTATCCTTCGGGCCACCTATAAAGCGCCAGTTTCGTGCGCATCGAGCCGGGTGCAGACCGTCGGGGACCCATGGCAACGACAACAATCTACGTCCTCAATGGACCCAATATGAACCTGCTCGGCACCCGCGAGCCGGAAAAATACGGGCGCGCGACTCTCGCCGACGTGGAAAAACTTTGCGCAGAGACCG
>JBGQLL010000194.1:0-6539 GCA_041500065.1 Pseudolabrys sp.
CCATGGTGTGTTCATTGCCAGTCCGGAATACAGCGCATCGGTTACCCCGATGCTCAAGAATGCCATCGACTGGGTATCGCGCGTGCGCGAGCGCGGTGATCCGACCTATGCTGCCTTCAAGGGACGCGTGTTCGCGATTAGCTCGGCTTCGCCTGGTCGAGCCGGCGGTCTTCGCTCGCTGATGGCATTGCGTCAAATTCTTGAGCTTGGATGCGGTGCGCTGGTGATTCCCGAGCAGGTGGCGATTCAGCGCGCGGACTACGCTTTCGATGAGACGGACAATATTGCCGATACCGGTACCGCAAACTTGTTTCGCGCGCAGCTCGAACGGTTGGTGGAGATGGCGAGGCTGATGGTACGAGGAGGATGACGTGTCATTGGACGCGCGCGAACGGTTGATTGTGGCTCTCGATGTGCCTTCGGTAAATGCGGCCGAGGCTATTGTGGCGCGGCTCGGCGAATCGGTGTGGTTCTACAAGGTCGGGTATCAACTCGCGTTTGCCGACGGGTTGCCGTTTGCGGCCGGACTAGTCGCGGCCGGCAAGCAGGTGTTCCTCGATCTCAAGCTGCACGACATCGGAAATACCGTTGCAAGAGGCGTCGAGAGTGTCGCGCAACTCGGGGCAACCTTCCTTACCGTCCATGCTTATCCGCAGACCATGAAGGCGGCGGTCGAGGGCAAGCGCGGATCCAAGCTGCGTATTCTCGCGGTGACGGTGCTCACGTCGTATGACGATGCCGATCTTGCGGCTGCGGGTTACGAGTTGAACGTGAAGGAGCTTGCCGCTGCACGCGCAGCGCAGGCGCGGGACATCGGGGTCGACGGCCTCGTGTGTTCCGCAGAAGAGGCGGCGGCCTTACGTGGTATCGCTGGTCCCGGGATGGTGCTGGTGACTCCGGGGATTCGGCCGGCCGGCACCGCCAGTGGTGATCAGAAGCGGATAGTGACGCCAGCCCGGGCGATAGATGCCGGTGCCGACTACCTGGTGGTGGGGCGGCCGGTGGTAGAGGCTGGCGATCCTAAAGCAGCAGCCGAGGCGATCATTGCCGAAATCGAGCAAGCAAAGGGTCAAGGGAGGACATGAGGATGCCCAAGGGCTACTGGATCGGCCGGGTCGATGTGAAGAACGAGGAGGGCTACAAACCCTATGCCGCCGCCAATGCGGCGATCTTCAAGAAGTTTGGCGGACGCTTCGTGGTCCGTGCGGGAAAGTTTGAGTGCCCGGAGGGCGCTGCCCGCTCGCGCAATGTCGTCATCGAGTTTCCCGACTACGCCAGCGCAGTTGCCTGCTATCGCTCGCCCGAATATCAGGCGAACATCAAGGTCCGCCTGCCGCACTCGACAGCCGATATCGTTATTATTGAGGGTTACGACGGCCCGCAGCCGTAGTGCTTTTCGCAGTTTAGCGCGCTATACCGGCGCCAGTTCTGGAGAATGACCCATGGCCGAAATGCGGCTTGTGGTTGCCGGGGCTGGTGGGCGAATGGGCCGCACGCTGGTCAAGGCGATCGCCGACAGCAAGGACTTCACGCTCGCGGGCGCTCTGGAAGATGCGCGCTCACCGCTAATCGGTTGGGACTCCGGCACGCTGTCTGGGCTTCCGGAAAATGGCGTCAAACTGGTTGGCGATGCTGCGCCGCTATTAGCACAGGCTGACGGCATTATTGATTTCACAGCGCCGGTGGCGAGTGTTGCCTTCGCTGCACTCGCGGCCAAAGCCAACAAGGTGCACATTCTGGGGACGACCGGCTTAAGCGCGGCCGATGACGCGAAAATCAAGGAGGCCGCAAAGAATGCGGTGATCGTCAAGTCGGGAAATATGAGCCTCGGGGTCAACCTGCTGGCGGCGCTCACAAAGCGGGTGGCCAAGACACTCAATAAGTCCTTCGACATCGAAATCCTCGAAATGCATCACAATCAAAAGGTCGATGCACCTTCGGGTACGGCCTTACTACTTGGTCGTGCAGCAGCAGAAGGCCGCGCGATTGAGCTTGAGAAGCATTCGGTCAAGAGCCGTGACGGACACACGGGCGCGCGTAAGGCGGGCGACATTGGCTATGCGGCTTTGCGCGGAGGCACCGTTGTCGGAGAACACAGCGTCATCTTTGCCGGTCCAGCGGAGCGCCTGGAGCTGACGCACAAAGCCGAAGACCGCATGATCTTTGCGCGCGGCGCACTGCACGCAGCGTTATGGGCGCGAAATCAGAAGCCGGGACTTTATTCGATGCTGGACGTTCTCGGATTAAAGGATTTTTGAGGAGAGCGATGACTGAACGTCTTCTTGTACTCGTGCGTCATGGCCAGAGCGATTGGAACCTGAAAAACCTGTTCACTGGTTGGCGCGACGTCGACTTGACGGAAAAAGGAGTTGCAGAGGCGCGCGAGGCTGGCCGCAAACTAAAAGCGCAAGGGATAAAATTCGATGTCGCTTTCACGTCTGTGCTCAAGCGTGCGCAGCGCACGCTTGATTTGATGCTCGCGGAACTGGGTCAAACGAAAATTCCAGTACTCAAGGATCAAGCGCTCAATGAGCGTGACTATGGAGATCTTGTCGGGCTCAACAAAGATGACGCCCGCAAAAAATGGGGTGAGGAGCAAGTCCACATCTGGCGCCGCTCCTACGATGTTGCTCCACCGGGGGGTGAATCCTTGCGCGACACCGCGGCGCGTGTACTGCCTTACTACATCCGGGAAATCCTGCCGCGCGTGCTGCGCGGCGAGCGTGTTCTGGTGTCGGCGCACGGCAATTCATTGCGCGCGCTGGTCATGGTGCTTGACAAGCACACTCCCGACAGCATCACGAAGCTCAATTTGGATACCGGCGTTCCGATGATCTATCGCCTCAACGCCGATTCGACGGTCGCATCGAAACTCGACCTTGCCGCGTAGTTAGGCGGCGACGGCCATCCCCGCTTCCCAGCCGAGCATCGCACGCTTGCGCGTGAGGCCCCAGTGGTAGCCGGTAATGTCGCCGTCCTTGCCGATGACGCGGTGGCAAGGCACCACGAAGCATATGGGATTCTTGCCGACCGCGGCGCCAACCGCACGTGCCGCTTTGGGCGAGCCGGCCTTGGCGGCGAGGTCCGAGTAAGTCGTGAGCTTGCCCATCGGAATGTCGAGCAACTTTTCCCAGACACGTACTTCGAAATCCGTGCCGATGAGTACAACGCGCAGCGGTTGATTCTTACGCCAAAGCGCCGGATCAAAAATGCGCCGTGCCGTCGCAGCCGTCGCCGCGAAATCTTCCACATAGCGTGCTTTCGGCCAGCGCGATTTCATGTCCCTGAGCGCCGCGCGTTCCTTGCCGGCATCGGCGAGCGCGAGACCCGCCAGACCGCGCGGCGTCGTCATCACCAACGCCATGCCGAACGGGCAGGGGTGGAAACCGTAGGTGATGGTCAGACCTTCGCCGCCCGCTTTCCATTCACCGGGCGACATCGCCTCATGCGTGACGAACAGATCGTGCAGACGGCCAGGGCCCGACAGGCCGACTTCATAAGCGGTATCCAGCACGCTCGCGGATGAGCGTAGCAGCTCGCGCGCGTGGTTGAGGGTGAGCGCCTGAAGGAATGCTTTCGGGGTGAGCCCGCACCAGCGACGGAACAAATGGTGCAGATCAGTTGCAGATACGCCGGCGGCGTTTGCAATCACGTCGATTTCCGGTTGGGCGCGCCAATTTCCGCGGATATGAGCAATCGCGCGCCGCACGATGTCGTAATCGGCTGCCGCGGTGGAGAGCGGGGCGAGTTCGGGAAACCGGTCGGCAAAAGCCGTTTTTGCTAGGGTCATGTTCATGGCCGCAATTTAGGGAGTTTGCGGAGCGAAACCACCCGCTTTCTGGTCAATCAAACACGGTCCTCGTCGGCCCGCGCCGTGCTTCGCTGAGCGCGTTCGTGAGCTCCCTAGCGAAACTCGCCTTTTCGTCGGGCCCCAAAAAGCTTGCAATGGTAAGCTTTTTCCCGCGCGAAACCAAAAAAAGCCGGTCAATCCCGAACTCTTCCAGCTCGACCTTGTCGAGTCGAACCCAGAGTGGATTTAGAACCCACTCGCGCGCACGGCCCAGGTGACTCACTTTGCGAACCTTGAGTGCCGACGGCGTGACGGTCACCTGCTCGTAAGCTTCCGCGTGGCGGTAGTTGAGCCGGAACGCCCAGTACAGCAAAAGCACGTCGAGCCCGAAGAAGCCGAACACAGGCCAGGCGCCGAGCAGCAAAAACAGCGCGCCGGCGACGAAGCTGACACCCCCGAACAACAGCATTAAAACCAGAAATCCCACGCGTCCGAGCGAGCGGTACGGTGTCAGCGTCACCGAAAAGATGGTGGGTTCGAGATCGTCTACGTTGTCGGCCATCGTCGCGCTCAGTATACCGAAATCATGGCGAAAAAACCTGCCCGTGAGGCGTCGGCGAAATTGCGTAAACGTAAGGCGAAGCGCGCCAAGGCGAAGTTGGTGCGCAAGCGCGTGGCTGCCGATATCAAGGCCGCCGTGGGCGCGCCGCCGCAATGGACGACAGCGCAGATCGAGGAGGCGTTTCGCCGCTTCAAGGCCGCCAATCCGGAGCCAAAGGGCGAGCTCCAGCATATCAATCCATTTACGTTGCTGGTTGCGGTTGTGCTCTCAGCCCAGGCGACCGACGCAGGCGTCAACAAGGCGACGCCTGCGCTGTTCGCGCTGGCCGACACACCGCAGAAGATGGTTGCGCTCGGGGAAGCCCACGTCCGCGAATTGATCAAAACCATTGGTCTTTTTCGCACCAAAGCAAAAAACGTGGTGGCGTTGTCGCACAAGCTCATCGCTGAGCATGGCGGGCAAGTACCACGCTCGCGCGAGGCATTGGAGGCGCTCCCCGGAGTGGGCCGCAAGACCGCCAATGTCGTGCTCAATATTGCCTTCGGCGAGCCGACCATTGCAGTCGACACGCATATTTTCCGTGTTGGCAACCGCACCGGGATCGCTACCGGTAAGACGCCGTTCGAGGTTGAAACCAAATTGGAACAGGTGGTGCCGGCGCAATACAAGCGCCACGCGCACCATTGGCTTATTCTGCACGGGCGTTACACTTGTGTGGCGCGCAAGCCACTGTGCGAAAAATGCATCATCAGCGACTTGTGCCAATGGCCGGAAAAAACGGTTGTATAAGAGAGTTGTGCCGGGAGAGTGCGTATGGAAGGCAGCGGCAAGAGCAAACTCGTCGATCACGCCGATCCGAAAATCTATTTTGAGCAGGCGGGCCTTCCAATCAAATTGGCCGTAGCCTGGCAGAAGATGGGCTTTCGTGTCAGCGGGAATTTCAAGCGAGACGCTGCAGCGGGCACGAAATACTGGCGCGGTGGCGTCAATCTGCTCGCAAAGCTGCCGAATAAGTCCAAGCGTACCGCTGAACAAAAGTTAGCAGCCGAACTCATCCTTCGGGATTGCCGTCACGCGCGGGAAGGTTTCCTTCAGCGGCACGCGCAGACCGTTTACAGCAAGCTCACGAAAAATCTCGCCAAATTCGTACGCGTGGACGATCTCGTCTATGACGCAGCCAAACTTATCCCGGGTCTGACGCCGACGCACAAAGAAGTGAGCGCTGAAAGCCCGCTGATGCAGAGCGAGAAAGACGGCGTCGAAGTCGATCAAGGCATTTTTCTCTCGCAGGTACTTGCCGTTCCCGATGCTGGCATGCACCTTTGCAAATCAATGCTGCTTCCGAAACCGGAAGCAATTGAACGGGGCGCAGAGTTCGTAAAGCGCGGTGCAATCAATTTTGGTCCGGCCAAGATCGAGCGGCAAGGTAAGGCCGCGGTGGTCACCGTCTGCAATCCGCGCTTTCTCAATGCCGAAGACGACGACACACTCGACGACACGGAGACGGCAGCCGACATCGCCATTCTCGATCCGTTGAGCGAGATTTGTATCTTACGTGGCGACGTGGTGGATCATCCCAAATACCGCGGCCGCAAGATCTTTTCAGCGGGAATCAATCTCACGCACCTCTATCGCGGTAAAATTCCATATCTTTGGTACATCCGCCGCGACATGGGCATCGTCAACAAGATTTTGCGTGGGCTGGCGACGAGAGGTGCAAATCCCGATGAAGTGTATGGTGGCACACACGAGAAGCCGTGGATCGCCGGCGTCGATGTATTCGCGATCGGCGGTGGGTGCCAATATTTGTTGACGATGGATTATGTTGTTGCGGGAAGCGACGCCTATATGACGCTACCTGCACGCAAAGAAGGCATCATTCCGGGTGCTGCCAACTTGCGTCTGACGCGGTTCGTGGGCGCACGGGCGGCGCGCCAGGCGATCATGATGGGTCGCCGTTTCGAATGCGACAGTCCCGAGGGGCGCATGATCTGCGATCTGATTGTGCCACCGGACCAAATGGACAACGCCATCGCGCGGGTGGTCGACGATTTCACGGGCTCAGGAGTGGTCAGTGCCGCCGGTAACCGGCGTGCCTTTCGTGTCGGTGAAGAGCCACTCGATACCTTCCGCCGCTACATGGCGGTCTATTGCCGTGAGCAGGCCTATTGCCATTTCAGTCCGGCG
>JBGQLL010000195.1:0-6491 GCA_041500065.1 Pseudolabrys sp.
CCTTGTCACAACCTTCTGGATGCGGCACGCGCCAGGCTTCTGGTGGTCTCTGTTATCAGCAGCGCTGGGCATCATTGTCGGTGCAATGCTGCTGGCGTCGCCAGTGACCGGCGCATTCTCGCTTACGCTGGTCTTGATCGCATTCTTCCTTATTGAGGGTGCCGTTTCGATCATGTTCGCGCTCGATCACAGGCGCGAATTGTCCGGTCAGTGGGGCTGGATGCTCATGAGCGGCATCATCGACCTCATACTGGCCGTAATGATCTTTGCTGGTTTGCCAAGCACGGCGGCCTGGGCGGTCGGGCTTTTGGTCGGCATAAACATGATATTCGGCGGCACGGCGCTGATCGCAATGGCCCTGCACGCGCGCAAGGCGACGTAGCGTCGTCCTACGTTTCCGCTTCGCCGGCTTCCACCTTGGCCAGCTTGGTGCGCCAGTCCGCGCGCTTGAGCACGAACGCGTATGCAGCGAGCGCGAGCAGGCCGATGCTCACCATCATCAGACCCAGAGAAATCGGACGACTGAAGAATATCAGGTAGTTGCCGTTCGACATGATCAGCGACTGGCGCAGACTCTGTTCCAGGATCGGCGAGATCACCAGCCCGAGCACCAGCGGAGCCGGATCGAAATCGAACTTGCGCAATGCGTAGCCGAGCACGCCCATGATCAGCATGATCCAGACATCGACGACCGAGTTGTTTACCTCGTAGACGCCGATAATGCAGAACATGATGATCAGCGGATAAAGATAGGCGTACGGAATCCTCAGCACCGTCACGAACACGCTGACCAGCGGCAGGTTGAGCGCCAGCAGCATGAGGTTGCCGACATACATCGAGGCGACGAAGCCCCAGAACACATCGGGATGGTCGCTGACAAGTGTCGGTCCAACCGACACGCCGTGAATCATCAAGGCGCCGATCAGCACCGCAGTGATCGGGCTGGTCGGGATGCCGAGCGCGAGCAGCGGCACGAACGCGCCGGTGGAGGCAGCATTGTTGGCGGTTTCCGGTCCGGCGACGCCGGCGACGGCGCCTTTGCCGAATTGCTCAGGGTGCTTCGAGACCCGGCGCTCGACTGCGTAGGACAAGAAGCTCGAGATGACGTGCGCAGATCCCGGAATAATGCCGATGATGAAACCGAGCAGCGTGCCGCGCGTGATCGGCATTGCTGCCTCGCTCCATTCCTTGCGGGTCGGCAAAAGGTCGCGCAGGCGCGGCGTAATGATGTCCTTTACCGCGTCAGCGCTCGGCGTTGACAGGATTTCACCGAGCCCGAACAGCCCGACGGCGACCGGCACGATGCCGATGCCATCGCCCAATTCGGCGAGGTCGAAGCTGTAGCGGAAATGACCGGTCATGTTGTCGATGCCGATCATGCCGAGCAGCAGCCCAAGGCAGGCCATCAGCAAGGTCCGGATCAGCGAGGACGACGACATATAGGCAAGGAAGATCAAGCCGAGCACGAGCAGTGCGGTGTATTCCGGCGGCCCGAACCGAATGGCGATGGTCGCCAGCGGCGGCGCCACGACTGTCAGCACCAGCACGCCAAAGGTGCCGCCGATCCAGGAACCGACCGCCGCGATGCAGAGCGCCGCGCCGGCGCGACCTTTCTTCGCCATCGCGTATCCGTCGATACAGGTCATTACCGACGACGCCTCGCCGGGGATGCGCATCAAAATCGATGTGGTGGAACCGCCATATTGCGAGCCGTAATAAATGCCGGCGAGCATGATGATCGCCTGCGTGGCGTTCAGGCCGAAGGTCACCGGGAGCAGGATGGAAATGCCGGCAAGTGGCCCGATACCCGGAAGCACGCCGACGAGGGTGCCGACCAGGCAGCCCAGGAACGCGTACCAGGCGTTGGCCGGCGCAAGGGCGACGGAAAAGCCAAGATACAGGCTATGAAGTGTGGTTTCCACGACGATCCTAGAATCCGAACGGGCCGGCTTCGAGCGGCGTCTTGAGCACGTAGACAAAAAGAATGTAGGTCGTCACGACCACACCGACGCTGTAGATCGTGGCTGGCAACAGCCGGCGCCGCTCGATGATCGCGAGCAACGCAAAGATCAACAGCACGTTGGTCGTGAGGAAGCCTAGCGGCTCGAACAACGCAATCGCGGCCGCGGTGATCGCTACGACCAGCGCAGCATGCTTGGCATCTCCCCACGATAGCGCGGCAAACACCTTGCTTTCGTTTGCCCGCAGTGCCAGCACCAACCCGAAGAAGATTGTCAGTCCCGCAACAATCTTTGGCAAGAAACCGGAGCCCGGCATCGACAGGTTGCCCGTTGGGAGGTCGCCGCTGAGTGCGATCACCAGCAAGCCGAGGCCGATAAAAAAAGCGCCGGCGATATGATCGGCACGCAGAGTCATCGATGATCCGTGACCGTTGATGAAAGTCTGAAGTCCGTTTTGGGTGGCACTCTGGTGATAGCTGGCGTCATCCTTGCACGCGGCCGATGGCGTTGATCGCATCTTCTTGGCGTTTGGCGTCAGAAGCCCAGAACGTCGTGAACTCGGGCTGGTCCATATACGCTAGTTCCTGGCCGAGATTGTCGATCGTGTCGAGGAATTGTTTGCTGTGGGCGGCCTTGTTGAGCCCGTCGCGCAACGTGTCGATGATCGGCGTCGGCGTGCCCTTCGGGGCGAAGATGCCAACCCAGAAATAATATTCGAGGTCGTATCCCTGCTCTTTGAAGGTCGGAACGTCGGGCAGTGCTTTGATGCGTTTTGCGCTCGATACTGCCAGCGGGTGCACCTTTCCGGCGCGAATATGCGGCAATGCAATCGACGTCGGTGACATGAAGAAGTTGACGTTTCCACCAAGCACGGCGGTGACGGCCGGGCCACCGCCATTGGTCGGTAAATGCCGCATCTGTAGGCCGCCGGCTGATTTGGCAAACAGCACCGTTGGAATGTGGGATGCACCGTAAAGACCCGAAGAGCTGTAGATCAGTTTGTCGGGGTTTGACTTGGCATCGGCGATCAGATCTTTCAGCGTCTTGTACGGCAAGTCCTTGTTGACGATCATCACAATCGGATCGGCGATGATGCGGGCGATCGGGATAAAATCGGCATTGGTAAATTTCGGCTGACGGCCGAACAATTTGTCCACTGCCGCGAAGCCGGAAATCGACACGATGTGGGTCAGCAGGGTGTAGCCGTCGGGTTTTGCGGCCGCGACAAATTGCGCGCCGACCGCGCCAGCCGCGCCGCTCTTGTTTTCGAGCACCACAGGCTGCTTGAAAACAGACTCGAGTGCGGCGTCGAGCGGACGCGTGATGGTGTCGCTGACGCCGCCGGGCGGAAACGGACTAACCACGGTGATCGTACGCGAAGGATAAGCATCTTGCGCAATTGCCTGGCCGGCTGCCAACGCGGCAGCGGATGCGGCAGTACCGACGACGAAACTACGGCGATCCATTGTCCTTCCCTTCCGTTGTTGAGGCCGGTTGGTTCCAGCTCATTGATTGAACGGCCTCTTGCTACCCCTGAACGCGGCCGATCAATTTCACGGCCTCATCGGAGCGCTTGGCGTCGTCCTCCCAGAACTTGGCGAAAGCGGCGGCGTTGAGGTAGTCCGGCTCAAGCCCGGCATTGGTGATGGCAGTCTTGAACAAATCGGAATTTGCAGCCTTGTCGATTGTGCCGTTCAGGGATGCGACGATATTGGCGGGCGTGGCTTTCGGCGCGAAGATACCAACCCAAAGGTAATATTCGACGTCGTAGCCGAGCTCCTTCAGCGTCGGTACATCAGGCAACGCTTTCGAGTGCTTGCCGCCGAACGATGCGAGCGCTCGCAACTTACCGGCCTTGATATGTTGCAGGGTCGCGGACACCGTCTGTGTGCTCATCTGTGCATTGTTGCCGAGCAGCGCGGTGACGGCCGGGCCGCCGCCATTGGTCGGCAGGTGGCGAAGCTTCGGGATGCCGGTGACCTTTTCGAGTAGTGCTACCGGCAGATGAGTCGCGCCGTAGAGGCCGCCCGAGCTGTAGATGATGGCCTCGGGTCGCTTTTTGGCGTCGTCGATGAGGTCCTTGAGGGTCTTGTATGGTTGCTGCTCGTTGACGACGACCAGAACCGGGTCGGCGACCAGCCGCGCCAGTGGAATGAAATCTGCACGAGTAGTCTTGGGCTGGCGCCCGAACAGCTTGTCGACTTCCTCGTAGCCGGAGATTCCATTGTTGTGCGAGAGGAGCGTATAGCCGTCCGGCTTGGCATTGGCGCCGACCTGCGCGCCGACCTGGCCGCCAGCGCCCGCCTTGGTTTCGACCACCACCGGCTGTTTAACTACCGGCTCGAGCGCCGAGGCGAAAGGCCGCGTCACAATGTCGTTCACGCCGCCCGGCGGGAACGCATTGATGATCGTGATCGCGTGCGAGGGGAACGTCTCTTGTGCGAAGACAGGGCCGGCTGCCACGAGTGCGGTCGTGCCGACCACGAAGCTACGGCGATCCATCGTGTCCCTCCGGAAGATCTCGAAGCGAATAGTTGCTGGCTGCGTTAGCCCTGAACGCGGCCGATTGCGTGCACTGCCGCCTCAACCCGTTTGGCGTCTTCGTCCCAGAATTTCGCGAAGGCCGCAGAATCGAGATAAGCGACCTCGTCGCCGATATTGTTGATGGCAGCCTTGAACTGATCGCTGGCTGCCGCCGTCTTGATCGCGTCGCCCAGCACCTTCACAACCGGCGCCGGCGTATTCTTTGGCGCGAACACGCCGACCCACAACGAGAACTCGACGTTATAACCAAGCTCTTTCAATGTTGGCACGTCGGGAAGCGAAGCCGCGCGTTGCGGGCTAAAGCAAGCAAGCGCGCGCAGCTTGCCAGCCTTGATCTGAGCGCTAGCGGCCGCGATCGATGACACCAGCACCTGTGAATTGTTGCCGAGGATAGCGGTGAGCGCGGGGCCGCCGCCATTGGTCGGCAGATGCTTCATCTGGATGCCGGCGGCCTTCATAAATAGCGCGGTCGGCAAGTGCAACGCGCCGTAAAGGCCCGACGAACTGAATATCAGTTTGTCGGGATTTTTTTTCGCGTCGTCGACCAATTCTTTGACGTTCTTGTATGGCTGCTGGTCGTTGACCAGCAGTACCATCGGACCGGACGTCAGCCGCGCGATGGGGATGAAGTCAGCGCGTGTGAATTTCGGTTGCCGGTCGAAGAGTTTGTCGACTTCGGCAAAGCCGGAGATCGACACGATGTGGATGAGCAGGGTGTAACCGTCTGGCTTGGCCGTCGCTGCGACTTGCCCCCCAACTTGTCCGGCTGCACCCGCCTTGGTCTCGACTATGCAGGGTTGCTTGAGAATCGGCTCGAGCAGCACAGTGAGTGGCCGGCCGACAACATCAGCGGCGCCACCCGGTGGGAACGGATTGATGAAGGTAATCGCGTGGGACGGATAAGCGTCCTCGGCGAACGCGGGCCGCATGGTGAAGGCCGCGGCTGCGGCAGTGCTGCCCGCGACAAAACGGCGTCTATCCACGTGAGTCCTCCCTGGAAGTTCTTATTTTTTGCCGGAAATCAGGCCGGCCTTACCGTTGGATGGGATGCTATCGCCCGGCACGGTGGGCAATCAAGCATCAATGATGGCTACGGCCCTGGTCCACCCAGCGGAACCGCCGCGCACCTTCACCGGAAAGCAGCTCACCGTGAAGCCTGTGGCCGGCAGGGTCTCGAGATTGTGGAGCTTCTCGATGTGGCAATAGCCGATCTCGCGGCCGGCGCGATGGCCCTCCCAGATCAGCGCTGGATTATGAGTCTCGGCGTATCTCTGCATTGTATAGACGAAGGGCGCGTCCCAGCTCCAACCGTCAATGCCGGTCACGCGTACGCCGCGTTCGAGCAAATAGAGCGTCGCCTCGCGCCCCATGCCGCAGCCCTTGGCAACGTAGTCGGGGCGTCCATATGCGGCGCCGGCGCTTGTGTTCACCACAACGATTTCGAGCGGTGAAAGTTTGTGGTCGATGCGCTTGAGTTCGGCTTCGACGTCTTTTGCGGTCGCGACATAACCGTCGGGAAAATGCCGGAAGTCGAGCTTCACGCCCGGTTGAAAGCACCAGTCCAGCGGCACCTCGTCGATCGTGAGCGCACGCTTGCCATGGTCCATGGTCGAAGCGAAATGCCAAGGTGCGTCGAGGTGAGTTGTGCAGTGCGTCGACAGTCGAACCCACTCGAAGCCCCAGCCTTCGCCATCGGGCAGATCTTCCTTTTTGAGGCCGGGGAAGAATTTGAGGACGTCGGGCGCTGTCGCTTGATGGTCGAGATACTCGATTTTTGGACCGTAACCCGGCGGGTCGGCGGCTACATCGTTCTCGAGCGGCACCGAAATGTCGACTATTTTGCGGGGCATGCTTCCTCCGTCTTGCCCGGCCTTGTGCCGGGCATCCACGTCTTTACTGTCTCATCATTCAAGACGTGGATGACCGGGGCAAGCCGGCCATGACGACAAGGAGAAGACGATGCCCGCCTATTGGGTTGCGCGTTCC
>JBGQLL010000196.1:0-6423 GCA_041500065.1 Pseudolabrys sp.
ACCGCGAATGCACCACGGAAGTCACCGCACCGGAGCGTCCGGCGGCACACCGTGCGGTTCATGTTAAGAAATACCTCCGACATGATCTTGCGCGTCATCGGCGTCGGTTTGTCGAGCCTTTCGAGATAAGGCCGCGATGTCAGGATGTCCGGCGATTCGACCAGATAGAAATTGAAATAGCCGGCACTCCCGGAAATCGCCTGATGCCGCCGGCCGAACAAGAAGCCGGGGACGGAGAGGCGCTCGAGCAGATGCTCGCCCTGGAACCACCCGTCAAATTCCGCCTCACGGCCGGCGCGGCAATCGTTCCAGATGGCCAAGACGCCGGGCTGCTGGATGACCATTGTTATTTGGCCGCCACAACCATGATTTCAACCTTGTAGTCGGGCGTTGCGAGTTTCGCCTCAACGGTGGCGCGCGCGGGCGTGTTGCCCGGCGACACCCAGGAATCCCATACCGCGTTCATTTCGGCGAAATTAGCCATATCGGTGATCCAGATATTGGCCGACAGCAGTTTCGATTTATCGGTGCCGGCTTTGGCGAGAAAGCCGTCGATCTGCTTGAGGATGTCCTTGGTTTGCTCGGTGATGCTTTTACCTTTCGGGTTATCGGCCACGATTCCGGCGAGGTAAACGGTATTGCCATGCACCACCACCTTGCTCATACGCGGTCCGATATCGTGACGTTCAATGGCCATGCCTCTCCCCTAAAAATCTAAAATCTCTTCCTCTGTGTCCTACCGATCTTTGGCCGCCTTGGGAACCGGCACGGCTGGCGCGACTTAGTGCTGGCCGTGCTGCAGCCTTGCGATTGATCTTGCGGGTTGAAACAATAAATCGAGGAGGCGCAAACGCTCCGACGCGGTGGAACGCGCGGAAAACTCCATGCTGGTGGCAGTGGCGGGAATTCCGGCGGTCTAACGTCGATCGAGGGCGTGCGCCAAAACCTTGCGCATCAGATTCGGCAGCGCCTCATCGCGAAGATCGCCGATCTTCACCCAGCGCGCACCTTTGGGTGCCGTCGTTGCGCGTGGCACTTGCGCCGCAAAAACGGCAAGCTCGAGTGGGAAATGGGTAAATACGTGCCGCACAGTACCGTGCAACCGGCGCCACTGCACCTTGGCCCGCAGACGGGGCGCCGACCGTTGCGCGCGGCGCTGATCGAAATCATGCGTCCAGTCGCTGCCGGGAACCTCCATCATTGATGCGAGCAGGCCCTTGTCCGGGCGTCGGCGCAACAACACGCGCGCGTCAGAACGAAACACAACAAATGCGGCACCACAGCGCAACTGGCCCTCGCGTTTGGGCGTCTTGCGTGGAAACGTCTCCTGATCGCCACGTGCGTTGGCCAGACATGCATCGGGCCACGGACATAGCGCGCAAGCCGGACGCTTGGGCGCACAGATCGTCGCACCGAGATCCATCAGCGCCTGTGCGAAATCGCCTGCTCGATCCGAGGGCAACAACGACGCGGCAAGCTGCTTGATCACTGGCTTTGCTGCCGGAAATTCCTTTTCAACCGCGAACAGCCGCGACACGACACGCTCGACATTGCCATCCACTGGTACCGTCGGGACATCGAACGCGATTGCCCCCACGGCAGCCGCCGTGTAATCGCCAATGCCGGGCAGCGCGCGCAGTGCAGCCACATCATTCGGAAACTGTCCCCCATGCAGATCGACCACTGCTTTCGCACAAGCGTGGAGATTGCGGGCACGCGCGTAGTAGCCGAGCCCGGCCCAAGCGCGCAGCACATCGTCAAGACTGGCGGCGGCGAGTGCAGCAATCGTCGGCCAGTGCGACAGGAACCGGACATAGTATGGCGCGACTGCCTTGACTGTCGTCTGCTGAAGCATGATCTCGGACAGCCATACGCGATACGGATCCGCACGTTCGCCGCGCCGAGCGCGCCAAGGCAATACACGGGCGTGCCGGTCGTACCACGCGAGCAATTCAGCGGCCTCGGGCGTCCGAGATTTCTTCCGCCGCGGCAATCGGACTGCTACGGTCATGGCGCCCACGATGGCACAAGGCGCGTCCACATGAGCAAACTCTCACGCAGTTTTCCCCGGCCGCTTTCAGACCTGCTCGCAGCCACCTTGAGCGATGCGCTCAAGGCGCAAGGATTTGCCTCAACGGAGATCATTTCACGCTGGCCCGATATCGTGGGAGCGGAGATTGCCGCTCACAGCGAGCCACTCAAAATCAACTGGCCGCGCGCGGTGGGCCAGGAAGCGGCGGAACCCGCCACTTTGGTTCTGCGGGTTGAAGGCCCGGCAGCACTCGAAATCCAGCATCTGTCCGCCGTAATCCTCGAACGGGTCAACCGCTTCTTCGGTTGGCAGGCCGTCGGCCGAATTGCGTTGCGACAGGCCCCGCTCCGGCGCCGTGAACAACCGCCCGCCCCTGACCAGCCCGACCCGATCGCGGCGGCGCGCATCGCCGAAGCCTTACCAGAGGTCAAGGATGAAGACTTGCGGCAGGCGCTCGCCCGCCTGGGGGCCGCCATCAAGCGAAATTGAGGGTCGCAAGTGCCTTGGCAGATCGGCCCGGCATTGCCACAATTATCCTGTCCAGCTAGCCATTACGATACCAGAGCCGGCATTTCAGCCCCAGGAGCGTCATTTGCAAATCACCCGCCGCGAATTTTGCCAGAGCACGGCCGCCCTGGCGCTCGCTACTGCTGTGGTTGGCATGACGTCATTGCCGCCATTTCCCGCCGAGGCTTTGGCAGCTGACACCGTCCCGGCTGGCGAACTGATGAAACCGGATGCCTTGCCCGAAATGGCGATGGGCAATGACAAGGCGCCGGTGACCGTCATCGAATACGCGTCGATGACCTGCCCGCATTGTGCACATTTCCAGGAGACCACGTTTCCCGAACTCAAGAAGCGTTACATCGACACCGGCAAGGTGCGTTACATTTTCCGGGAATTCCCACTCGACAATCTCGCTGCCGCAGCCTTCATGCTGGCGCGATGCGCCGGCAAGGACGACAAGGACAAGTATTTTGCCTTGATCGACACGTTGTTCCGCCAGCAGCGGCAGTGGGCAGTTGAAAAGCCGATACCGCCATTGCTCGCGCTCGCCAAGCAGGCCGGTTTCACCGAGCAGACTTTCAATACCTGCCTCGCGAATCAGCAGGTGCTCGATGGCATCGAAAGTGTCCGCCAGCGCGCCGTCGACAAATTCAAAGTGCAGTCGACGCCCACTTTTTTCATAAACGGGACCTCGTATCCAGGTGCCTTGTCGATTGAGGATATGGCCAAGGCGATCGACCCCTATCTCAAGGGCTGATAAGGGTTTTTTGGCTTAACCCGCCGCGCGCAAGTAGCTTTTTGCCGCCGTATTTTTTCCTCGCCAGGCCGAAAGGTCTGGAAAACCGTCGCCGGTTTTCGTACGGCAGTTGCCCTTGCGGGCGCGGCGATTCATTCTCCGGACCGATGTGGCAAACGGGCTCCTGGATCGGGGCCAAGCCTCGGAACGGTTTGCTGAATTGTTCAATGCAAGCCTGATGGAATGACGGGTTCTCATCCCGCTATGCGCATGATCCAACAAAGGGTGAATCGTTTTGCGGAAAAGATCATGCGCCAAGAAGAAGAAGGCATGAGGCCTTAACGTATGAAACTCACACGACTGCGCCTGCTAGGCTTCAAGTCGTTCGTCGAACCGACCGATTTCCTGATCGAACCCGGACTAACCGGCGTCGTCGGGCCGAACGGTTGCGGCAAGTCGAACTTGGTCGAAGCGCTGCGCTGGGTGATGGGCGAATCCTCGCACAAATCCATGCGCGCCTCGTCCATGGACGAGGTGATCTTTTCAGGCTCCAATAGCCGCCCCGGGCGCAACAATGCCGAGGTGGCTATCGCTATCGACAATTCGACGCGCTCGGCACCCGCCGCCTTCAATGATCAGGACTCCCTGGAAATTGCCCGGCGGATCGAACGGGATGCGGGTTCCAGCTATCGCATCAACGGGCGCGAGGTGCGGGCGCGCGACGTACAAATCCTCTTTGCCGACGCCTCGACCGGTGCCCGCTCGCCGGCGCTTGTTCATCAGGGCCGCATCGGCGAGATCATACAGGCCAAGCCCGAGCAACGCCGCCGCGTATTGGAAGAGGCTGCCGGTGTCGCCGGCCTGCATGCCCGCCGGCATGAGGCCGAACTGCGGCTCAAGGCTGCCGAAACAAACCTTCTAAGGGTCGAGGACGTTATCGGCCAACTGGCTGCCCAGATCGACGGACTGAAAAAGCAGGCGCGCCAGGCGATCCGCTATCGCACGGTGTCTTCGCAGGTGCGCAAGGCGGAAGCGACGCTCTACCATTTGCGCTGGACTGCGGCGAACGGCGAGGTGACAGAAGCCGAGCACGCCAAAGATGTGGGCGTCCGGACTGTCGCCGATCGGGTCGGCGCGGAAGCCGAGGCCTCCAAGCGTCAGGCGCTCGCCGCCGCCAGCCTTCCGGAACTGCGCGAGGCAGAAGCGCGTGCGGGTGCGGCCCTGCATCGTCTCAACGTGGGCCTACAGGATCTTGACCGCGAAGAGGCTCGTGCCAAGGACCGCATCGTTGAACTCGATCTCCGGCTTGTGCAGTTTGCCGCCGACACCGAACGCGAGCAGCGCCTGGCCCTTGACGCCGAACAAGCGATCGCACGTCTGACCGCCGAAGAGCAGACGATCCGGTCCGAGGCGCGTGAAAGCGCCGGCCGCCGCAGCGGCGTTGACGCAAAGGTATCCGAGGCTGATGCCAAGCTCGGCGGCGCCGAAAAAGTTTTCACTGATCTCACCACCGCCCTTGCCGACCTCACGGCACAGCGCAACCGTTTTGAGAACGCGGCGCGCGAACAAAGTGAGCGCATTACCCGGATTTCTTCCGAAATTGCGGCGATCGAGCGTGAGCTAGCGACGTTGCAGAGCGCCGATGCGGCGCCACTCACTGCGGTCGTCGAGGGGGCACAAGCCGCCCTCACAGAGGCAGAGGCCGCTGCCATCGCCGCTGAAGCAGCGCATAACGTGGCCCGGGGTGAACTTGAAGCTGCGCGCGAGGCGTCTGCTGAAGCAGAAAAGCGCGTTCAGCGCCTCGAGACCGAGGCCAAAACCCTTTCCAAGATGTTGTCCCTCGAGACCCGCAACCTCTGGCCGCCAGTGATCGATCACATCTCGGTGGAGAAAGGCTACGAAAAGGCGCTCGGCGCGGCTCTCGGCGACGATCTTGATGCCCCGGTCGACCGCTCCTCGCCTATGCATTGGACCGAGGTGGGGCGCGAGACCGATGACCCGGCCTTACCAGACGGGGTCGACGCGCTGGCCCGCTACGTCAAGGCCCCGGGCCAATTGGCGCGGCGGCTCGCGCAAATCGGCGTGGTGGAACGCGACGCCGGTGTCACGCTTGCAGGCGCTCTCAAGACCGGCCAGCGCCTGGTGTCGCGCGAGGGCGACCTCTGGCGCTGGGATGGCTTCGTCGCCGCCGCGCACGCCCCGACGGGTGCCGCCCGCCGGCTTGCGCAGCGCAGCCGCTTTGCCGAGATCGACGTCGAACTTGGAAGCGCGCGCAGCGAGGTCGAGGCCAAGCGCCACACACTCGCAATGGCACAATCTGCTTTCGCAGCAGCCAGCAGCACAGAAATAGAGACGCGAACCCGCGAACGTGATCTCAATCGTCAGGCGGCACGGCTTTCTGCGTTGGCGGAAGCGCGCGCTCGGCTGACCATGAGCCGCGACG
This sequence comes from Pseudolabrys sp., assembly GCA_041500065.1. Taxonomy (GTDB): domain Bacteria; phylum Pseudomonadota; class Alphaproteobacteria; order Rhizobiales; family Xanthobacteraceae; genus Pseudolabrys. The sequence goes on from JBGQLL010000196.1 coordinate 5,719, forward strand.
AAGCAGCGTCCGCCCAAACCGAAGCAGAAAGCGCGCTCGGCGCGCTTGCTTCGGCAGCAGACCTCGAGACAAAACTCGCGCAAGTCCGTGATGATTTGGCGGCTAAACGCGCGAAGCTTGCCGAAGTGCAGGCCGAGCAGCAGGCCATCGTGCGCGAAGCTGAACTTGCCGACCGCCGGTTGGCGAGCCTTGCCGCCGACAAGACCGGCTGGCTCGAACGTCAGCAAGGCGCGCGCAACCAGATCGCCACACTCGGACAGCGCCTTACCGAGGCCAAGCGCGACCGCGCCGAGCTGGAAAACGCCCCGCAGGTTTTTGCCGAGAAGCGCAGCGCGCTGATGACCGAGGTCCAGGCCGCGGAAGCCGCACGGCGTGCGCACGCGGACCGGTTGCAAGAGGCCGAAAACCGCTTGGCCCAAGCGGACCGCGACGCTCGTGCGGCGCTGGAAGCGGCGAGCGCAGCGCGCGAGGACCTTGCCCGCGCCGAGGAGCGTTTCGAAGGCGCCAAGCGCCGTCTCTCGGATATCGGTCGCGAGATCCACGACATGCTGGAGATCGAGCCGCCGGCGGTAGCAGAGCTTGCTGAAATCGCGCCGACGGACCCCTTACCGGATCTTGTTGAGATCGAAGAAAGACTTGAACGTCTGCGGCGCGAACGCGAGCGCCTGGGTGCGGTCAATCTTCGTGCCGAGGAAGAATTGCGCG
>JBGQLL010000197.1:0-6412 GCA_041500065.1 Pseudolabrys sp.
GTTTTCTACATCAGCTGCCTCGCGATCACCTGGTGGTTCTATACCCGCCGTGGCGGCCTTCTTTACGACGTTGAACATCGATCCAGGCCGCGGACGATGAAGTCCGCTGCTGCACCGGCTGAATGAGGCGAAACCATGAGTCATTTTCTTGATCGCCTGACCTTCTTCAACCGCGTCACCGATAAATTCGCGGATGGGCACGGCATCACCACCAACGAAGACAGGCGCTGGGAGGACGGTTATCGCAAGCGCTGGCAACACGACAAGATCGTGCGCTCGACCCACGGCGCCAACTGCACCGGCTCGTGCTCGTGGAAGATCTACGTCAAGGGCGGCATCGTCACCTGGGAGACGCAGCAGACCGATTACCCGCGCACGCGGCCGGAGCTGCCTAACCACGAGCCGCGCGGCTGTTCGCGCGGGGCGAGCTACTCCTGGTACCTCTATTCCGGCAATCGCGTGAAGTATCCGCTGGTGCGCTCGCGCCTGCGCAAGCTGTGGCGTGAGGCACGGGCGTTGCGCACGCCGGTCGCGGCCTGGGGCTCGATCGTCGAGGACGCGAAGAAGCGCTCGGCCTATACGGAAAAGCGCGGCCTCGGCGGCTTCGTGCGCGCGACCTGGGACGAGGTGACCGAGATCATCGCGGCGGCCAACGCCTATACGGTGAAGAAACACGGCCCCGACCGCGTCATCGGCTTCTCGCCGATCCCGGCGATGTCGATGGTCTCTTATGCGGCCGGATCACGTTATCTGTCGCTGCTCGGCGGCGTCTGCATGTCGTTCTATGACTGGTACTGTGACCTGCCGCCGTCCTCGCCGCAAACCTGGGGCGAGCAGACCGACGTTCCGGAATCAGCCGACTGGTACAACTCAGGCTTCCTGATTCTGTGGGGCTCGAACGTCCCGCAGACTCGCACGCCCGATGCGCATTTCTATACAGAGGCACGCTATCGCGGCGCCAAGAGCGTCGTCATCTGCCCGGACTATTCAGAAGCCTCCAAATTTGCCGACCTGTGGATTTCGGTGAAGCAGGGTACGGATGCGGCGCTCGCCATGGCGATGGGCCACGTCATCCTGCGCGAGTTTTATCTCGACCGGCAGGCGGAATATTTCGAGAACTACGTCCGGCAATACACCGACATGCCGATGTTGGTGAAGTTGGTGAAGCAGGGTGACAAATTCATTCCCGACCGGATGCTGCGCGCCTCTGATTTTGCCAACAATCTCGGCGAGACCAACAATCCTGAATGGAAAACCGTTGCCTACGACGAGACCTCTGAAGGCGTCGTCGTGCCGCGCGGCTCCGTCGGCTTTCGCTGGGGTGAGAAAGGCAAGTGGAATCTTGAAGAAAAGCAGTCGGACGGCGAAGAAACCAACCTTCAGCTGACCTTCGCCAATGACGAGGATGAATTCGCTGACGTCGGATTTCCATATTTCGGGAATCGCGAACACGATCATTTCGCCGGCACTAGCCATCCGGGGGTATTGGTACGAAAGGTGCCAGCCAAGCGCGTGCAGCTGAAGGACGGCGAGGCGCTCGTCGCCTCGGTGTTCGATCTGTTTGTCGCCAATTATGGGCTCAATCGTGGTTTCGGGGGCGAGCACGTCGCCAAATCCTATGACGAGAACGTCCCCTATACGCCAGCCTGGGCCGAAAAAATCACCGGCGTGCCGCGCGACCAGATCATTACCGTGGCGCGTGAATTCGCGCTCAACGCTGAAAAGACCAAAGGCCGCTCGATGGTGATCATCGGTGCCGCCATGAACCACTGGTACCACTGCGATATGAACTATCGCGGCGTCATCAACATGCTGGTGATGTGCGGTTGCGTCGGACAATCGGGCGGCGGCTGGTCACACTATGTCGGCCAGGAGAAGCTGCGTCCGCAATCGGGCTGGCTACCTCTGGCGTTTGCGCTCGACTGGAGCCGTCCGCCGCGCCAGCAGAACTCGACCTCCTTTTTCTACGCGCACACCGATCAGTGGCGCTATGAAACGGTAGGCATCGAAGAGATTCTCTCGCCGACGGCGCCAGCCGGCCCTTGGGATGGAGCGCTGATCGATTACAACGTGCGCGCGGAGCGCATGGGCTGGTTGCCGTCGGCGCCACAGCTCAAGCAGAATCCACTTGAGGTCGCAAAGAAGGCGCAAGCCTCGGGACTCGAGCCAAAGGACTATGTTGCCAAGGCGCTCAAGTCCGGCGAATTGCAGATGGCCTGCGAAGATCCGGACCATCCCGACAACTGGCCGCGCAACATGTTCGTGTGGCGTTCAAACTTGCTCGGCTCGTCGGGCAAGGGCCACGAATATTTCCTCAAACATCTGCTCGGCACCACGCATGGTGTGCAGGGCAAGGACCTGGGGGAAACCGGCAGGAAAAAACCGAAGGAAGTCGCTTGGCGCGACGACGCGCCGAAAGGAAAGCTCGACCTGCTGGTGACGCTCGACTTCCGCATGTCGACCACCTGCGTCTACTCCGACATCGTGTTGCCGACCGCCACCTGGTACGAAAAGAACGATCTCAATACCTCCGACATGCACCCGTTCATCCACCCGCTCACCTCTGCGGTGGACCCGGTATGGGAATGCAAGAGTGACTGGGAAATCTACAAGGCGATCGCCAAGAAATTCTCCGAAGTCGCGCCGGAAATTCTCGGCGTCGAGAAGGATGTCGTGCTCACTCCCATCCAGCACGATTCGCCGGGCGAAATCGCGCAGGCGCTCGATGTGAAGGATTGGAAGAAGGGTGAGGTCGAGCCGATCCCCGGCAAGACCATGCCGGCCGTCACCGTGGTCGAGCGGGACTATCCCAACGTCTACAAGCGTTTCACCGCGCTCGGTCCGCTGATGCAGAAGCTCGGCAACGCGGTGAAAGGTATTGCCTGGAACACCGAGCACGAAGTTGATTTGCTCAAGCGCCTTAATGGCGAGGTCACGGAGGAAGGCGCGACCAAGGGTCTCGCCCGCATCGACACCGACATCGACGCCACCGAAGTGATCCTTTCGCTGGCGCCTGAGACCAACGGCGAGGTGGCGGTGAAGGCTTGGGAAGCACTGTCGAAGACGACGGGCCTTGATCACAAGCATCTCGCCATTTCGAAAGAGGACGAGAAGATCCGCTTCCGCGACGTGGTCGCGCAGCCGCGCAAGATCATCTCCGCCCCGACCTGGTCGGGCCTGGAGTCAGAAAAGGTCTGTTACAACGCCGGCTACACCAACGTGCATGAGCTCATCCCCTGGCGCACGCTCTCCGGCCGCCAGCAGCTCTACCAGGATCATCTGTGGATGCGGGCCTTCGGCGAGACGCTCTGCGTCTATCGCCCACCGGTGGACTTGAAGGCCGTCAAGCCGGTGATCGATTCAAAGCCGAACGGCGAGAAGCAGATCGTCCTCAATTTCATCACACCGCATCAGAAGTGGGGCATCCATTCGACCTATACGGACAACCTGCTAATGCTGACACTGTCTCGCGGTGGGCCGATCGTATGGATCAGCGAAAACGACGCCAAGAAGGTCGGTATCGTCGATAACGACTGGATCGAGGCCTACAACTCCAATGGTGCGCTGGTCGCGCGTGCCGTGGTCTCGCAACGCGTGAAAGACGGCATGTGCCTGATGTATCACGCGCAGGAAAAGATCGTGAACGTGCCGGGGTCGGAAGTGACCGGCCAGCGCGGCGGCATCCACAATTCGGTGACACGCATCGTGGTCAAGCCGACGCACATGATCGGCGGCTACGCCCAGCTGTCTTACGGATTTAACTACTACGGCACGATCGGCACCAATCGCGACGAGTTCGTCATCATCCGCAAGATGTCAAAGGTCGATTGGCTCGATAAGCCGACAACCGATCAACCCACACCGCTTACCGTCGCGCCCAATATGGAGGCCGCAGAATGAAAATCCGCGCGCAAATCGCGATGGTGCTTAACCTCGACAAGTGCATCGGGTGCCACACCTGCTCGGTCACCTGCAAGAACGTTTGGACCAACCGTGAAGGCATGGAATACGCCTGGTTCAACAACGTCGAGACCAAGCCCGGCATTGGCTATCCGAAGGAATGGGAAAACCAGGATCGCTGGAATGGCGGCTGGCGTCGCAAAAAGAATGGAAAAATCGAGCCGCGCATCGGCTCGAAGTGGCGAGTGCTGGCGAACATTTTTGCCAATCCCGACCTGCCGGAGATTGATGACTACTACGAGCCGTTCACCTTTGACTACGAGCACCTACAAAATGCGCCCGAGCTCAAGGCTTCGCCGACCGCGCGGCCGCGCTCGCTGATCACCGGCGAGCGGATGGAGAAGATCGAATGGGGCCCGAACTGGGAAGAGATTCTCGGCACTGAATTCGCCAAACGCTCGAAAGATGTGAATTTCGAGGGCATCCAGAAGGACATCTACGGTCAGTTCGAAAACACCTTCATGATGTATCTGCCGCGGCTATGCGAACATTGCCTCAACCCTGCTTGCGTCGCGGCGTGCCCCTCGGGTGCAATCTACAAGCGCGAGGAAGACGGCATCGTTCTGATCGATCAGGACAAATGCCGCGGCTGGCGCATGTGCGTGTCCGGCTGCCCCTACAAGAAGATCTATTACAACTGGTCGAGCGGAAAATCAGAAAAATGCATCTTCTGCTATCCGCGCATCGAGGCAGGCCAGCCGACTGTGTGCTCGGAGACCTGCGTCGGCCGCATCCGTTATCTCGGCGTGGTGCTCTACGACGCCGATCGTATCGAGGAAGCCGCGAGCGTGGCGGACGAGCAAGACCTCTACGAGTCGCAGCTCGGCATTTTCCTCAACCCGCATGATCCGGCGGTGATCGCGCAGGCGCGCGCCGACGGCATCGCCGACAACTGGCTGGAGGGCGCGCGCCGGTCGCCGGTCTACAAGATGGCAATGGAGTGGAAGGTCGCATTCCCGCTACATCCGGAATATCGCACGCTGCCGATGGTCTGGTATGTGCCGCCGCTTTCGCCAATCCAGTCGGCGGCGCAGGCCGGCAAGATCGGCCACGACGGCGAGATGCCGGACGTCCGTTCGCTTCGCATCCCGCTCAAGTATCTCGCAAACCTTCTGACTGCCGGGAAGGAAGAGCCGGTCGCGCTCGGGCTTGAACGGATGCTGGCTATGCGGGCCTATATGCGCGCCAAGACGGTGGATGGCGTGATCGATGAATCCATCGCCAAACGGGTCGGCCTCACCGCGCAAGCCATCGAGGACATGTACCACATCATGGCGATCGCCAATTACGAGGACCGCTTTGTCATTCCGACCGCGCATCGCGAAGTGAACGAGGATGCCTACGACCTGCGCGGCTCCTGCGGCTTCTCGTTCGGCAACGGTTGCTCGGGCGGCACGACCGAAACCAATCTGTTCGGCACGCCCAAGCGTGCCAAGACGCCGATGGAGGTCGTGTGATGATCAAGACCCTGAAGGCGCTCTCGGTATTGCTGACCTATCCGACCATGGAGTTGCAACACGCGGCCGGCGAGATCGGCGAGGCAATTGATGCCGGGCAGATGATCCCGGCGCGCGTCCGCAATCAGCTGCACACACTGCTGACTGAAATCGCCACTGGCGATCTCTACGATTTGCAGGAACGCTACGTGCTGCTGTTCGATCGTACGCGCTCGCTGTCACTGCATCTGTTTGAACACGTGCATGGCGAAAGTCGCGATCGTGGCCAGGCCATGATCGATCTTAAGTCGCAATACGAGCAGCATAACCTTTTCATGAGCGCGGCCGAGCTGCCGGATTTCGTGCCGCTGTTCCTGGAATATCTCTCGCTGCTGTCTGCGCAGGAGGCCTGCGAAATTCTTGGCCAACCGGGGCATATCTTCGCCGCGATGGCGGAGCGCCTGCGCAAGCGCCAGTCGGCCTACGAAGCGGTGTTCCGGGCGCTGGTCGCGCTCGCCGCGGCGAAGCCGAAGGACGATGAAGTCTCGGCTTTGCTTCAGTTGCCCGATCCGGATGCTTCCGACCTGGCGGCGCTTGACGCTGCGTGGGAGGACGAACCGGTCAATTTCGGCCCCGGTGCCGGGGACAGCTGCAAGGATGGGCTCGTTGCCCGCGTCCGCGGCGGCCTGCGTCCCGCGCCAGGTGTTTCACCCGTTTCCCGTTCCACTCCGCGCCCGTAAGGAAAACCCCATGCGCGACCTGATCAATTACGCGGTGTTCGGCTGGTATCCCTATCTGTGTTTGACCGTGTTCCTGCTCGGCAGCTGGGTGCGTTTCGACCGCGAGCAGTACACTTGGCGCAGCGGCTCCAGCCAGCTGTTGCGCCGCCGGCAATTAGCCTGGGGCTCCAACCTGTTCCATGTCGGCATTCTGGTCATCTTCCTCGGGCATTTCGTCGGCCTGCTGACGCCGATCTGGGTATTCGATTTTGTCGGCATCTCGCACACCTTCAAGCA
>JBGQLL010000198.1:0-6399 GCA_041500065.1 Pseudolabrys sp.
CTCCTGCGTGGGGCAGGTCGCTACATTGCCGACGTTTCACCGACGAAGCCGTTGCACGCCGTGGTGGTTCGCTCGCCCCACGCCCATGCCCGGTTCCGCATCGGCGATCTTGCGCGCGTGCGCGCGCTACCGGGCGTGCGTCTGGTGCTGACCGCTGCTGATATTTCCGCGCTGGGACCATTGCCGACGCCGGGCGTCGTGCCGGATGTGGACATCAAGATTCCGCCCTACCCGATCCTCGCCAAAGACGTGGTGCGGCATGTGGGTGATGCGGTCGCTTTTGTCGTCGCTGACACTCTCGATGCGGCAAAGGACGCGGCGGAAGCGCTCGAAATCGACTGGCAGACGTTGCCGCACGTTGTCGGTGCCGTGGCCGCGCTCAAATCCGGTGCCCCTAAAGTGTGGGCAGAGCGGCCAGACAACCTCGCGTTCGCAACCGAGGTTGGCGACGCGCGCGCCACCAAGGAGGCTTTTGCCAGGGCCGCGCGTATTGTCGAACTGACGATCGTCAATCAGCGGCTGGTGACCAACTACCTTGATACCCGCGGCGTCATCGCGGAATACGACGGCGATCGTTATACGCTCACACTTGGCAGCCAGGGTAGCCATGTCATCCGCGACATCATTGGCGGCGCGGTGATGAATTTGCCGCCCGAAAAGATGCGGGTGGTCACGCCTGACGTTGGCGGTGGCTTCGGCACCAAGCTGTTTCCGTACCGCGAATATGCGCTGGCCGCCGTTGCGGCTGAACGACTGCGCCGCCCGGTCAAATGGATTTGCGATCGGACCGAGCATTTCGTTGGTGACAGCCACGGTCGCGACAATATCTCCACCGGGCGGCTGGCGGTCGACGAGAAAGGACGTTTCCTCGCCCTCGAACTCGACATCATTGCCGACATGGGCGCCTATCTGTCGTGTTATGCGCCCTACATCCCGTGGCTCGGCGTGGGCATGGCAACCGGCCCCTACGATATTCCAACTGCCTACATCCGGTTGCGTGCGGCTTACACCAACACGGTCCCGGTTGACGCCTATCGGGGCGCCGGACGGCCGGAAGCGTCCTATTTGATCGAGCGTATTGTCGATGCGGCGGCGCATGATCTCGACATCGCGCCCGATGCGATACGACGCAAGAATCTCATCAAGCCGAAAGCGCTGCCATACAAGACGCCGACCGGGAAGATCTACGATTCGGGCGATTTCGCAGGCACGCTCGCGCGCGCACAGGAGCTCGCGGATTGGGACGGCTTCAAGAAGCGCGCGGCGCAATCCAGACGCGCGGGCCGGCTACGCGGCATCGGCATCGCCACCTATATCGAGGCCTGCGGCAATAATGGCCCCGAGACTGCGGCGATTACGCTTGATGGTGACGGCGGCGTCACGTTGCTGATCGGATCGCAATCGACCGGCCAGGGCCACGCCACGTCCTACGCTCAACTTATTGCCGAGTATCTCGACCTGCCGCCTGCGCGTGTGCGCGTGGTGCAGGGCGATACGGATCGGATCAAGAGCGGTGCCGGCACCGGCGGGTCGAGTTCGATCCCGGTCGGTGGTGTTTCCGTTGACCGTGCGACCAAAAAGCTCGCCGAGCAGATCAAAGAGATTGCCGCCGACGCTTTGGAAGCGTCAGCGAGCGACCTGGAAATCGCGGATGGAGCTGTCCGCGTTGCAGGCACCGACCGCATGATCTCGTTTTCCGATATCGCCGCGCATCCGCACGCGACTTCCGAGAAATTGTGCGCGACAGAGGAGTTCAGCGTCGAGCCGCCGACATATCCGAATGGCACGCACATCGCCGAGGTCGAAATCGATCCGGACACCGGTACGACGAGCATTGTGCGTTACATCGTTGTCGATGACTTCGGCGCGACGCTTAATCCGTTGCTGCTTGCGGGCCAGGTGCACGGTGGTGCGGTGCAGGGCATCGGCCAGGCTTTGATGGAGGACACGGTCTACGATCCCGGAACCGGCCAGTTGCTCAGTGCAAGTTTCATGGACTACGCCATGCCGCGCGCCGAACATGCACCTGACTTCGTATTCGAGACACGCAACGTGCCGTGCAAGACGAATCCGCTCGGCGTCAAGGGCGCAGGCGAAGCAGGAGCCATCGGGTCGTGTCCGGCCGTCATGAACGCGATCGTCGATGCACTCTGGCGCGCTTACCAGATCCGCCATATCGATATGCCCGCGACACCGAAGCGGATTTGGGATGCCATCCGCTCAGCTCGGAAATCAACTCCGGTCTAGAAACCGCAGCGATCACGAATTCGTGATCGACTGGCCGGTGCAGGCTGAAGCGGAATAATGCTTATGGACCAAGTGTTTGTGAGATCGGTCGATGCGACACAAAATAGAGGTACCCAATGGGACGAACGGCCGGAGTGGCTCTTGTTGCAGTCTTTGTTGCGCTTGGGGCGGGTGCGGTTCTCGCACAATCTGACCCGATCGCGGCGCGCATGGCGCTGATGAAAGGCAACAACGATAACGCGAACGTGGTTGTTCAGATGATGAAAGGGCAGGCGCCGTTCGACGCCGCCAAGGTCGACGCTGCCTTCGCGCAATGGGCCGATACCGCGCAAAAATTACCCGGCCTTTTCCCGGACGACTCGAAGATTGGCCAAAAGACACGCGCCGCATCGAAGATCTGGGTCACGAAAGCCGACTTCGATGCCAAGGCCGCTGAATTCGGCAAAGTGGTCGCGGAAAATCGCGACAAGGCCAAAGGTTCACTGGACGGCTTGCGCGCCGCAATTCCGCTTGTCGGGAACGCGTGCGACAACTGCCACAAGGATTATCGGCTAGCGAAGCAATAGCGTGGATTGCGGGTATACCGTAGCGATCATTGTCGTTTAGAATTCCATCGACTACGGGATCTACCGGGATGATCCGTAAGATTGTCATTGTCGCAATTATCGCGGCCGCTATTGGTGCGCCCGCATTCTGGTATCTCACCATTCCAGAAACGATTCCGGTGACTGCGCTCGCGCCGCATACCCCGGATCTCGCCAATGGCCGGACGATGTTCCTGATTGGCGGTTGCTCCTCCTGTCACGCAATTCCACAACAGAAGGATAGCACTCGCCTTGGCGGGGGCCTGGCACTCAACTCACCGTTCGGCGTTTTCTATGTGCCGAACATTTCTTCTGATGCCAAGGACGGCATCGGCGGCTGGGGCGAAGCGCAATTCGTCACCGCCATGGTGAAAGGCACGTCGCCCGCCGGCGAGCATCTTTATCCGGCCCTGCCATACACGTCGTATCAGCGAATGCGCCTCGATGATTTACGCGACCTTTTCGCCTATCTGAAAACTCTGCCGGCGATCTCAGGCAGAGTGCGCGACCACGACCTGCCATTTCCATTCAATATTCGCCGCACCCTCGGAGTGTGGAAACTTTTGTTTCTCGACGGCAAAAGTTTCACGCCTGATCCTGCGCAATCCGCGCAATGGAATCGCGGCGCTTATCTGGTCAATGGTCCCGGCCACTGCGCCGAATGCCATTCGCCGCGCAATTTACTCGGCGCCATTATCACCAGCAGGCGTTTCACGGGTGGCCAGAGCCCGACAGGACAGGGCGGTGTGCCCGATATCACGCAGCGTAAGCTTCACGACTGGAAAGTTGAAGATTTTGCCGAAACGCTCGATACAGGCATGACTCCGGATTCGGACCGTGTTGGTGGCCCGATGGTGGAGGTGGTGGCCAATACGAGGCAATTGAGCGCCGCCGATCGCGAAGCCATCGCGGTCTATCTCAAGTCGCTGCCCGGGCCGAAATAGCCGGCCGTTCTGAACTGTTTGTCGTTGGCGTCTGAAGTCGGGCTTGCCCGACTTTTTGCATTTTCGAATGTCGTTCGCTGCGTGCGCTCGACTTGCGATGACTTTCCCGGCCATCGTGGTCAATCTAGGATGAATCGTCAGGCAGACCATGCATCCGTTCAAAGCCATCGGCCTCAAACTGATCTCTGCGCTGCTGTTTGCCGCCATGTCCGCACTGGTCCGCCAGCTGGGCGACGTCGCCCCTGTAGGGCAGATGGTGTTTTTCCGCAGCGCTTTCGCGATTTTGCCCGTGGTGGTCATCTATGCCATTCGCGGCGAGCTGGCCACCGCGGTCCGGACAAGCCGGCCGCTTGGACAACTCGGCCGCGGTTTGCTCAGCGTTTGCGGCATGTTTACAAACTTCTCGTCCCTCACCCGACTGCCGCTTGCAGACGCAACTGCGATTTCATTTGCCTCGCCGCTCATCACCGTGGCGCTTGCTGCCGTCGTGCTGAAGGAGCGCGTGCGCATCTACCGCTGGTCGGCAGTGTTGATTGGCTTTGCCGGGGTGATCGTCATGCTGGTCCCGCATTTCGATGTCGGCGCCTATGCCGGGGCGAGCGGCGCGGTTGCGGCGGTCGGATCGATGTTTGCGATCACGTCGGCATTCTGCAATGCCGGCACGGTGATCCAGACCCGCCGGCTCACGCAAACTGAGACAACATCGTCTATCGTGTTCTATTTCTCGCTGGTGTGTGCGATTGCGGGTGCGCTGACACTGCCATTTGCCTGGCATTCGCCGAACGGACGCGAACTCGCAGCGCTTATTGCGCTCGGTATCCTCGGCGGGCTTGCCCATATTTTATTGACTGAAAGCTACCGCTACGCCGCAGCGTCGGTGGTCGCGCCCTTCGACTATTCATCGATGTTGTGGGCGCTACTGCTTGGATACTGGCTGTTCGGCGAATTGCCGGACACCTTGGTCTATTTTGGCGCGACAATCGTTGCGGCTGCGGGGCTGTTCGTCATCTGGCGCGAGCGGCAGCTTGGTCTGCAGCGTGCGCGGGAAGCAGAAGCGTCGCCTTAGGCCTTGAAAGCCTTGAATGTGATGATCGTGTGCGTGTCCTTGATGCCGGGGATGCACTGCACCTCTTCGTTGACGAAGTGTCCGATGTCGGTTCCGCTTTCGACGTAGAATTTCACCAGCAAGTCATAGTCGCCTGCGGTCGAATAGATCTCGGACGCAATCTCGGCTTCGGCCAGCTCGTTGGCCACCTGGTAGGATTTTCCGAGCTCGCATTTGATCTGCACGAAAAATGGGGTCATCGCGATCCTCCGATTTATCCGCAATCCAGCAAAAACAACACGAACTGGCAAGGCGGCCTTGCTTTGGGAAGCCGCGCGGACTACGTATTAAACAGCAATCTCGTGGGGTGTCCGGCCGTTGCCGGACTGAGAGGCGCAAGCCAACCCAACGAACCTGATCCGGGTCATACCGGCGGAGGGACCAGAGATGCATCACCCGCAAACCGCATCGCGCGAAAAACTCGCGCAAGCCGCATTCGATATTATCGCGCGTGTGCGCAGGCGGGGTCCGCGCGTTCACTGCATCACCAACACGGTCGCGCAGAATTTCACCGCCAATGGGCTGTTGGCGGCCGGCTGCGTGCCCTCGATGACCTTGTCGCCCGACGAGATCGGTCCATTTGTTGCCGGCGCGCAAGCGCTTCTGGTCAATCTCGGCACGTTCGATCGCGAACGGCGCGAAGCAACGGGGATCGCGGTGGAAACTGCGGCACAGCACAAGCTGCCATGGGTGCTCGACCCGGTGTTCGTCGACCGCGCGCCGCCGCGAGCTGCCTTTGCACGCGAACTCATCGCCCGCCGGCCGGCAGTCATCCGCTTCAACCACGCCGAATTTTCTGCGCTTGCAGATGATGCGCCATCGCGCGATGCGGCGATGACGTTCGCGCGCGCCAACCGGATCGTTGTTGCGCTTTCGGGCGAGACCGATCTCGTCACCGATGGCGGGCGCATTGTATCTGTCGCCAACGGGCACCCGCTGATGGCCAAAGTGACCGCAATGGGGTGCGCCGGCTCGGCACTGGTCGCGGCATGCCTGGCGGTTGAGCCGGACATATTGGGCGCAACCGTTGCTGCGCTGGTATTCATTGGGGTCGCCGGTGAAACTGCGGCAGAAAAATCAGGCGGCCCGGGCAGCTTCGCCGCTGCCGTCATCGATGCTCTCTACAATCTCGACGGGCCGACGATCACCGCACGCGCAAGGATCAGCTGATGGATGTCGATCTCAGGCTTTATGCGCTTGTCGACCCTGCGGTTGCGGGCGGTCGTACGCTTGCAGATCTGGCTGGTCGCATCTCAAGCAGCGCAACCTTGGTGCAATTGCGCGACAAGTATGGCACTACCCGCGCCATGGTGGAGGAGGCACGCACGCTCCTGGCCGTGCTGGAGCCCAAGGGCATCCCGCTGCTCATCAACGATCGCGTCGACGTTGCGCTCGCTGCGGAAGCCGACGGCGTCCACATCGGCCAGGACGACATGGCGCCGGCCGACGCGCGGCTCCTCCTTGGACGAAGGGCCATCATCGGCCTGAGTGTCAAAACTGTGGATCAAGCCAGAGCGGC
>JBGQLL010000199.1:0-6351 GCA_041500065.1 Pseudolabrys sp.
AACCCTCTCCCCAACGGGGAGAGGGAGCGCGCGCGGAAAAGTTTCTAGGGCGTTTTCACTCGCATGAACTCAACCGCCGTCATGCCCGGGCTTGTCACCACAAGTCGGATATATCCGACTTGTGGAACATTTTTATACGGAAGTCGGGCAAGCCCGACTTCCGTGCCATCCACGACTTTCAGCTAAAAGAGTAAGACGTGGATGCCCGGCACAGGGCCGGGCATGACGGCGGTTGAAGGCCGCTCTGGTCTGGCACCAAACCCCTGCTGGCGGCGGCCCTGTTCAGCAGCCCCCTCTCTCTTTAATGGCGCCGGTTTTTGCCTTTTTCAGCCCAGACAGACCCCCAATTCCCATTGGTTAATCGGGTCTTAACCTCGCCCTCATTATTGTGTCGAAACCCTTGTGCGGCGGGCCGCTCCCGCCTCGTAACCGCATGTCCATGATGACCGCCAAGCGCGAGCCTGCCTCTGCTACTGCTCCTGCGGTCGACTCGCGGTCGCCTTTCGTGCGGCTGACCGAGCTCATCGCCGGGATCGAGCCCGGCAAGCCCCCCATCAATCTGTCGGTCGGCGAGCCACAGCATGCGGTGCCGGCTTTCGTCGGGCCGACGCTCGCCGCGCATGTTGCGGACTTTGGCCGCTATCCGGCCAACAAGGGCATCGAACCGTTTCGCCGCGCTGTCGTCGGCTGGCTTGGCCGACGCTACAAGTTGGCGCGCCCCGTCGATGCGGAAAGCGAAGTGCTGGTGCTCAGCGGCACGCGCGAGGGATTGTTCCTTGCGGCGATCGCCGCGCGCCGGTGGGTGACGCGCCGCGCCGGCAAGCCGGCGATGTTGATCCCCAATCCGTTCTACGCGGCCTACGCCGCCGGCACACTCGCGGCCGACTGCGAACCGGTCTATCTGCCCGCAACGCGCGAGAGTGGTTTCCTGCCCAATCTCGAAACACTCGATGACGCGCTGCTCGCCCGCACGGTCGCCTGCTACATCGCGTCGCCGTCGAACCCGCAGGGCGCGGTCGCCAGTCGCGGCTATCTCGAGAAACTGGCGGGGCTTGCGCGTCGTTTCGGTTTCCTCGTGTTCGCCGACGAATGTTATTGCGAAATCTACAGCGAGCACGCGCCGCCCGGCATGCTGGAAGCGTCAGGGCCCGATTTCGCCAACGTTGTGGTTTTTCATTCGCTGTCCAAGCGATCGAATCTTCCCGGTCTGCGTGTCGGGTTTGCGGCCGGCGACCGGCGCTTCCTCGCTCCCTATCTCGAATTGCGCAATGTGGCGGCGCCGCAGGTGCCGACACCGTCGCAGCACGTGGCGATTGCCGCTTATGGCGATGAAGCGCACGTGAGGGAGAACCGCATGCTTTATTCCGCCAAGTTCGATCTCGCCGACCAGATCATCGGCAACCGCTACGGCTACGAGCGGCCGGCCGGCGGATTTTTCCTTTGGCTCGATGTCTCGAAACAAGGCGGCAGCGAGATCGTCACCAAACGGCTCTGGGCGGAAGCCGGCGTCCGCGTGGTCCCAGGACGGTACCTTGCGCGCGAGCAGACCGACGGCAGCAATCCGGGGGCGGACTACATTCGCGTCGCCATGGTGCAGGACAAGACGGCCACGGCCGAGGCGTTGCATCGCCTCGTCGCGGTTCTCGGTTAGGGATGTAAACGCATGCGGGCAACAGATCGCAGCCTCGATGTCATCGGTTTCGTCGCGGATCATTTTCGCGACATCATCCGGCGGCGCCTGAGCGAACTCGCCGGCCTGGCGTTGATGACGCTGGCGCTGCTCGGCGCGCTCGCGCTCGCGACCTGGTCGGTGCAGGACCCGTCCCTCAGCCATGCCACCCAAAAACCGGTCCACAATATCCTCGGCTATCCCGGCGCGATCTTTTCCGATCTGGCCATGCAGCTGCTCGGTCTCGCGGCCATCCTGCTGCTCGCTCCGGAAGTGCTGCTCGGCTGGCGGTTGCTCTCGCACAAGCCGGTTGGAGAGAGATGGCGCAGTCTCTTCTGGATTGTTGCCACGTTCCTTGCTGCGGCCTTCGCTGCGACATTGCCCCACATCGGTTCGTGGCCCCTTCCAACCGGCCTTGGCGGCGTTGCGGGCGATGCGATGCTGCGATTGCCCGCGATGATTTTCGGCTCGCCGATTGCAGGTTTCACGCGGCTTGTCTTGTGCGTTGTATTCGGCCTCGCCACCGCGATGACGCTGATGTTCGCCGCCGGCGTGTCCGGTCGCACCAAAAAGCGGGTCGTGCGCGCGATCGACGAAGAAGTCGAGGACGACGAGGAGGAAGTCGAGGACGATCAAGGTTCGCCCTGGCTCGGCATGATCGTTCATGCGCTGTTGAGCTGGAAAGCGCGCATTGGGCGCATGATCCGCGGCGAGACGCGTTCGCGTGTGCCGATGCCGCTCGCCGGGGGTCCACGGCACGAGCCACGCTTCGACGGCGGCGCGTCCTATGAAGATGACGATGAGTATGACGAAGAGGCGCCGGCGCCGCGCAGGCGCGCCGCACCGCGCACGCCCGCGCGCCGCTCCGGCAACGGCTACATACTTCCCTCGCTCAATTTCCTGGCCGCAGCGCGCGCCAGCGAACGCACCACCTTGCCGCGCGATATCATCGAAGGCAACGCCACCGCGCTGGAAAGTGTCTTGCAGGACTTCGGAGTGCGCGGCGAAATCATCAACGCGCGCCCCGGCCCGGTGGTCACGCTCTATGAGCTTGAACCGGCGCCCGGCATCAAGTCCTCCCGCGTCATCGGACTCGCCGACGACATTGCCCGTTCGATGAGTGCGGTGTCGGCGCGCGTCGCGGTCGTTTCAGGCCGCAACGCTATCGGCATCGAATTGCCCAATCCGACGCGCGAGAAGGTCTACTTGCGCGAGCTGCTCACCGGGATGGATTACAACGAGAACGCGGCCAAATTGCCGCTCTGTCTCGGCAAGACGATCGGCGGTGAATCGGTGATCGTCGATCTGTCGCGCATGCCGCATCTGCTGATCGCCGGCACCACCGGCTCCGGCAAATCGGTCGCGATCAACACCATGATCCTGTCGCTGGTCTATCGGCTGCGGCCCGACCAGTGCCGGTTGATCATGGTCGATCCCAAAATGCTCGAGCTGTCGGTCTACGACGGCATCCCGCATCTACTCACGCCGGTCGTCACCGATCCGAAAAAGGCGATCGTCGCGCTCAAATGGGCGGTGCGCGAGATGGAAGGCCGTTACAAGAAAATGTCGAAGCTCGGCGTGCGAAACATCGAGGGCTATAATGCACGCGTGGCGGAAGCCAGAGCCAAGGGCGAGACGCTCACCCGCACCGTCCACACCGGTTACGACAAGGAGACCGGCGAGGCCATCTACGAGAAGGAGCAGCTCGAGCTCGAGCCGCTGCCGTTCCTGGTGGTGATCGTCGACGAGATGGCCGACCTGATGATGGTCGCCGGCAAGGATATCGAGGCGGCCATCCAGCGCCTGGCGCAGATGGCGCGCGCCGCCGGCATCCACGTCATTCTCGCGACGCAGCGTCCCTCGGTGGATGTCATCACCGGCACGATCAAGGCGAACTTCCCGACCCGCATCTCGTTCCAGGTCACGTCCAAGATCGACAGCCGCACGATCCTGGGCGAGCAGGGCGCCGAGCAGCTGCTCGGTCAGGGCGACATGCTCTACATGGCCGGCGGCGGCCGGATCAGCCGCGTGCATGGTCCCTTCGTGTCGGATGAGGAAGTCGAAAAAGTCGTGCGGCACCTCAAGTCGCAAGGCACGCCGGAATATCTGGAGGAAGTGACCGCCGGCGGCGATGAAGAGGATGAATTTGGCAATCCCGTATTCGACGCCACATCCATGGGCCAGTCTGAAGGCAGTGACCTCTATCAACAGGCCATCGCCATCGTGAAACGTGACCGCAAAGCTTCGACGTCTTATATCCAGCGCCGCCTTCAGATCGGCTACAATCGCGCCGCCACCATCATGGAGCGCATGGAAGAAGAAGGCATCGTCGGGCAGCCGAACCATGCCGGCAAGCGCGAGATCCTGATTCCTGAGAATCCTGCCGACGACCGCTATTGAGAATCGCCCGGTTCGCGATTAAGCCGGATTCGGCTGGGATTCGCGCGTCGCGAAATCGCCACAGCCGGCCCATATACGACCAATCGCGATACCGCGGGGCGCAGGGCGGAGAACGTGATGGCGGCACAACACAGGACGCGAACTGGTCACAAACTGGCCTTTACCGCGTTGTTTGCCTGCCTTTCTGTCTCCGCAGCAGCCGCCCAGGCGGTTCCGCTCCCGGCTCCAAGGCCGTCCGTGCCGCAAGCGCAGCCCAATTCCACCACCACCGGGTCGGTTATCGCTCCCGCCGCGAAGCCGGCAGCTCCAAGCCTGGTACAGACGGCGCAACCGACTCAGGCGCCCAACCCCATTACGAATCCTTTCGCCGCCCTGCTCGGCAAGCCTGGCTCCGCAGGCACCCTCAGCACGGAACAACGCGCGATCGTGGATCGCGTCAACAGCTATCTTTCCGGTGTACAGACGCTGACCGGAAAATTCATTCAGGTTGGCCCCGACGGCAGCCGCACACAGGGTGATTTCTTCATCTCAAAACCAGGCCGGGTGCGCTTCGAATATGACGACCCGAGCCCCATAGAGCTGATCGCAGACGGCTCCTCCGTGGTGGTGCGCGACCGCCGCCTGGCTACTCAGGACGTCTATCCGTTGTCGCAGACGCCATTGCGCTTCCTGCTCGCGGATCGCGTTGACTTGACGAAGGACACACACTTGGTCGCGGTCTACGCGGACAACGTGTTTGTCACAGTCGTGGCAGAGGAAAAGAGCGGCATCGTCGGTACCAGCCGGCTGATGATCATGTTCAGCGCCAAGGACATGCAGCTCAAGCAATGGACGGTGACCGATCCGCAAGGCTATGACACGACAGTTGCGGTTTACAATCTCGACACCAGCAAGCGGCCCGACCCTGCGTTGTTCAAGATCGATTACACGCGCTATCGCAATTGATCATTATGGCTGCCGATGCCTGACCCCGTCATCGCGGGGATAAATTTCGACAGGCAATCCGGTCGCACTTAAAAATCAGTGGGCAATAGACGTCCCGCTCTCGCGAGGCATGACATTGCAAGTATGTTAGAGACCATGCCCCTCAAGGTCACCACCTGGAATATCAATTCGGTCCGGCTGCGTATTGACCTGGTTGCCAGGTTCTTGAAAAGCACGCGGCCTGACGTGCTCTGCCTGCAGGAAACCAAATGCCCCGACGACGCTTTTCCGATCAAGCGCTTCAAGCGCCTGGGCTATGAGCACGCGGCGCTCAGTGGGCAAAAAGGTTATCATGGCGTGGCGGTGCTCTCGCGCCTGCCGTTCGAAAACGTCGACATCCAAAATTTCTGCGGCAAGGCCGATTGCCGGCATATCTCGGTCGTGCTGGGCGAACGCGCAAAATTGAAAGATCAAATCGTCCTGCACAACTTCTACGTCCCCGCCGGAGGTGACGAGCCGGATCCGGCCGTCAATGTGAAGTTCGAACACAAACTCGCCTTTCTTGACGAAATGTCCGCACGTGCCGGCTTGCGCTCGGAAAACTCGCAGCGCGCGATCCTCGTCGGTGATCTCAACGTGGCGCCGCTTGAGCACGACGTCTGGAGCCACAAGCAGATGATCAAGGTGGTCTCTCATACTCCGGTCGAATGCGAGAAACTTCTTGCTGCGCAAAAGGCGGGAGGCTGGATCGATTGCATGCGCGTGCACACGCCCGAACCGGAGAAGCTCTATACCTGGTGGAGCTATCGCGCGATGGACAATTGGCGCGCCGCTGATCGCGGTCGCAGACTCGACCATATCTGGACGTCGGACGCACTCGCCGATCGCGTGTCGGCGATCAACATTGCCAAGGATTACCGCGGCGCCAGGCGCCCCTCCGACCACGTGCCGGTGACGGCGACGATCGAGCTCTGATCATGTTGGTTGAAAGCACTTAGTGCTTTTCGCCAGTCTCCAGCACTCGCTTCACACCTGCCAGCTCGGTCGACCAGGCTTGCAAGCGCTCGGTCATGCTTTCACGCAACTTCTCCGCGGCGGCAGGATAGCCCTCGAGCATCTTGCGGAATAGATTGCGTGATATACGCACAACGACGGTCGGTTCTTTCGCGATCGCTGTTGCCTGACACACCGTGTTGGTCAGCAAGGCCAACTCCCCGACCAGAGTGCCTGGACCCACGGTGATTTCCTTGCCCTCCAAAAGAGTGCCCGGCTCCAGGACTAGCGAGCCTTCTTGAATGACATAACCGCCATCGGCGAGTTCGCCGGCATAGAAAAGAACCGCACCGCTTTGCAGGTGG
>JBGQLL010000200.1:0-6281 GCA_041500065.1 Pseudolabrys sp.
CCAATCAAGGTTTAACAAGTGCAGCCAAGCGGGGGCCCGGGGGGCTTGTCCGCTTGGGGCGGTCGCCGGCCGGCAGAAGCCACAACTGCTACGACTGGGACCGCCTCACTATTTTGAAAAACGAATTTCCTGGAGTGATGCTTGCCGCATCCTCCTCCACCGAGGATACGCGGGCTTCAGGGGCGGTTGCCGCTCGACCACGACTATGTCTATCCGCCCTACCCACTTACCACTACGACCCCGCCTGCGGGCCCCGCAATGCCGAGGACGACGGACGACCGCCTGTTATTGATTGCCGTCCGCAGGCAATAGCCGCCGCCAGATTCAAGAATAAATTCCCTTTCGGGTGTGAGCTAGTTCACAGAGGAAATCGGATTCTCGAACGAGGCTGTGCGTGCGGAATGTCGATCCCCTTAACCAGGGTGTCCCCAATTTTCGGCAAACCGTAGGGACTGCTCCCGGCGGTCCCTTTTTATTTTGAGCCGTCATCTTCCGAAATCGTCGAAACTTTGTTCACTGCGGCGCACCCGGGCCTGCTTGCGGTCCCCAGAACTGCGATAATCACTGTCCGGCGCGCAAAATGGCGAGAAGCTGACGTCACATTCTGTCGTAAAAGTTCAGTGTTCCGGACACCACAGTTTCATCAAAGCGTCTCGTCGTTGCCACGATACGCCGCTACCTCGCGCCTACGGTGGGGGAGAAAAAGGAGGCCGTGACATGCATCTTCAGGAATATTGGACGGGGTTCTCTGCCCTCCGCGCTTTCGCCACTCCCGTACGCTGTCCCCATTGCGACGACCTGATGGTCGCGCCAATCGCGTCCGAATTCATCGAGGGCGGCGAGATCCGCCACCACTGGGAATGTGACGCCTGCGGTGAGCCGTCCAGCACCTCCATATCGCTGACCTCCAATTGAGGCCCAAGCGCGCTGCTATGCCGGGAATAGGTGATAGAGTACGGTGTTTGCAGCATGGGTGCGTAAACGCACTCTAGGAGGAGCCACATATGAAAACGACGATTTTGCTTGCCTGCGTTGCCGCACTCGCGATTGCCAGCCCGTCTTTCGCGGCCAACGTCAACCTGAAGGCCGACTTGAAGGGCGCCAGCGAGGTCCCGCCGACCGACAGCAAGGGCTCGGGTTCAGTGACCGCAACCTTTGATACGGCCAGCAAGAAATTATCCTGGAAGGGCACTGTTTCCGGCCTGAGCGGCCCGGCGACTGCGGCGCACTTCCATGCCGGCGAAGCCGGAAAGAACGGCGGCGTGGCGGTGCCAATCACGGGCGCCGACAAAGGTTCGTTTGAAGGGTCGGCGACGCTGACCGATGCCCAGGCAGAAGAGCTTATGGCGGGCAAGTGGTACGTCAACGTGCACACCGCAGCCAACAAAGGCGGCGAAGTCCGCGGCCAGGTCAACAAGTAGGTCTCGATCAGATTCGGTAATAGCCCGCCGGCACCTTGCCGGCGGGTTTTTTATTGCCATGAGAACGCGCTTTTCGTCGGGCTATTCAGGTTTTATGGTCGTCACAAATCCGGCTCGGTCTGCGTAATTGAGGTTCAGTCCATGGCGCGTATGAATGGCGGCTCCGCCCCCTTCCTGATTTCCGGTGGCGGCATTGGCGGACTGATTACCGCCTACGCGCTTGCCCATGAGGGCTTTCCGGTGCGGGTTTTCGAGCAGTCGCCCGAATTCCGCGAAGTCGGCGCCGGCATCCAGCTCGGGCCGAACATTTTTCGCGTGCTGGAAAAGGTCGGCCTCAAGGATGCTGTTCTTGCCGATGCCCATCGCCCGCCCGCGCAGGAAATGCGCGATGCGCTGACCGGCAAACTCATCACCAACATTCCGCTGGGCGAGGCGTTCCTGAAACGGTTCGGCCAGCCCTACGGCGTCACCCATCGCGCCGATATCCATGGCACGTTCCTCAAGGCCTGCCAGGGCAGCAATTTGATCACGCTGGAAACGAGCCGCCGTGTTGACGCGTTCAAGGATCACGGCGACCACGTCACGGTCTTGCTCAACAACGGCGAGACCGTCGAGGGCCGCGCCCTGATCGGCTGCGACGGCATGTGGTCAAAGATTCGCGACAGCGTGGTCGGCGACGGCAAGCCGCGGGTCTCCGGGCACATTGCCTATCGCGGCGTTCTCAAGCGCGAGGACGTGCCGAAGGATCTTTGGCGCCCCGACGTCGTGCTATGGGCCGGCCCGCGCACTCATTTCGTGCATTACCCTTTGCGGCGCGGCGAACTCTACAATCTGGTCGCAGTCTTCCACTCCGATCACTACGAGGAAGGATGGAATGCCGAAGGCAGCAAGGACGTCATGTGGCAGCACTTCAAGATGCAGGTGCCGGAGGTGGTGCGCATGCTCGAGCGCATCGAAACCTGGCGCATGTGGGTCCTGTGCGATCGCGAGCCGGTGAAGAACTGGACATCGGGCCGCATCACTTTGCTCGGCGATGCCGCTCACCCGATGTTGCAGTATCTCGCGCAAGGCGCGTGCATGGCGACCGAAGACGCGATCGTGCTGGCGAAGAAAGTTGCAGCGTCGCCAGACGATCCGGCCAAAGCCTTCAAGGCATATGAGCAGGACCGGTATCTGCGCACGGGCCGCACGCAGATCATGGCGCGCGTTTATGGCGAGGTGTATCACGCCCGCGGCGTTACCGCAGAGCTACGTGCGCACGCGCTTGGCGCGCGCACGCCGGAGGAAAGCTACGATGGCATCGCCTGGCTCTATGGCGGGCCGTAGCTCGTCCCGGCCATCCACGCCTTCCCGAACATAAGACGTGGATGCCCGGCACAGGGCCGGGCATGACGGCCGAGAAAACGCGTGAGGCTTTCTAAGCTGCCTGTGCCTGCGGATGGGCGGCGGGCTGATCGAGATTCGCGTTCCAGGCGTCGTAGCCGTAGAGCCAGCTCGTATCACCGCCGCGCTCGTCGCGCATCCATGTGTTGGCGCTGGAGATCGCCTGCACCACGGATGTGCGTGGCTTGCGGTGCACCTCGTAGCGTTTGAAGGCACCCTCGACGTCTTCGCCGTTCACCACGTCGAGGCAGCGCGCAAGAATTGCGGCGTCTTCAATCGAAGTGGCGGCGCCCTGCGCCATATAGGGCGTCATCGGATGTGCGGCATCACCTAGCAACACAACGCGCCCGTCGCTCCAGCGCGGCAGCGGCTCGCGCTCGAGGATCGCCCATTTGTGACAATCCGGGCAGGCTCCCAGCACATTGCGTACATCCTGGTGGAAGCCTTCATAGGCCTCGCGCAATTCCTTCACGTCACCTTTGGCCGACCAGGATTCGCGCGTAAGCCACTCGGCCGGCTCGGGCACGCTGGTGACGAAGTAGACCTCGCTCTTCGTCTTGGTCGTGTAATAGATGACGATGTGACGATCGGTGCCCCACCATTTCGTGCGCGACGGTCCAATATCGAAGCCGCCCATCAGCCTGGCTGGAAACACCGCGCGATAGGCAATGCGGCCCTTGTGGATCGGCTCGTCAGGCCCAACCACGATATCGCGCACGATCGAATGCACGCCGTCCGCGCCGACCACGGCGTCGGCCGTGGCGCTGGTGCCATCTTCAAAACGCAGCGTGACTTGTCCGCGAGCATGATCGAGACCAACCAGCTTCTTCCCGAGATTGACGATGTCGCCCGGAACGGCGGAGGCGAGCGCGTCGTGCAGGTCGGCGCGATGCATGCAGAGATATGGCGCGTTGTAGAGACCTTCCGGCATCGGCAGCTCGCGCGTGATTTCGCCGGTGGTGCCGTCGCGATTGAGATGCGAATACGGGGCAAACGACGTCTTGCGCAGCCGCTCTTCTATCCCGATGCCACGCAGCACCTTCATCGAATTCGGCATCATCTGGATGCCGGCTCCGATTCGCGCGAAGCGCGGTGCCTGCTCATAAACCTGGACATCGATGCCGACGCGCCGCAGCGTTGCTGCGACAGCCAGACCGCCCATGCCTGCGCCGACCACGGCGACCGAGAGTTTCTTTTTATTCATTGTCGTTTTTATCCTTGCGCGGGATTGGTGCCGCCGCGCGCTACTTCCGCGCGATGCCCGCCTTGTCGACCACCTCGTTCCACTTCTTGATGTCCGTGGTCAGGCGCGCCATCAGCTCGGCCGGCGTACTCGCTTTCGCGATCACGCCCACTTTGGCGAGCTGCTCCTTCACGTCCGGCATGGCAAGCACGTCGCCCATCGCCTTGTTCATCATGTCGATGACCTCTTTCGGCGTATCCTTCGGCGCCCCGACGCCGTTCCACGAGATCACCTCGTAGCCTTTCACTCCGGCCTGATCGGCGGTCGGCACACCCGGCAGCAGCGGCGACGGCTGCGGACTGGAACTCGCCAGAATGCGCAGCTTGTTGTCTGCAACCTGGCCGGCCACCGCAGGCGGAAAATCGATCATCATCTGCACATCGTTGCGCAGCAGCGCCACCACGATATCGGGTGAATTCTTGTACGGGACGATCTGCACGTTGAGTCCAGCCAGCGACTTGAACAACTCCCCGCCGAGATTTTGCGTGCTGCCGGCCACGATCGTCCCGATATTGAGTTTGCCGGGATTGGCCTTTGCCGCCTTGAGGAAATCCGCCAGCGTCTTGTATTCGGATTGGCTGTTGACCACGAAAACCAGGTCGAAGGTGCCCGCCATCGAGACCATCGCAAAATCTTTCACAGGGTCGAACGGCAGACTCTGGAAGGTCGCGACGCTGATGGCTGTACCATTGGTGACCCAGGCCATCGTATAGCCATCGGGCGGCGAGGTGATGACGGCGCGCGCCGCGGCAATGCCGCCAGGTCCGGGCATATTCTCGACCACGACACGCTGGTTGAGCTTCTGGCTGAGCTTGTCGGCGAGGATTCGCGCCGTGACGTCGGCAACGCCGCCGGCACCAAACGGCAGCACGAACTTGATCGGCTTTTCGGGCCAGGCGGCCTGCGCCTGCGGCGCAAGTGCCGCGGCAAACGCTGCCAGCATCAACAGCGCGGTTCGGCGCGCGATCGTATCAAAAAGTCTCTTTGTCATAGTGCGTGTCCTCCAGGATTTTCTTCGTCTTATTATTGTTTAGCTGAAACCATAAAGCCGCGCGGGATTGTCCACCAGCAGTCGCCTCTGCGCCAGCGGGTCTGGCACAAATTGCGGCACGAGATCGACCAAATCCGCCTCATCCGCTTCGTGGGTTGCGTTCGGATGCGGAAAATCGGTGCCCCACAACACGCGTGCTGGCGCCGCCGCAACAAGCGCATGCGCAATCGGTACGGCCGCATCGTAAGGCGGCATGGAGATTCGTTCCGAGCCGCAGACCTTGATCCAGCAATTTTCGAGGCGCGAAAGCTCGATGAGCGCCTGCAACGGCGGTTGATCGACACCGGCCGCGGCCGGCACCCGGCCCATGTGATCGACGATGAACGGCAGCGGCAGTTCCCGCATCATTTCGGACAGCGGAATGATATCGGGCGCATCGACGTGCAGAACAACATGCCAGCCACGCCCTTTGATGCGGTCGATAGTGCGATTGAACACGGCCATATCGGGGGCACCACCGAGATGCTTGACGAAATTGAAACGCACCCCGCGCACGCCACCACGATCGAGCGTGTTGAAATCCTTGTCGCTGAAATTGTCGTCGACAATGGCAACGCCACGGTAACGCTTGGGATCGGAGGCGATGCAGTCAAGCATGGCGGCATTATCGGTGCCGTGGCAGCTTGCCTGCACGATAACCGCGCGCTCGATACCCAAATGCGCATGCAGCGCCGCCAGCATTTCCTTCGGCGCGTCGGCGGGCGTGTAGCGCCGGTTTGGCGCATAGGGGAACTTCGCCGCCGGGCCGAATACGTGGCAATGGGCGTCGCAACTGCCAGGCGGCAACTTGAAGCGCGGCTTGCGGCGATGGCTGAGAAATCCGGCGTGGACGTTCATGGGGTGCCTTTAGCCAAGCGATCCGGGCGAGACAACCCCTGCCCGGCTATAGGGCCGGCAGATCGCCCCGCTCCCATTGCGCAATGGTAAAGTCGCGGAACTCGACGAATCGCCTGGCGGCAATCGCCTCGCGCAGTCCGGCCATTAACGTCTGGTAGTAGGCGAGATTGATGGTTGATAGCAGCACCGCGCCCAACATCTCGTTGGCTTTGGTGAGGTGATGCAAATAGGCGCGCGAATATGTCCGCGCAGCCGGGTGCGGGCTCTCGGGGTCAAGCGGGCGTTTGTCATTGGCGTGACGCGCGTTGGCGAGATTGATCGTGCCATACCGGGTGAAGGCCATGCC